>NZ_JBBMFS010000007.1:0-169910 GCF_040095895.1 Lachnospira intestinalis
CCCTAGGGTATCAAACGCCTGTACAATATCGGGAAAATAACCTAAAAAAATTTGTCTGAAAAAGTGTTGACAATCCATAGCTGTAATTCCGCTATGGTGGAACATACAGCCTGTGCAGTAAATACTTCATAAGCTCTCCTTTCCACTTCTGGACATTTTGTCCAAAAGTTCCGTAAACGCAAAAAGGGCAGCTACAAACCTTTACGGTCTATAACTGCCCTTACGCTGTTGTATTTATGTTCTTTTGTTTCAAATCTGCAAACTGAAATTTTCAAGCGAATAGTGTTTCACACTCTTCTACTTCGAGAATTAATTGCTTTTTCATATCCTGTCATAAAACTCGCTATATTAAACAATTCCACCGTGCTTATATTGCTGTTCCCGAAGCTTATCCAACGATTTTGCTCCATCCGGGCTATACAAATCCAATAATTCCAAAAAATTACCAGACTCCTTACACCCATGCAATATCATACGCATACTATCCGCATCTTTACCGAATAACATACCCAACAGACTCATATCATACTGATTTTGACTATCACTTAATACTCCCTGCTGATGTAAATCCTCCATAAAACCATAAGAACGAACCTCGGTACCTATTCGCATCGCCACATTATATAAATCCGGATCAACAGTATGAAGATAATTTAGGTAGCGTGTCTCAATATTTCTATTGGGCGTGCCGCTCATCATCCAATTTGCTATATCTTCCAAAGATGCACCTATGGCAGCATCATCAATCAAATGCATCTGCCATCTTCCGCTTTCAGTCTTTGTAAAGGTATATTTTCCATCTTCCGAATACAATGTATTTGACCATGAGTTTTTTGGAGCCGCCTGGTCTCTGACAAGCACTTCAAATGCATCCATTGCAACTCTGTCTGGGATACACTTTTTCTCATCTGTTGGTAATTCCATTTTCCCCAATGCTACTGCAGTTTGCACTAGTTCATAATCCGATATGTTTTCTCCATGATAAAAATAAGAATTTTGTTCTTTCAATTTATCAAATGATGCCGGTAGTTTTACTTCTGCCAACTGTTCTTTGGAAACCTCAGTCCAATCTTCTTTTTTCTTACTACCTGCGGTCTGCATCTGCACTCTCAGACCGTTTGTAATCTTTGTACCATATTTTGCGTTTACCATATGTTCTGTTATTGTCACATGTGCAAACTGAAATAAACTCCTTTGGTTTCTTGTATTTCCGTAACCTTCAACTTTTACAGCATATGGAAATGATGACTTCGTATTCAAAACAGAGTAAGTACCTGTATAAAATGTATTTGCCGCTTGTATTCTCATAATATAACCTCCAATCCAAACAGACGCCATCCTTAGCTCATAATATTTATCGACATTTATTCATTTTTCTTTACAGAATGGAACGAAACCTGAAATTTGCAAGTGCTTATAACTTACAAATCATAATATATTCTTCGTCATTTTCATCAACAATTTCAAATCCTACCTTCCTATACATTCGGGCAGCATAATTCATCTTTTTTTATTTTCCACTAAATGTACATATTTATTTTATCATTTACAATAATCTCCTTACACTTTTAAGCCCCCTCGTGGCAAGCTACTCATATCCTATTCATTTTCCTTTTTGTCAGATGCAGGAATTTCATCCGACCTGCCATAAAATTTCTTTCTGTCTATTGCTTTTTAGTGTACTGTTGTTTAATATATTCCATGTGAGGATTCTGTTTTCATTTTTATCTTAACGAATGGGTCTTTACGCTATATGACTTTAGTCTCTGTAGAATGAATATTCAAGTTAAAGGTGAATTTTTATAAAGGAAACAGGCCAATTGCGATAATATAGGAGAAGAAAATGTATGCACGGATATTACCAAAACCTAAAAAAAATAGGTATGGAAACCAAAACAAAGAAATGCGTTAGGTCTTGAAATTGACGGTATGCCCCATGTACTCCACGCGGGCAAGAATATAGCTCACCGTCGTACCCCACCAGCGGTAGGGGTCTTCAAACTTGCTGTTTCTACGGTTACCCACGCCTTTTGCAGCAAGGTAGGCAGACGGACAAAGCACCTTTTCCTCGGACAGAATATCCGCAATCTGATACACGCCCTTGCCGTCATTGACCATGCGGAAGATGCGGCGCACAACGGCGGTAGCTTCCTCGTCGATAATCCAGCGCTGCTTGTTCTCCGGTCTTTCAGATACCCGTAGATGGGATGATTCCCGTGTGTATTCTCTGTGCCAGAGCATACTATGTGCTTTTTGAGTGGGAGCAGTACAAGGATAACCTTCTCTCCGTTTTTCAAATCAATAAGGGCGGGCTTGCCATTTATGGAGGCATCCTCGGCGGTGTTGCTGTTGTACTGATTTACTGCAAGGTCAAAGAACTTTCCTTCTGGTCGCTTGCAGATACGCTGATTCCCAGCCTTGTTCTTGGACAAGCCATCGGACGTTGGGGGAATTTTGTGAATCAGGAGACTTACGGAAATCTGATCACAAATCTAGATCTCCAATTCTTTCCGTATGATGTTTACATAGAGGAACTCGGGCAGTGGCATCAGGCGACGTTCTTCTACGAATCTGCACTGAATACACTGCTGCTGATTGTCATGCTGATCTCCTATCCGCATTTCAGAAAAAAGGATATCTGCTTCCGTTTTACATGATTGGCTATGGCGTGATACGCTGCTTTGTAGAGGGACTTCGTACTGACAGTCTATATCTGATGCCAAGAGTCCGCGTGTCGCAGGTGTTGTCTGGCTGCCTGATTCTATTGGGTGTTTTTCTTGTAGGTATTATTCGCAGAAGGAGGGATATACAGGCATGAAACTAATTTGCTCTTTATTTATCACATTCTTAAAAATCGGTGCGTTCACCTTTGGCGGCGGATACGCTATGATTGCGCTGCTTGAAAATGAGTTCGTTGAAAAGAAAAAATGGCTTGAAAAAAGCGAGTTTCTGGACATGGTTGCGGTAGCCGAATCCACGCCAGGACCAGTCGCCATCAACAGTGCGACTTACATTGGTTACAAAATTGCAGGATTTGCGGGTGCAACCATGTCCACACTTGCTGTCTGCATTCCATCTTTCTTTGTAATTTATGGTATCTCGCTGTTCTTTGATCAGTTTCTCAGTTTGCGCTGGGTTTCCTGCGCATTCCGCGGGATTCAGGTATGTGTGATCTATCTGATCCTTACCGCAGGACTGAAAATGCTTAAAAGTATTGACAAAAACACACTAAACTTGACGCTTCTCACGTTGGTCATGGCTTCCATGCTCTGTTGCTCGATCACGGCAGTTTCGTTTTCCTCTGTGTTTTACATCCTGATCTGCGGCGCGGTCGGGCTTGTTGTTTTCTTTCTGCGAAAAATCCGGAAAGGAGATGGGAAAACGTCATGATATATCTGCGTCTCTTTCTGAACTTTTTGATGATCGGTGCCTTGTCTTTCGGCGGCGGCTATGGAATGGTTTCGCTGGTACGCGAAAGGGTGCTTTCCAACGGCTGGTTGACAGAGAACGAGTTTCTGAATTTTATTGCCGTATCTGAATCCACACCGGGATCCCTTGCCGTGAATATGGCAACCTTTATCGGCTCAACACAGGGCGGAATCCTCGGTTCATTTGTTGCAACGCTGGGCGTGGTGTTGCCGTCATTTTTGATTATTCTCTTAATTGCATCCGCACTAAAGAATCTGATGAAATATGCACCCGTCAACGCCTTTTTATCGGGAGTTCGTCCGTGCGTTGTAGCGATGATCCTTGCGACCGCGCTCAGCATGGCGCTGTCTACGCTGTTTGGCCTCACAGATTTACAGGCCGGATTTGCGCCCGATTTGCGCTCTATCGCAGTATTTGCCATGCTCGGAGCAACACATCTGATTTGTAAAATAATCAGAAAAACAGCTCCATCGCCAATTCTGATGATCCTGTTTTCAGCAGGCCTCGGAATCTTGTTTTGGTGAATATTCTAGCATGGCGATTGATTTTATTTCCAACTTCAATAGCAATTCCTGCTGAACCGCGCTTATTTCATTGCGTATAATTTCGAGCGACATCACCCTTCATTCATGATGCCGCTCCGCGCTTCAACCATACCATTCTGCCACAAATGAGCTGACCATCGTTGTAATAGGGGATGTGAAAAAACTCGATTGAGTTTTTTCGCATCTCCATTTTTGTACCTGTTGTGTATAAATGACTGAAATCATGCGCAAAGAAAGCGCTCTTCCCCTACCCCATAGAAATTCTTTTTTGAATCTATGCGGCAGTTCTGTTTCTCATCTTTTTTTCTGATATTTATATAGATTGTGGCCTATCGCCACGAGTAAAACTTCCAGTTTGACTGAATGAATACCTCTTCGGATAATTCTCTTGTACCAACGGTCGTTTTTCATAATTCCGAAAGTGCCTTCTGCTTGTATCGAACGGTTCATTCGTAATAGCGCACCGTGGATACTTTCTAGGTTTTTGATTACTTCCTGATGCATAGATGATAGGTTTTCTCTCTCATTGGCTATCCCTCCATCTTTCAAATGTATTTTTGATTATCTCCACATCTTCCTCTGTATCAGAAGAAATAAATATATGTACGCTCTGAAAAGCTTTCTTTAAGCTATTGGCATAATCCAGTTCTGTGCCTTTCATCGGCAGCTTAATCAGCCTTATTCCTCTTTGCTTGCACATATATGCTTTCATTATTTCTATATTCTCATCGGCACTTTCTGACTCAATAGCCAACTTTTCTGAAGGTATGTATGTTTCAAGCGGAACTCCAAGCAATCGGTCAGAACCAAGTTCTGCTTTCAAGCCTTTCTTATTAGAATAATAGCTGACAGCCAAAGCAGGAAACAATGACAAATATTCTTGCTCACAAATTCGGCAGCCTTTATTCAATATCGTTCTTTCATTTATCTTCATACTCCACGAATGACCGTGCCTGCATTTCCACCACGCTCTCTTTGCTGAAGTTCGTGATACTTCTGTCGGCTTCAATTTATTCTGTTCATAATCCCATTCACTGAGAAGCTGATTATCTGTCGTCGCCAAATCATTATATCCGGCAAGAACTTCTCTCTCCGCACAAACGGGGCATACCGTACCTTTCACACGAGCATTGATAACTGATTTCCACTCGTTACCGCATTTACCGCATCTCCACCAGACATTTTTCCTCGACTTTGCATTTACCTCATCAGGTTTCAACGGCAAGTTTTTTTCTGACCACTCCGAAGCAATTTCAGGGTGTGTTGTCTGCAAATCGTTAAATCCTTTCAGGAATATGTACCCACTGCAATACGGGCAACCAATTTTATTTATTGTCCTGCTCTTAACAGCAGCTTCCCACTCGTGTCCTTTCTCACATCTCCAAATCACTTTCTTATGAGAACCAATAGAAACCTCTGTCGGTTTTATCTTATTCTTTTTCGACCACTGCTTTACCAGTAATGGTTCTAATGTCGCCAAATCGTTAATACCTGCAATCACTCTCGCACCGGAACATATCGGGCATTTTTCTCCATTAGAACGAGCCTTAACGCTTGCCTGCCATTCGTGACCGCAAGTACCTTTCCACCATACTTTTTTATTTGAACCGAAAGTAATGCCATCAGGTGTAAGCAGTAAATTCTTCTCTGACCACTCCGAAACAAGCTCCGGGTGTACTTCTGCTAAATTGTTGTTCATAGCCAAACCTCAACCTCCTTGTGCTTAGAGTATATGAAGTTTTGGCTTTATCTTGTAGTTTGCGAATATCCGTATAAATAGAAAAAGCCCTTTGAGAAAAGGATTTTTCCTCTCCCAAAGGGTAGTTTAACTTTTACTTAGAATTATCTTTTTTAATAACTAAGTTATAATTGCTATCATAATACAGTCCAAGTTCTCTACACATTCTATCGTTCACATTATCTAACGCTTTCTTATATTCTGCATACGTTGGAGACAGAACCATTAAATTAGGAATGAATATATCGTTATATCCTTTATTTTGTAACTCTTTCTGCATTTTTCTCTGTGCAATAAATGCTGGATGGTATTTCATTATACCGTTTTTTATTTTAGCACCTTTCCATACTTTTTCTTTTAGTCTTTCATATTCACTTTCACTCATATCACGATAATAGGCTATCATCTCATCTGCGGTTCTGGTTTCTTGTGCAATCCCACCTATCATCTTCGCACCTATTCCCATAATAAAAGGAACTTTCAATGTCGTTTCATCGCAATATTCTAATATATTCTGTAGTGCCTGCTTCTGTTCCAGAGTCTTCAACCTTACATTAAGAAATGGTTTGAAATGACTTTTAAAATAATCTCCCCATTCTTTTCCCGGTAGCAAAGACTCAATTGCATTTTCAACGGTTTGATAATCAAGTGCCTCATTTGCTTTGTCTGCGTCACCATCATCTATAAATTGCTTCAAAGCTTCAAGTTCTGAGTCTTTTAAAACTTTTTCCTGCACTTTTTCTTGATAAATACGAAGAAGAATACTTTTGTCGCCAGTTTCCAAAAGACTCTGTATGTCTTTAATACTAATACCGAGTTTTCTATATACTGAAATCTTTTTTAAAGTTTCAACATCTTGTGCAGTATAGTTACGATAACCATTGTTATCTTTATCCACTGACAGCAATCCTTTTTCTTCATAATACTTAACTGCACGCTTTGTCATTCCAACCTCATTTATAATTTCATTTAATAACATCAAATGCACCTCCTTATGATTTATGTTGATAGTATAAGCGTATACGCTGCGTGCAGGTCAAGAGTTTTTCGTCTTTCTTCTAAAAATGGGCAATCCCGATTTCAGGACTGCCCATTCATTCTGCTAATTATGCGATTTTTTCTTGCTTGCACCGATTTCTGCATCAATTGATGTAAGTTTGATGTAAATCGCTGTTTTTTTAGTTTTTTATCAAATGAAGTACGTCCCGTCTATTTTGTAAAACGGTACATCTTTACATCACGTCGACTGGCGTCTCCGTGCGTTTTTCGCCTTATGTCGGTGTTCGCAAGCGCACACCGCCGCAAGGCTCAGTTTCTCATCTTAATAGAGCTTTGCACCAGCAGGAATATGGTTATCAACCATAAGAAGATGAAGCTCTTCATCCTCTGAATCCTTAAGATTGTTTACTGCTGAAAGTAACATACCACAAGACTCAATTCCCATCATCTTTCTTGGTGGAAGATTGGTAATAGCGATAAGTGTCTTTCCAACAAGCTCTTCTGGCTCATAGTAAGCGTGGATTCCGCTTAAAATAGTACGGTCTGTGCCTGTACCATCATCAAGTGTAAACTGAAGCAACTTCTTTGACTTAGGAACTGCTACACATTCCTTAACTTTAACGGCTCTGAAATCTGACTTACTGAATGTATCAAAGTCTACCTCTTCTTCAAATAGAGGCTCAACCTTTACATTAGAAAAATCAATTTTTTCATTAGCTGTAAAGAAGCCATTATTATTTCCACAAGCTGCGCCATTATCAGATGAGTTATCCACTAAACTATCTGAGTTATTAGCAGGTGTCTTTCCGCCGAGTGTCTTCATCGTCGGGACCCTTTTTGTGGTTCTTTCATACTCGACCAAGCTGGTGTTAATACTATTAAATTCTCCATATTCCAATTATCCCCCATACTTCATATTTTTGCTCTACTTTGAGTCACTTTGCGGGCAAATGATGTAAAATATGATGTAAATGATGTAGGGCGATAGTAGTATATGCAAGAGCATAGTCATATACAAGAAATTATAACTTCTCTTATTTACAATGTCAATCCACATCAAAGTAACGCTGCCTTATCTTTTCTTGCTTCAGAACAAGAAAAAAGAACACACAACACTCTGTATGTTCTCTTTCTGTATGTGAAGTCCAATATTATCCTTTGAAGTAGCTATCCAATCCTTTGAACTCTGCCGCTTTCATTTCTTTTGTAACATCAGCATAGATGTTCAGTGTAGTTGAAATATCTGAATGTCCGAGTGCGTCTTGAATGACCTTTATATTTACTCCAGCTTCACACATTCTTGTTGTAAATGTATGTCTAAGCGAGTGACAGCTAAAATGAGGAAGTAACACATCAGGTTCATCACTGTGCAAAAACTGCTCATCATTGCAATCACGGATAATTCTTCGGATTGCTTTGTTGAGTGTGGCTTGGTGCTGTGCCTGACCAAAACGATTGATGAAAATAAAATCTGTATATCCGTCAATCGTGACCTCGCAATGAAGTCCTAAATCTTCCTGCTTCTGTTTCTCCTGTTCAAATGCTTCTTTCACAAAACCGAGCATTGGAACCTGCCTCATACTCGCCAGAGTCTTCGTTGTATTTACATTGAAATAACAGCCGCTTTTACTTCCCTCAGTTCTGTGGTCATAATATACAAGAGTATGATTAACATCAATCATTCCACTTTCCATATCAATATCACACCATCTCAATCCAGTTACTTCCCCCACACGAAGTCCAGTTCCTATCATTACTGCAAAGACCGGATACCAGTGTTCATATACAGGGTGGGTTTTCAGGAAATTCAGAAATAGCTCCTGCTCCGGTTTCGTCAACGCTCTACGCTTTTCCGACTGAAAACAATGTGCTTTTTTCAATTCTCTCAACACATTATCTGACGGGTTATTTCTGATGAAGTCATCATCGACAGCAATCTGTAAAACCTGATGAAGAACCGTATGTATATTATCAATCGTTGAAGGCTTCAAATTTCTTTCATCAACAAGATAATTGTAGTATTTCTTAATATCTGATTTCTTCAGCGTTGATATTCTTTTACTTCCAATCACTGGTCGCACAAAGGTATTGTACATATATTTGTAATTTTCAAAGGTATTATTCTTCAGCCCCCTTTTCATATTTGCCCAAAGGTCAAATAATTCATCAATGGTTGTGTATCGTGCTTCGGTCTTAATACCATCACATTTATCTTTCTGAATACGCTTTTCTTTTTCTCTCAGGTCATCTAAAGTTCTTGCGTAAACAAATCTTCTTTTCATCTGGCTGTCCTGCCAGCTAAATTGATAAGTACCGTCTTTTCTCTGAACCTCTCCGGTTTTCAGAACAACCCTTGATTTATCTTTTCTTTTTGTCGCCATTGTGTCCTCCTAAATTCTAAACTGCTTATCTATATATTTGTCCAGTCGTTCCCTCACAATATGGATTTTATTGCCTATCCATATTGCAAAGGGACAACCTGCTTGATTAGACAACTCACGCAACTTCGTTCTTCCTATACCGGAATATGCTGCGGCTTCTTCGATTGTCAGCCACTTTCTTTCCCATATCGGTTCTTCAGCATTGCTTATGAGTTTTTCCTGATATGTTCTTACTTCGGCAAGTAAGCGTTCATCATCATTCAAGGAAAGTAAGTTTTTCAATGTATTCATCAAAAATCCTCCTCTTAATCATTCGACGATTTCCTATATGAAGAACAAATGGGCATTCTTCTTGGCTTGTTAGTTTTCTCAGTCTTTCTCTACCTATGCCAGAATATTCAACTGCTTCATCAATCGTCAAATTAGACTTATGCCATATCGGCACATCATATTTTTTTCGGATAATCTTTTCTGTATCTGCCATTACGGAAGCACCTCCTTGTTTTTCTGCCCTTATGATAATTAAAAAATGGCGATGAGCCTATCATGCGAACCGACCCATCGCACATTTTACAAATCAGCTATATCGAATACGCATTATCAAGATATTCGTCCAGTTTTCTTCTTTTAATCAGTCGCTTACTTCCATTCCAAAGAACAAAAGGGCAAAACTCCGAGTCGGACATTTCTCTTAATTTTCTTGAGCCAATACCACAATAAGCTGCGGCTTCTTCTACTGTAAGATTGGACTTCTTCCAGATAGGAATAATGATTTTATTTTCTGTCATTGCTTCCCCTCTTTTCTTTCTTTGATGAATATCTGTCGGTAACAACATAATCCCAACCATCCCCATCACACTTATCACATCTGTCTTTTCGCTTTGCAAATGGGTCAAGTCGCCTTACAATATAGTCCGGATTGTGGATGTAATCATTCAGGCACTTCGGGCATAGACAACGAATATTTTCTTTTCCCTCCGGCTTGTAAACCCAAAGTCCAAAAGTCTTTTTCAAAGTTGCGTTTATCTGCCTGAAAAGTTTATCGTCATCTACCGTACCTATGTATTCACGCAAATCCTCTCTATTGACTGTCCGTATCTGCTCCAGAAGAACCATTGACGGTTTCTTCAGTCCAAACTCCTCGCCAAGAATAATGTGCGATGGCAAATATCTTTTCTTGATTACACTTGTAACCGCTGCAACAATAATCGTCGGAGCATTCTGGTTATAATCGTCTGCCTGAATGACAAGCACCGGACGTTCTCCGCTTTGTACTGAACCACTGTTATCTCCAAAGTCATAGTAGAATAAATCCCCACGACAAATCATTTTTTCTTTCATATACATAACCTCACAAGAATCTAATTTTTAAAGTGTCATTCGTATCCGGAATGAAATAACCCCTTCACTCATTTGGACAAAGGGGTATGAAATGCACACCCAAAATCAGAGATTTTCATAAAATTTGATAAAGTTTTTCTTTGCCGCAGCAATAGACTTATCTACGGAGCTGTAATATACGCCCTCCTGCTTTGCAATCGCTCTGGAACTCAGACCGCAGCACACATTCTTCATAAGGCGTTCCCTTTGAAGTGGCTGCAACATTGAAAGTGCTATCCTTGCTTTCCTGATTTCACACTGACGCAATTCTTCTCTTTCCAGTTCAAGCCTTTCTTCCTCTGCTCTTTCAAACGGGTCGTCAAACATAATGGCAAGTTCTTTATGGAACTGTGAGGACATTTCATCGTCATATCCATAGCAGTCAAGTGTGCGACTGCTTCTCTTTGCATACTTGTCCTCATTTCGGTTTGCATCGTCAATTACCTCTCCCTGTGCAATGGAAAGATGAACAAACGGAGAATATCTTTCTATAACAAGGGGATACTTCTCCCAAAGCTCTTTTACCGATAATTCCGTAATAATCGCCCATCTTTCAGCTCCGGTATAACCGTTATATTCGTATTTAAGATTTATCAGTTTACAATCCTTTACAAATAATTCTTCTTGTTCTGTTAATGTAAGTTTGTTTTTCATTTCCGTAATCTCCTTTGAATTTTGAAAAATTGATAAGTTTCAAAATTCGGAGATTACGGGTACTCAGCTATCTGGCACTGCCATACGTTATAAAACATAAAAGTCCTTTCCCAAGCAAGGGAAAAGACCTAATACTGCACGAAGCATAATCGAATAAAACAGCAACAAAAAAGCACCGTCGAATCTGGACAGCAAAGAATACTTCTATTCTTCACTTATCCGGCTTCGTACGGTGCTTGGTAGTTTAGCAAATAAATTGCTTATCTCCGCTTACTCGATTAGAAATCGTTTCGATATTTACTTGTAATATTCATCGCCTGCAATTCCTACTATATCCGTTCCTGCGGATTCTGCGGAAGTAAGCGAGATTTAAGATATGGACATTCTTGCATTTCTGACACTTCACACTCAAATGTCCGGTTGCGTCTGAAAATACTCTTTGTATCCTGAACCCACAAGTCGGGCAGAGAATATCACGCTCTTTCAGACTTTCTGCTTCTACTCTTGACAGAAGCAATCTCTTTTGTATTTCAGGTGCTACCTGAGTCTGTAACCTCATTGTGAAACACCTCCCAGATTTAGCTCATTGGAAATGTACTCAAGGATATTGTGATACTCAAATAGTCCCATATCTCTCAATCTGATAACCAAGGCTGTATAAGATACTCCGATATAAGCTGCCATTCTACGGATAACTGCTTTTTCCTTTGAAGTGATGGTATTATCGCCATAAACTTTTATCGGATTTGACTGATTATATTTCGCCAAGGCATTTTCAATAATTCTTCTCGGCATAAGAAGCGAAGCTCCCATTGTATCTGCCTGCCACTCAACAGACGCAAACATCTGAGCCAGTTCCTCTTTGGAATAACTACGCTCACTGTCATACTCTGCATGAAAGCGTCCTTCACTCGGCATTGCATACATCTTACTCAAGATATGATGTGACGCTTCGTGTGCCATTGTAAACCTGCGACGTCCCTGCTCCTTTTCGGCAAGAAGAAATTTATCAAGTACGATGGTATCTTTCGGGAAAACAAAGGGAATAATTTTTCCGTCCTGATGTACCAGCAGTGGTGTTGCTCCATCTGCCAGAAAGCCAATCCTGCCTGCATCATCTTCTGCGAAAGAAGCGTATTCAATTCGTAACATAAGAAATTCTGTAATGAAATGTTCTATGTCGATGGATTGAATCACTCGATTGCTAAACTTATTAGCATAAGCTGTTATCAAGCCTTCGCTGATTTCTTCCAACTCGGCTCTTGACATATAAATACTCAAGTTGTGTCCACCTCCGACTCCACCTTGTCCGGCGGTGCAACTCCTCCGGCAAAGTTCTGTTGTATTTCCGCACTATCCAAATTGATTAGATAGCGAATTCCTTCAAGTGTTCTCATTCGTCTGTCCTCTGCTATAGTTCTTTGATGATGTGACAAGCCACACCCTGAATGCAGCACTCATCTACAATGATGTCTTTCATCTTCTTATTTTCCGGATGGAGAATGATTTTCTTATTCTCATCATCTCGGAAGTAACGTTTCAATGTATTCTGATTATCCACAAGGGCAACTACTATATCGCCATCATTGGCTTCTACCTGCTTTTTAACAACCACAAGGTCGCCGTCATCTATCCCTGCATCAATCATAGACTGACCGCTTGCTCTTAATATGAAGAAATCTCCTTTGCCGAAAATAGCAGTAGGAAGTGATACATATTCTTCAATATTTTCTTCCTCATACTGAGGACTACCACAAGGAATAGAACCTACAATCGGTGTCTGTGTCTGTTCGCCACTGTACTTACGGGTCACATTGGTACTAATCTCCTGCCCGTCGTACTCAATCATATTCTTCTCAGCCATCTCTACCAAGTATTTATATGCTGTACCTCTGGCAATGCCAACAGCTTCCGCAATCTTTGTAGTCGATGGGGATTGTCTGTTTTGCAGGTAATAATCCTCGATATACTTTTTTATCTCACTCATAAGTTCAGGACTCTTGCTTCTCATACCTGCACCTCGCTTTCTTTTCTATCGGAAGCAATATGCTTTCGATAGTTTTATTATACCTGATGCGAAAATTTTTTCAAGTAGGTTTTTCGCAAAAGAAAAGAGGTGTCGCAATTTGCTAACACCTCTGCACCTTTTAACTCAATTTATTTCTTTTTAACTTAGTCAATGTTAAAAGTAAAGTTTTTATTTTCATTGAAAATTACAGCCCATAAAAGCTTTTTTGTTCAATAAACTTTTATTCTACAATTTGTGCAGACCGTCTGCACAATTAGATTGTTGCCTCACTGGGGCAACAATCTAAGCAATGTATAAATCTTTGGTAATAGTCGCATTGATTTTGGATTCACTGAGTCCAAAATCTTTAAGAACTCTTTTACTATGCATTATCCTTCACTCCATAATACTGATACAACATATCTGTCATTTTTATTCCATTGAAAATTTCCGCCCATAAAGGCTTTTTTGTTCAATGCAATTTGTGCAGACCGTCTGCACAAATTACTTTTTCATATCAATTCTACTTCTAATATCTTCTACGGCAGGTAATGCATTTTTCAAATCTAACGGTAAATCCGTGCATAAGTGATATTCACTGACACCAATCGGTTTTGACATATCTCTCAATGCATACTCTGCAATTGTTCTATTTTCATCTCTGCACAAAATAAGTCCCACTGATGGATTATCCTCTGGAGCTTTCACTAAATCGTCTAAAGCAGATAAATAAAAATTCATCTTTCCTGCCTGTTCTGGCTTAAACTCGCCAGTTTTAAGGTCTATTGCCACATAACATCTAAGCTTTGTGTTATAGAAAAGAAGGTCTATATAAAAATCTTTTTCCCCAACCTCAAGATGATACTGCTGTCCCATAAAGGCAAAACCAGTGCCTAATTCCATCAACAAAGAAGTAACATTTTTTACAAGTTCATTTTCTATATCTGTTTCCAACATTTCTTCCGTATAATCGATGAAATCAAACATATATGGGTCTTTCATTGTGCTTAATACCATATTCTTTTGTTCAGCCGGTAATCGTCTTTCAAAATTTGATATTTTGTTAGCAACTGCCTGTCGCTCATATAATTGACTCTTAACTTGGGAAGTCAAATCATCAACTGACCACTTATGTTCCAAAGTTTTTTCCAGATACCATATATATTCTTCTCGATTTGACACTTTACTCATCAATATCTGATGATGACTCCAAGTAATCCTTCCCAATCCGTACTCATCTACATCATCTTCCGTAAAAGTCTGTGCAAATTTCTTCATATATTTTAAATTTCTTACAGAATAACCTTTTGCACTTGGAAATCTCATCTTCATATCCTTAGACAGATTTTCCACAAATTTATTTCCCCACTCAGAATTGCGGATAATAACATTTCCAATAAATATATTTGTTTTCATTATCTCACTATTTACACTGACAGAAGCTCTGCATTTAGCCTGATTGACATAATCATTTATTTCTTCTACTGCCTGCAAATATTGATTTGACGGTGTAAGCATATTGACTCCTTCCTAATTGTGCAGACCGTCTGCACAATTTAAAAACATATCATTTTCATATTCATAATAATTGATTTTTCACACAAATTTTAAATCGTTTACGAATCACTACTCACTCTCCTGCATATCCTCATCGGCTTGTGAAATCATCTGTCTGTACTGTTCCTTCACATTTTCCGGTGCAAGTATCTGTACCTTGCCATTAAAGCCAAACACCCAACCGAAAAAGGTAGGACTGGCTGATACTTCGGTCTGTACTCTGAAGGAAGTCATATCATACGCAAGGGTTGTCACATCTTCTCCGAAACGGTCAACCATTGTTTTCATCAGACTATTATCACATCTTAAATCCACAAGAACTTTCTCGCCTGAGAACATAAAGAATACTTCCTTTGTGTAATTCTCAATATCAAAATCATCAGGCATAGAAATAATATCTTTATCCAATATCTCCGGCTTGGAAGCAATACGGTCTACCCTGAAATTGATAACCTTACTTTTCTTCTCAGAATATCCGAGAACATAATAATAGTCCCCACACCAGAGAAGTTTATACGGACTGAGCTTATATACTTCGCCCTTATTCTTCAGAACCTTCTTCTTTAATCCGGTATAATCGTAATACTGGAAAGAAATCTGTTTACTTGCATTGATAGCGTCATTTATAGCGTCGATGATGTAATATATCTGCTCATTATCGGGCTTAATGCGATTGACCACATAGTTATTACGCTTCAGCTTTGCCACCTGCCCCGGACTGGTCATCGTATGTATCTTCTCAATCAAAGTTTCGCTTTTCTTCTTGGTAATGAACTTCGATGACTCCACTGCGTCTATCAGCAGTTTCAGTTCTGGCAATTCAAACTTACGACTGGCTACAAAGTATTTGCTCTGAGTAGAATGGATAGTAACAATATCCATTCCAAACTCCTGAAGTGCAGCAATATCTTTTGTGACCGTCGTTCTATGTGCAGATATTCCGTATTCATCATTCAATATATTGATTAACTGAGTTGTGGAAAGAGGATTTTCTTCATCGGTTCTTTCCAGTAAAATCTTTTGTAAATATAAAATCCTTGGCTTTGTTTCCATAGCCTGCCCTTTCCAAATTTCTAATATGTATTATAACTCTCCTTAGCAACCATAGTTTTCTCATAACCTAATCGTTTATTCAGGAATATCATTTTCCAGTTTAATATCCTCTAATTGCTCTTACAATAGAGTCCGTATTCCATTTTACAATATCATTTGCAGCTCTTTTTACAACCAGTGATGTTCTTTCAGAAGCCCACGGCTCAATTGCAATGATTTTCTTCCCCATCTCTTGTGCCAGTTGAATCTCAATATTTATCCATTTGCTATAAGTTGAATAAACGCCTGCAAGAATCAAAACACAACTTGCGTGCTGCATTTGATTTCGAATAGCCGCCTTTAATTGATAATCATATGGTGCATTATGTATCGGGTCATCTTTAGGAACTGAATAATTCTTATAACTAAAATAAGCTTTTGAATCAAGTAGTCTAATCAAATCATTATATGTATTTGAATAATTCCAAGAGTGACTGATAAATAAATGGTATGTCATATAATCTCTCCTTTTTATTTAACAAAATTTCATGTAAACAATAGTAACAACAGCAACTCCATACAAAATGATGAACATTATTGGAAGGGTTCTCTCCAGCTTAGTACCATCTATATATTTTTTATTGTTTTTCAGTTTTTCCCACTCATCATTAAATGGCGTTACCGGAAGTCTCTTTTCGATAGTATTTATTACATTAAATTTCTCTGCATTAAGCAGCTTATAGTTTCTAATAAACAATAACCAAATAGCACAAACAACTATTCCTGCCACAAGGATAAACAAAGATTTTATATTCCACGTTATTGAAACGGCTGCAATTATCGCTAAGTTTAATGTAATAAAAATATTATTCATCGCATCTCTACGTTGACTAACTGAATTTGCCATTTCAACGCAAGTTTGCCATTGTGCTAATATAATTTCTGTTTTATCTTCTGCCACTTTCAATAAAACACCCTTTCTTTTTATTCCACACCCAACGCCTTATATACTGCATCTTCCGCACTGGAATAGAAAATCAAATTAAAGCAACCAATTAAATCCGATGGAACTGCTCCGATGTCTGCTGCTGATACGATAGGGAGCAAGACTTTCTTTGCCCCACTGTCCAAACATACCTGCAAGCTGTTTGCAAGTTCATCAACTTTGATAAGTGTTCCTGCAATACTGATTTCTCCAAGAACCGCAAGACTGCTTGCAACAGGTTTACCTAATGCCACTGAAGATAAAGCAATCAGTGTTGGCAATGCCAATTTGTCTGTCATACCAATGCCCTGCAAGTCTTGGTAATTGATGATATAATCCTTTGTCGTCGTACTGATAGAGCCACTGATACGGTTAGAATTGGCTTTCAGAAAATTAAATGCCGTGTTCGTTGCTTCTTTACATTTTCCATCAGAACCAAGACCTGAACGCTCAAATTTTCCATTACCCGGCATCATCTGAGATTCCAAACGGAATACACCAAGCATACCTGTTTTACCCTGAGCCACGGTATAGACTTGTCCCGGATTACACATTCCTTCCGGAATCAGCTTTCCACCGCCTTGCTCCGGTACGGATACATAGAATTCCTCAAATGTTTCATTATCAATGTATGAGAAATTCACATCATAGAACTCCATACCACCAAGTTTCTTTAACTGCTCTTTTACTCTGCGACGCATCTCAAGAGAAATCTTTAAAACTTCTTCCAGTTCTTCTTTTGTATATTCTCCATCAGGATAAAGCAGCTTAATAAATCCACCGACCATTTTTCTGACTGCAATCGTATCACGCTGATTTAAGTTCTTTCCAAGACGGAAATATTTATCAAGTGCATCTCCATACTGTTCTTTACGAAGTTCTCTGATAAACTCTGCAAGATAATCACTGATAAATCCATAATCATTTGTAAAGTGCTGCGGTCTGAATTTTGGAATTTCCCAACCCGGAATATAGCAATGCATACGGTCAAGGAATGCTGTATCTGTTCCCATTTCCGGTGGGAACGGAGCAAACAGACTTGATGTTTTCAACAGCACATCAACACTCTGGTTGATATTACCCACAAATACCATAGATGCAGAAGCAGATTTTTCTTCTTTTCCACGGGCAAAAGAACCGGAAGCCATATAATCTTTCATTATCTGGATACCGTCTTTATCTTTGAAATTGATACCTGCAACCTCATCAAAAGCAACACAATCCCACAAACCGACAAGACCAACTGTCTTTCTTGCCATATTGTAGAACAGATTTGCCACTGTTGTCTGACCACCGGAAACAAGAATACTGTTCGGTGAAATTTCTTTGTATAAATGAGATTTACCTGTACTTCTCGGTCCGAGTTCACACAAATTAAAATTATTTTCTACAAGCGGTAACATACGGGCAAGAAGCAGCCACTTTTCCCTTTCGGTCAGTGTATCCGGTTCCATACCGATAGAACGGAGCATTACGCTTATCCATTCATCTTTTGTAAATGCTTTTCTTCCTTGTTTCAGCTCATTGATGTCAACGTGTGGCATCTGAATCGGTGTCAATTTACGGATATGGATAGGAGAAGCATTCTTATCTTCCTCTATATATTCATATTCAAGTTGGACAATACACCAGATACCGCCACAAAGCAGGCGGTCAAATTTACTCGGATAATCTTCGCTAATCGGAATTGCTTTAATTCCAAGATTAGAAAACTCTGCTTCATAAGTATCTTTTTTAATATTCAGATTGACCGTAATCTTATCAATAACGGTATGACTTCCCCTCTGACGGAGCAATGAAAGGATTTTCTGTGCTTCGTCTGGTCGTACATAATTGTCTGCCAGTATTCTTTTTACATTCGCCACACCTTCTTCAATGATGGACGGGTCATCAGAACTGCAATACTGTCCAAGTAAAAATTCAAGCACATAAACCGGAACATTCGCACCTTCCTTGATGGATTTCGTCAAATCCTTACGGACAATCTTTCCATCAAAATAAGTACGGAGCTTTCTGTTTATATCACTCATCTCAGAAAAATTGGTGGTTTCTTCAAAGCTAAATGATGTGCTATTCTCAGTTACAATATTTTCCTCTGTTTCTACTTCTTCTATGCTTCCTTCATCATCTGCAAAATCAGCATAGCCCTGAGCTATATCTTTTTCAATGTTATCCATAATAATCTAATCCTCCTCATCGCACTTATCGGCAAGCTGCTCGATGATATGCAACATATATTCTTTCGCTATGCTGTCTTTTCCTAAGAAGTTATACTTTTCATCAAGATAATTCTCAATCTGAATCAGGATAGAAAAAATATTATTGACAATTCCAATCGGTTCATCAGTTGCGTCCGTTCCATAGAGCTGTCCACCCATTGTAAAAATCACGAGCCAAAATGAACCCAATGGATTACCTGATGAGAACATTGTTTTATAAAACTGCCCCATCTCCGTATTGTTAGCAATCTCTCTTACATATTGTTCCGGTGTTACACCAGTATGTATGCCTGAAAGTCTGACGGCATCATTCATCATTCTCAGTTTCACGGACTTTGGCTGTTTTGTCATCATTACAACATCGCAGATACAATTCAAAATCTGAAGTTCCAAATACGGAAGCAATTCTTCTTTTGAAATATCGTTTGTAATGTTTGACCTGTCAATCAAATCCTCATAGAAAAACTTCATTTCTTCTAATCGGTCTTCTATTGGTATCACACCAAGCCAGTCCACTTCCTTAATGGAAATCTCACGCACTTGGTTAATCTGATAATTTACACTGTCAATAAAGTTCTGACAGATTGTATTGGAAATATTACTGTCAGGATTTCCAAGAATCGAAAACCGCATAATGATTGACGTCGTATAATCAATCATATCCTGCAAATCTTTCTGCGTTCCGGATTTGTATAATGCACGAAAGAAGTTGACCCAAAAGCCACCTGCATAACTCTTACTTATAGATATGACATTTCGGAAATTGCCAACCTCTCCTCCGGTTCTCGCTGCACTTAAATATGCACTCTCCGAAAATGGAAAGCTCATATTATTGAAGTAAATCCTAATGATTTTACTCTGCTCTTTTGTCACTCTGCCCTGTCTTTCAATGACAAGAGCAAACGCATATAACGCAAGGTAGGTACTGCCTGAAGCTATCTCGTTCGGAATATATCGGCGTGACGCCTTTGTTACAACTTTTGATACAATATTGAATGCCCGTTCGCTATCACTGGCTATCTTTTCATAACATTCCTGATAAAACTTCTGTGTTTTAATCAGTCTTTTCTCTTTCTCTCTGCTCATATCCCGAACAGTCATTGCAACTGCAAAGGCTAAGGCATCAGAAAAGCCCCATCTTCCCATAAGGCGATACCCCCTTTTCAGATATTACCCGAAGAATCCAAAATCATCGGCAAATGCAATATCCATAATAATCTCGTGACGAAGAACTTCTATATCATTCTTATCGTCATAAGCAACCAAGTAGTATTTCTGTGATTTATCGTATTTCTTGTTCTTAAAGTTAAAGCGGAGTCTGAACATACGCTTCGTCGTATCTTTATCTTTCTTATCTGCAATAACAATATTCTCATTAGAAATCTTCTCGTTACTATCAGAAATGAAATATACTCGGTAACTTGTTTCTTTCACAACATCACTTACCGGCTCTGTCTGAACAAAATCGAGTGTCGTGATAAGATTTGTAATCTTTGAAGTCAGGCTTACAAGAGCAATCTCTGCGAGACTTGTTTCCTTTTTGCCCTTATCCACTTTCACATCAATCATTGGTACAAGCATTTCCTGCGGAGAGCAGCCGCCATGAACATAATTCTGTCCAGCTCCTGCAACCTTGAAAATATCTGAAGCAAGAGGGAACGATACAATACGCTCATCGACACTACCAAGTACCTTACCAACCGTTGTATGGCAAACGCCGTCTGCCTTGATTTCTTCGGCAGATATGGAATAACGCTGTCCAACACTGTTTGATTTTGAAGCAGCTCCGGCAATCTTATCGGTTGCCTGAATTTTATCTCTCTTATAAATAAATCCGTGGTCTGCTGTCACAATAAAATGATAAGTATTTGCCTGCGATGCAATCCTCTTTATCAAAGTATAAATTTCTTCGATTGCTTCTTCACAAGCGGTAAAGACTTCATTCTCAGAAGCCGCTTTATCTCCACGGGCATCTATCTGATTATGATAAATATACACAACGTCCTGTCCGGTAAAGATAGAACGAAGGTCTGCCTGCTTCATGGTTTTCATTGAATCGAACTGAACGCACTTACTGCTTATTTTATACTCTTTCAGAATAGCTTCCCTCTGCTCCGTGGAACTGCACGCTTTTCCGTCTACCAGTACATCATAAGACGGACTGTACTCAATCGTCTTATGCGGAAGCAGGGAAGCCATACCTAACGGTGTATAAGATGGAAGAACGCCTTGCATTGCTCCGATAGAAGCATTGCACTTCTCATCTGCCTGCATTTTTTCAAACAGCGTATGTGCAACCTCATAGCGGAGTGCATCGGATATAATAACAACAACTCTATCCTTTGAGTAATTGATGTGTCTTGCAAAGAAATCTCTCTGCAACGCAAGTCCTGTTTCTGCGTCTGCGTCTGCAAGTTCATTGTTCCAGTTCACTGTTATTCGGTTCAGATACTCATTGGTATAAATATTCTCAACCAGTTCCCTGATTTTTTCAAACTGCGTAGTATCTTCCAATTTATCAAAGTAAAAATAGAAGTATCTATAGTAGCGGTCAATCTTATAGGTTGTCTCCGTATATTCCTTAACTAAGTTTTTGATACCACTGACTGGCTGATACTTACCTTCAGCAATCATATCAAAGGCATTTTGAAGAATGAAATACTCACTGCGGAAGTTCTTTCCAAAATGTTGTTTCCTGCGTTCTACGCAAAGTTCCGGAATCGTCTTTCCATTCAACTTTGCTCCTATATCCTCATTCTCAAGTCTGCCGATAATCCAACTAATCAAAAGCTCATCAACACCTGCAAAGATATTGCAATCTACAAGTGTTTCGATTTCCATCTTCTCAAGATAATTTTTACCGTTGATTGCATTATAGATAATCTCTGAAATCTCATCAAAACGTGTACCATACAGATAACTGTTCATCAGGTTATCCATAAATGCAATGATATTACCGAATTTATAAGAAATAAATGGTTTCCAAGCCTGCGGCATATCCGTATGAATACTCTTAGCTGCATAAGTAACAAACATCGTGATAACCAATTTTTCAAGTGTTGGCTTCGGGTCATTATATCCAAATGCCACATCTGCCTGCTGCCAGAATGCAGAAAGCAAATCATACTTTTCAAACTCTGCAAGGTATTTATTATCCTGCAATCCATCGTCTGTCAAAATTGAACGCAACACTTCTTCAAAAGAAGCAGTCTTATCCTTGCAAAGAACGCTCATCAAGGCAACTTCTATCGTACTTCTGTTGAAATTTTCTATTTCCAAATCATAAAATTTCTGCGTTCTGTCTTTATTCGCAAAGAATTTAATATAATGCTGAATAACAGGCTTGTACCGTTCATCAATTCCTAAATCAAGAGTAAGCAAAGAAGCACGGTCGGCAAAAAATTCTTTGGAATATCGGATTGTATCTGCAAGATGATTATCCCTTATGCTCGGTTTCGCAAAAGGAGCATACACAAGGTAATTGGTTGTCGTATCCTCTCGTTCCAAGAAGTATTTAATATAGAACTGGTTGTCCGGCTCAAGATGTAGAACCTTTGCATTTTCCAATTCTATGCTGTCAATATCCTCCTGAAACTCCGCATTGGCATCATACCAAAACACAAGTTTACGGACATCACTTGCAAACTCACTATTTAATTTGTCTGTAATCTGTTTTAAGTTTAGTTCTGCCATAATATCTCCTAAAGACTTTTATTTATCATGAACTGATATCATATATTCGCAAAATGTGATTGCAGAGTTCATAACCAGTCTTGCTTCGCATTCTCTAATAGCTATTCTTCGGCTTCCAACTCCGTGAGCATCACTGTTGGCATTTCGCATTTCTGCAATAGATTGAACTATTTTTTCTAATCCGCTTAGCATAT
This sequence comes from Lachnospira intestinalis, assembly GCF_040095895.1. Classification (NCBI taxonomy): domain Bacteria; kingdom Bacillati; phylum Bacillota; class Clostridia; order Lachnospirales; family Lachnospiraceae; genus Lachnospira; species Lachnospira intestinalis. The sequence continues at coordinate 22,815 of NZ_JBBMFS010000007.1, forward strand.
TATTAACTCGTTTGTCGTTTTCATTTCTCTGCTGCATATTAAACAATGATTTTACCTGATTGTATAATTTAAGCAAGTCGCCCTTTGAGATTTGCTCAACGTGGTTTTCTTCCAGTAGTTGAACAAGTATCTCTTCCATTGTGGTTCTTGATTTTGTTATGACACTGTCATAATTTCCCGAATTAAAATCATCATTGCACCGTTCTCTAAGTCCCTGAACATAAGGAATCGAACGTACATTTAGCTTTGGGGTTTCTATAACAGGGGCTTTGCCAACTCCAACAATCATAAAATGACCATTTATAAGCACAAGCTCCTTGCGGGATAATCGGATGCTATAATTGATATGTTCTATTGCCTTTTTCACAATTTGGCGATAAACCTCATCAACCTCATTCATATCAGCAATATCTTGTAAATTGGTAAACTGCTTTTCGCTAAATAGGAATCTAAACAGCTCATCACAACGCTGTTGTTCAATGGCATAATCAAGCAATTCTTCTACATAGCACCATCTACTTCCCCCAACAACATCTGTTAAACCAAACTCTGTACATAATGAACTCAGTTGTGTCGCTGTATAATATGGTAATCCATACTCTGTACCGTTATGCGTTACCAAAGACGGTCCATTTCCTTCCAAGAACTCGTATATTTCTTTTTTCTTAAGGACTTTAAAATTATCATCTTTTCCTGCCATAATCATTACCCCTGAACTTTTTTATCCTTCTCTTTTCCTAACTGATACTCGCTTTATTTAACTAAGTTCATATCCTATATATGCTTCATCTTCAGCGTATTTTTTTGCACACTGTGGACATAGCGATTTGAAATCTTCAGTATCTGTATCAGAAATTGCAGTTGTACATATCCCGTCTATATAAGGCATTTCATCTCCACATTCATCACAATAACATGACGTTTCTACTTCATAGCCACACACAAGGCATAACCATTTTCTATTTTGTAACATTATCATCGAATCATTTTCACATTGAGGGCATTCAAAAATTCTTGAATGAAGTAAATGTCTTCTTCTTCCAAATTCTCTAAGAATACCATATTGTGTTATGCAGTTTCTATCTGCCTTATGAAGCTCAGAATAATTGTCAAACTCTTCTCCACAAAACTTACACTTTATTTTTCCATTGCTTTCTAAAGCAAGGCTTTCTGTTCCGCAGTGTGGGCAACATACCTCCAAGTATTTACCATCTACATATTCTATCCTGAACCTATTTTCACTTTTTTCAAAATCCTTAACAATATCTTTTTTTCTTGCTTTATTAGCTGCAATATCTTCGTGTAAAAAATCTATATCGGCTGGTTCAATAATATTTTCATAATCCTCGAATTTTAGTCCCAAAATATCTCTGAAAATAAATTCAATCGCAGAAAAAGTTTTTGCCATAAGCTGCTTATGATATTCTCCATTTATGGAACATTTATAATGTTGAATTTGATTTCTAACACGACCAAGCTCATCAATATATGTTTCATATTGTTTTAAATCAACACCACATAATTTTTTTACTCTTTGAATTGCGTTTTTATATCCTACTGTTTGATTGTCATCATCTTGTAAATCTTTTACAGAATCAATATTTTCAAATAACAATGCCGGATGATTTCTTCTAAGTATTTCTTTAAGTAATAATTCAACACAATGAGCAGACAGAAGAATGCTAAATTTATATTGATTAGCATTATCTTCTTCATCGCCCTCGTTGTAATAATTCATTGCTTCCCTAAGTGAATCAAGAGCATTTTCTACCAACCCATATTCCAGTTCCATACAACACCTCTTATATTATTTCTTTGAAGGTGGAGTCCAACCTTCATCATAGCCAACAGTGTGAAGAAATGCTTTTTCTGTTCCCAATATCAGATATGTCTTTCCATCACGAACAACGATTGACCGATTCTGCTCGTCCTCCGTAAGTTGTAACGGTACAGATTCAATTATCCTTTTGTCACAACAACGCATATTTTCTAAACTAAATTGCTTCGTTTCATCATATTGTGTTAATATATGTTCTGCATCAAGAACAACTGACGGATACGGACAATCATAAAGCAACTTAATTGCATTGATGTAATGAATTTTTTCATTACTGTCTTTCATTACAATGTTAGCATTACAGCCTATGGTAACTTGATAACAATTCGTTGTAAAATCTTTAAACAAACTAACTGCTATATCATGCCTCATTAGTGCAGATTCCTTATCAAAATACTGCCCTTTTGCAACATTTCGGTTATGCTTAAGAAATTCCAAATTAGATATACGGCAATCACAATGGTTGTTATTCATGTGGTCAACCACATATCCCTTTTTAGTCATTTCTTCAAGCATTTCTTTTCCATACCACTTCTCCATAATATATCTATGTAATCCGCCACCCAGTGTCGCATTATATGGGTATCCTTTTTTCAAACTCCATACGTGACTCTTTATTTCGTCTACATAGTCTTCTCTGTATGTGGTTTCTACTACTTTATCCCAACCATCACGCATAATATAGAGTGTATTTCCATTTATCTCAAAGGTGTTTACGTTATTTTTCATTTTACACCTCAAATCTTCGCTAAAATCTGCATTTTCTTTCCATCGGCGGTCTGGACTTTTTCGTAATTGACTTTTACACCGTCATCAAGGTCGATGTCGATACGTGAAAGAGCCAAATGAGCGATTTTAGCATCATAGTCTTTGGTTTCCTTAATCTGTTTCTGGAGTTTTTCCTTTTGCTTTGTAGCGTTGGAAATTTCCTTGTTATCGTGGCTATTGTCTATAATTTCCTGCATACGAGCAATCTCTTTTTCATACACACGCTGAATACGATGCAGATACTCAACTCGAACATTACCAATGGTGTCTGCGTTCCAACGATGCATATAAACAAGAGCCTTAAATCCATTCTGCTTACCACTATCAAAAAGCCAATAAATCGGACGTTTCTGATAAGTCTTAATATGGTCTTTGATGAAATCTGTCAGGAAATAATTTCTGATTACTTCACGGCTTGTCTTTCCTTTATTACCAAGGGCATTCGCAATAAAATCAAGGTTTTCTTCAAGCGTATCTTCTCCGTAAACCTTTTTCAGCCAAGCACAAAACAGACCGACAATATCATCTTCAAAATATTCCTCGTCCGTAATTGGAATACAGTTATCCGCATCAGGTTCAAATGATAATTCTGTTGCAGTTTTCCAATCATCAGTATCATGGAATTTAGGATAATGATAATCCGCAAGAGATATACCTGCATAACTGCCTTCTATTGCTTCGCCATTTTTGTCTAATGCAGCCTGCCCTTTATACTTCCAATAAACATCATCGAAGTTTCCGCCTGCATATACAATCCCCTCACGTTCAAGAGAATAACGACCAAACATACAACCAACTGCATAAGAAATTAAACTCTTAATGTCCCTCTGCAAATCGGCTTTACGAACAGTTACATCTTTATCTTCTACTTCCGATGTTAATTCGTCCTGCAATCCGTAAATATCAATAAAAATGCGATTCAGTTCTTCTTCATTTGCTTTAAGCTGATCGAACCGTTCAACACATTCTTCTGACCACAATGCAAAAGCCGTTGACATTTTATTAGTAGAATAAGACACTAACGGATGCTTCTCAAAATCCCAAGATGTTTCAAAAGAATCCCAATCTTTTTTAGAAAGTTTTACTTGATGATTTACTATTGGTTCAACGCTATCACGCTCTGCTACAACAACTGGTAATTCAGCAATTCTCCCCGGTTTAAAATCTAATGTCTGAGATGTTACACCTAATACATATTTTGAAACGCAACTGTTCAATAATCCCAAAAAATACATAAGTAAATCATCATTCTTCAAATAAAGCATAGACCCTTTTGAATCGGCAAGTTTTCCTTGTGATGAAAAACGACACCCGAAATTTCCCGAACTGAGTGCAGTCCAAGAAATTCCCTGCCTGAATATATAATCCAAATTATAATTATGTGACCTGATTCTACCCGTTTTTTCGTCCTTAAAATTCATTATTTCAAAGCCGTCATTGTACCAATTTACAACATACTCATCATTGCCGTACCATTTTCTGAAATCTCCACCTTTATTATACGGGAACCATTTACAAGAACTTTGCACCGCATTATCTCTGGTTTTACAATTAGTTTTCATTCTATTTTTTTCAACTTCAAACCAATATCTCATAAAAAGGTCATTACTTCCCGTTGCCATACCTTCTCTTGTATTCCCATAGGTTGCGACAGATTGACTATGCTCAAATATTTTAAACATTATTTCCGAAACAAAATATGCAATAGGTTCATTGGGTATCTTATTAAACTCTTTAATATTAGCCTCATAAAAATAACCACAATCCTTATCCGTAATTGCTTCCAAAACTTTTTGTTTTTGAACTGCCATTCCACCTTTGAAATCAGACAGTCTGAAACACAACGCTTTCTCTGTTGCTCTCCCATTCTTTAAAACAAATGAGCAAATTGGTACGGTAGCTTCCTCAAATGCAGAGTATTCCATCTGTACCAAAGTAGTAATCGCTTTTATATCAATTATATATTTTCTTAATGCTTCATATGTCTTGATAAACAGCCATACAAACGGTGTCATAAATGCAGAATATCCATCTACTTTACAATAATCAAAGTTGCGGTAAATAAATACGCTAAACAAGTCGCCGGAATATACCTTATAATTATCAACAACAAATTTCTTTAACTGTCCTTCCAACTTATTCATATACGGCGGATTGGTACAAACAACAGCATACTTATTACTCATAATTTCAGCCTGTTTTGCAAGCTGTACCATCTGAGGAAGTATATCATTCAACCAAGCTGTTGAAAAAAGGTCTATCTGACCTGCACTGTTATCAAGGTTATTTAAATATGTAACAAATCCATTGTAGTCTTTCTTTTCTATCGTCTGTAATGTACCAATTTCCTGTGCGTCCTTATACACTTCAACTAAATATTCGCCAATTTTATTCTGTTCACTATCCGTTGTTAAACCATTACAAGCAAATTTATCAATAGAGTTACTTTCCTCAACAACTGCAAGATTATTGGATACACCTTTGGTTAATGCACGACGATTATAACTACGTGCTTTCATCATTACCGCAAAATACGCCAACTGATACGCACGCTTATCAATATCCATACCAAAAAGGTTATTTTCCACAATGCTTAATGCCGCATCTCTGTCGGAATATCCCACTTCACGGTAGATTTCCATAAGCACATCAAACGCATATACCAAAATATGTCCACTACCCATGCAAGGGTCAAAAAAGGTCAAATCAGTCGGATTGATTTTTTCATCAACATACTGGATTTCCCCGTTTTTAGGTGTGACGAAAAATTCCAGCTTTTCAGCCAACTTACTCTGTGGATTCCTTTCAATCCAATATCTTCCCAAAGAGTTGTCCACCATATAACGAACAACCCAATCTGTCGTAAACAACTGTGTTGCTGCTGGAATATCCGCTTTCTTTACTGTTCCTTTATAGATATTTACAATCTCGTCATGTTTCTTTGAAATATAATACTGATACAGCCAACCGATAATTTCAACCTGACCATCAGCCTTTATTTTTCCGTCATCAGTGTACATTTCATCGTTAATACGGAAGTCAACATCTTCAATATCGTTGATAAGATGATGAATAATCCCCTCTGGGTCCGTAAACGAAATTGTAAGAAGTAATTCCGAATAATCATCTGTCTTTTCAAACAGCTCCGGTAAAATATCGTGAAGCTTATTGCACTGCTTAATAAAAAGCATACGGAACAATTCATCCAGTTTATTATCGTCTTTTAACTGGATAATTCTGTCCTGCTCATAAGATGTAAATTCCAAATCGGTATCAAACGGTGTCGTTACTAAATCAGGCTCTTTCTTCGCCTTGTTCTCAGAAGAAAGCACACGAACACCAGAAGGCAAATAATCATTAACTTCCATAAAACGAATCGCAATCAAACGGTTGAACCAAGTATATGCTACTTCTTCAATCACATTTTCAAATGCTTCCTGATAACTTTTATAGCTGCGTTCTCTTGTTTGAATGGCTTTTACAAGAGCATCTCTCTGCTTAATTTCAACACCGGAGATTTTCATATAATCCTTTGTACCTACATCATAGAAATACGTATCACTTGTTGACTGCGGTAATTTCTCTACGATTCCATTCGCTGTAATACCAACTGTTCCGGCTTTATATTTAATATCTTCAATGAGCTTTTCTCTCGCCCACTCTGCAAATTTTCTTATTGCTGTTTTGTTCATCTTGCTCCTCCCAAAATACACTTTATACCTTCTCAACTTCATAAATTCGTACTATTTTATCAATCCTATCTTTTAATTCCTCAATAATAGCTTGACTGGTATAAATGATTTCTTCTCGCAATTTATATTTTTGTTTAATTTTTTCATTATCGTTGTATTTCTTGAAAAAATCATAATAGTAGGCTATATATTCTTCAGGAAGCATCTGCATTTCGATTACTGGCGTTCGATTTTTATATCTTTCTCCATCTATAATCACATTTAATGCAGAAGCATATATACATTTCAATTGACTATAAATTGGTTCAAACAGTCCATTTTCATAATCAATACACACTTCATCAGAATACATTCCCTCATTATTTAATAAACTCTTAATGGTTTTTTCATCAGCTACTTCTCCAACTATTTTTACAGGTTCTACAATCTCTTCTACTTCCCATTCATTTCCATCTCTATCGCTGTGATAACTTATACCATCAACGATACTTCCATATATCGCTTTATAACCATCTGTAAATATGTCCTCGATTATACTGCGTGCAATTCGTACTGGGTTAATATTATTATAGCCTTCTATTAACTGATATAAATCATTGCACTTTTTCTGTAATTCATCAGGAAATCCAAATTTATACGCATTATTTGCGATTTCTTTTAAAAGCTCAGCCTTTATTATTTCTTGAATATCCCAATCAAATTGCGAATATTTCTTTAGTTCATTTATCAATGGTTGATATATCTCATTTTTTCTCTCAATTGCAGTTGAAGATTCTTTCTTTCCTTTTATTACTCCTGCAAACCAACCGCCTACACCACCTATAATAAGCAATATAGTTCCAGAAATAACATCGCTCCATATTATATTCCAATCCATATTATTACCTTCTAGAACTCAATGTTAATAATTGTGTCCTCTTCCAGTGTATTCATCAATTTTTTTTCAAGTTCTGCAATGTACTTCTTAACATCTGCTTCATTCTCAAGCTGCCACGTAGCCGCATTGTTGATGGATTTAATACTGACTGTTTTCTTTCTTTTTACCTTTGGAGCAGGTACAGCCGGAGCAATCGTTTCTCCACCATAATTTCCGGTTTCTGCTACGTGAGCAGGCTGTTCTGCTGCAATGATTTTCGCTTCTTCTTTTTCAATCTCATTCAGACAGCGGACTTTGAGTGCGTCTGCTTCCACTTTGATATTTTGCAGCGTAGCCACATTATTACAGCTCATTGCCTTATCACTGATTTCTCTGAACAAATTTACATACTTATCCGCCAGTTTATCGTGGCATTTTTTGTTTTGCAGTTCTTCAAAGACACGCTGTCTTGCTTCCTGAATGGCATTATCTATCGGCTTCTGCATTTCGTTAAGGAGTTTGCTGTAAAGATTGATAAACGTGTCCAGTAAATCCGGTAATTTAAAGATTTCTGAATAAGGAACAGATTTCTTCAAAATAGACTTGATGTCCGCAACAACTGCTTCAATCTCACTATTTACAATGAATGTCTTACTGTCATCATAAATCTTCATCAGCTTCAGAGCTTTATCAAATATGCACTTTTGTTCTCCCCCAAAGAACTTCTTAACAGGCTCATAATCCTCAGCAAAATCGAGGAAATCATCTTTTTTATTGTCAATACCTGCAAAGAACTCATTGGAATATTTCATTTGCAGAACATCAGCCATCAGCTTTTTTCCAGAAGCAATAAGCTGTTTGCCCGGATATGCAGGCTGTGTCGCATAGTGAATATCCAATTTTTCAAGGTCATTCTTCAGATTTGATGCATAACCAAGAAAACTTCTCATAATCGCATCGTCATCATCACTTGCCGAAGTAACATTAAAGAGTTCTTTCATTACTGTACGGACAGATTTTTTCTGCTTTTCATTCGCTTTTACACGCTTCTCTGTCATCAGCTTTTCATTAAACTCTTTGCGTGTCAGATAACGGATAATTTCTTCCGTAGTCTTTGAAAACAATGTAACTGCATCGTTATTAACGAACATTGCAATTTCGCCGTCTTTGAACAACTTAGCAACAAGCCACTGTACATCAGCTTCTACAAAACCATACGGTGCTTTCAAGAAACGTTCCAGAATGGACTTCATAGAAGTTTTCATGTGACGCTGTGTGTTCAATGCAATATAGTCATTCACATCGTGCAAAGCCAATTCATTCTTTACAGTATTTGTACCTGCAAGTGTGAGCTGCTGTCCATTATTCTTAAATAATGTGCGAATATCCGACTCACTCATTGCCGTATCAATATAAGACAACTTATGATAAACAGTTGAAACTAGCTTGCCGAGGGCATCATTTATCTTGGAAGCAATTTCCTTTGCTCCACTCTGAATTTTATCGCCATTCACATAGATTTCTGCATTCTTCAAACTTTCTGAAAGGAATAACTTTGCAGCACCGTTTCTCTCACGCATTTCCACTTTCTTAGCTTCCTTAATGCTTTCAAACTGTGTAACTGCATTTGTTGCATCAAAGCGGATAAATTTTTCTATCTGCAAAGCAGAACGGATTTCATCAAGAAACGTTCTGTCGTCAGGCAATACTACAAGTACGCAACTTGACTGACCGGACAGAATTCTCATTGTTGTTTCATCTGCTCGCTCATCGCTGTTCGGAGTAAGGATTTTAAGTGTAATGTCATTATTCTGATTTGCCTTATATGGTTTATCATCAACAACCTGATTAAAAGCAAACGCATATCTTCCGTTGAATGCCGGATAGCGATACTTCTTTTCATCATAAAGACCGTCAAAAATCATCTCGGATACTTTGGCAATGACTTCTCCGGAATCTACATTTTGAGATTCAATCGCTCTGTTGATTTCCTGCTCCTCATCTGTCAGGAATACATAAATATCCCCGTTCTTCTGAACCAACGTCTGACGAACAAGACGTTTCAATGCATCTTCTACCTGCTGTGCAAGAGCCATACGGTCATCATTTACATTCGATACCATAAGACTTGTGATATTCTCAATATTTGCTTTGATTTCCTTAACGTACTTAATCATAAAGAGTGTTTTCAGTACATTAACATCAAAACATTCTTTTTCGTGATTTGGATTCAGATACTCATTATCTAAGGCACGGGAAATAACACCCTTATGAGAATGGTCAAGGAATTGCTCAAGGGCGTCATAGAACATATTAAATGGCACAATCGTTCCCGGCTCATCGTTCATAACTTTTACGGCAGATTCTTTAAACAACGCAAGCATAGAACGCTCGCCTTCTGCCAAATGCTTACCAGATGCACCGTGAGTACGAATGGAAGTCAGCACACTTCCAAGTAAATTAAACTGATATGGAATAAACGGATAGATATCCGCAAAATTTTCTCTGTCTGAATATAATTTCTTTTCAACACCATCGTTGAACAGAATCAGGTTTTTGATGACTGTTGCCTTATCATCATAAAGCAGTGTAAGCGTCTGTTTTCCTGCTTCGTTCTTTTCAAGGATTCTCTTTTTGATAACCTCATCTACATTGGCAGATGAAAGAGAAAGTCTAGTATCAAAACGTCCCTGAATTTTCGAGAAGTCATTTCCTTTTGTTTTTGTAATCGAATCAATATCCTGCTGACTTGTTACGATAATCCAAGCCTTGCCGCCGCAAGCAGTACCTAAATCTTCTGTTACAGTCTGAAGATTCAGCATCAGTTTGGAATCATCGCCTATGTACTGTCCAATCTCATCAATCAGGAATACGATATGATGATTGCTCTCTTTTTTATCAAGATATTTCTTAACAAGTCTGGCGAAATCCTCAACCTTATATGTATATTCTCCAGTAGCTTTCTCACACCAGTTTCTACCGGCTTCTATGCTCATAAATCCAATCTCATCAAGGACTTCTACCACATCGTCCTGAATGAAATCAAAGTCGCTGCGTGATTCCTCCCAAATAGAACCAAAGCTATCTTCAAATTTTTCTTTGAATAAATTGTACTTTCCTTCTTCTGTCAATTTGCGTTCCAAATCTGCAAGGAACGGATTAGAGCCACTAAATCCCTGCATTTCATTGAACACATTCTGCAATACGGAAACAATGGCAACCTTAGACTGTTTGCCATTCACTTCGCTTTTAGAGTCAATATTGAAAAGGACAACATCCGTCGGAATCGTACCTGCCAGTTTCATATCTGCAAGTACCATCTGGTCAGAAATTTTATTATCGTCGACGAAATAGTCAATCGCTTTCTTACCGCCAACTTCTTTATTTTCAAGGAGATAGGATAAAATCTTCAGGAAGTGAGATTTACCACTTCCAAAGAAGCCGGAAATCCACACGCCCATCTTGTCCGTATTTCCGATAATTCCTCTTTTGTAGCTTGCGAAGAAATCAGAAAAATGTTTCTGAAGTTCCCTTGTTACTACATATTCTTCAAGCTCTTGCTTAATATTTGCATCGTCATCTTGTCCAACTTTGATTACGCCTTTAATATCTCTGTCAATAGGCTTTGAAAACATATTCTTGATAATCATATTCCCTCTCCTCTTAATCCACGAGCTTAAATGCTCTGTAATAGTTATCGTCCTTTATCTCTCCAAACAGTACCAGTTCCTGACCGTCATAATTGCCCGGATAAAACAGCACTACCGGAACATTATCTATGACCTGATGTAAATTATTCAGTACCGTATGTGAACGCAATATCGGATAGCACTTTCCAATACCAGTAATAAACACAACCGCTTTCTCCGGCGTATTATCCCTGATATGATTCACTATCAGACTGTCTGATGATGTTATCCTCAGCATATTGCTGATGGATTTTGATACTCTCTCAAAGCCTTTTGTCTTTTCAAACTGATAACACTTTTCTAAATATCCTTTTTTGATAAGAATATCAATCATAATGTCGTAAAGGTCAAACACTACAACTTTGAAATCATCATCTGAGTTTTCACTTTTTTTCTTGATGTATTCTATCCTCTCACGGATATACAATTCTTTTTCAGCCGGATAATCAAAGATATAGTATCCGACTTCATTACCTAACCCTTTGTTCTCTCTAAACGAGGGTTTTTGTATCATTTCTTCTGCTTTATCTAATCGTTCATCAAGCGACATCATTTAGTCCACCCCCGTAATTGCTTTAATCATTGCACTCTCTCCACACGCTTCAAGATAACGCTCTAAAGCAATATCAAGAATTGGTGGCGTTATGGTTTTCTTCTTCTCAACAGCCGTTAAAAGGTTTGCATCAGTCAAATAGTTAAAATATATTGAGCGAAGCCTGCGTTTTGTACCATCTGTCCAAGCTGCAATATCTTCACTTTGAATTTCTTTATTCTTGAAAAAAATATTTACATCTGCGTCTTCGATTACTGGAATACCAAGTATATTTTTTTCACGGTACACTTCAAACATAAATTCAAAGAACAATCGGTCTGACCTGAGAATGGCAATCAAATTGATTACCTTTTGGGTTGCCAAGTCAGAAGTACAAAACAAGTCAATCAGTGTCTTATCCAATCTTTTGGCTCTATTCCAAATGTATCCATATATCCTTTTGGCTCGATACTCTTTTGCCGCACCAAAAAGATTTTCGTCTATACACATTTTTTTAATTTCTTCTTCGGACTTTCCATAGTCAATCAGCTTGATGACCTTCTTCATTTCAACAAACCAGAATGATTGGGAAATCAATCCTGCACTATATGTTTCTTCTACCATCTAATTCACCCTTTTGGTGGACATTAAGCCTTTTAATATCCAATTTTATTTTTTTACCGGAAGCTATGTTCCTTCTATTCGTCCAATATAACTTCACATATATCCCCAATATCACAATGGAACACTTTACAAATTCTCATCAGGACATCAAGAGATACTGTTTCGTTCTTATTCAACTTCGTCGCAACAGATGATGAAATTTCTGCTGCACGCATTAAATCCTGTCTTTTCATCTGATTATCAATCATAAGTTTTTGTAGTTTATTATAGCTTATTCTCATCTGTAACTCTCCTTTGTATTCTCCGTTTCTTCTGGTTACAGTTACTCGATTAACATCATACCATAAATAATCTACTTTTTCAAGATACGGACATTTATTCGCAACCCGTCATTGATTAGGTGTCATTTTTTGCTAACACCTAACAGTAAAGTAATTCAAAGCAAAAAAAAAGCTCGTCGATTAGGACGAACTTCTGTGTTTTATGGAAGTATTTGCTTTGATTGCTTTACAAGTGTATCTATGACTTCATAAATTCTGTTTCTATCTTCAGGAACAAGTTTTTCAAGCTTCTCATTCAGCATTGAGTTCTTGACTGTATATCCCGTTTCCAGAACATCTGTAAGAACCATATCTGATGATACACCTAAAGCATTTACTATCTTTATGAAAGTTTCGAGTGACGGAATTTTCTCTCCACGCTCAACCATACCAATATAATTTGTTGTCAAATCTGTTTTCTCAGCCAAATCTTCTTGGCGTAATTTCCTCGCAAGTCGGAACTTTCTTATATTCTTGCCGATTGTATCGAGCTTCATCACATCACCTCCCTCAGTGTGTTTCCATAACTAATAGTATAGGTTAAGTCGATTTCAAATCACACGCACCCAAAGGAAGTCAAACCAACCATTAGTGATGATTACCAACTATTTTTATGTTATACTATAAAAGTAGTAATTCACGATTGTTAATGGCAAAAGACAAATCACAACCCAAGAGCCAAGTCAAACAATCTCCATAGAATAAACTTAGGGGTAAAAAGGAATGGACAAACAAAAGATAATATTCAGTAATCGGTTTGAAAAAGAGAAATTTGAGGATTACAAAACAGATTTTGGAACTGGCAACGCAATCACTCCCGACTTTACGGAAGCTGATGATTTTTTGAAATTTATACAGAAAAACCGCAGAAGTGTTCCAAGTAAAGAGCGAATTGCTGACAAGGACAAATTCATCAAGACGGTTTACGAGCTATCCAATAGCTTTGGAATTGACGCTGACCTGATAGAATTTGCCGAGGGATATATCGCTAACATCTATGTAGATTATGCCTGCTACACTGGATATATCAAGAAGCTATTAGCAATTCTTTTTATCCTTGCCGATGATATTTCCTTTTTAGACGGCAGTAAAGAAAATGCCGATATGCTTTTTAGCTTCACTTATCACACACATCATATTTTCCTAAAAGACAGAGAAACAACCGATTTCTCATAATGTACCCGATGGCTACTCAACTGAGCAGCCATCTTTTCAATTTTCCAGACACCGTCTGGAATTTTTAATATGCCGGAATACCGTATCCATAGATATTGCTGCTTCCGACTGCGTACTGTCTTTGCTTGCAGGCGTCGCCTGAGTTGCCCTCTACGGTACAAACTGTGCCATTCTCACACTTCTCTACGATACCAACGTGGTCTGTTGTACCGTCGCCCTCCCAATCAAAGAAGATAATATCTCCTGTCTTTGGTTCATATGTGCGGTCTTGCCATTTTCCATTTGATTTAAACCAGTTTGCACCATCCACGCAACCTGCAAATTTCGGAACAAGTCCGCTTTCAATATATCCGCATTGGTCAGCACACCAAGATACGAAGCAGGCACACCATTCCACTCGGCTGTCAAAACCGTACCAACTCCAGTAAGGTTGTCCGCCCTGATTACCTAACTGTGTCAAGGCAACCTCAACAATCGCCTGATTACCTCCGGCAGTAAAGGCTCGTCCATACGGATAGTACCTCAGAACATGAGCGACATACTGCGTATCTCCATAACTGCTCCAACCAAGTTTGGAAGCCTGCATTGTCGAAAATTCTACCGCATTGGCATAGGAATATCCACCGTAATTCGTTTTTGCCCAAGAAATATACCCATTACCGAAATTGTAGCCTTGCAGGGCAAGTTTGATATGCTCCATATCTATCGGACTTTCCACCCCTGCCGAGGTAAGAGCCGCTTTCAATTCCTGAACTCCACACTGGATAGAATATTCAGGGTCTTTAATTCCATTGGGTTCGTGTGGATACTTCGTATTGAAACTTCCTTCTGCTGCCTGCATAGGGTCAAGTCCCCTACCGCCGCTTTCCTGCATCATAACCGCCTTGATAAGTTCTACATACTCAGGAATGCCGTACTCTTTGGCATATTTCTGTATGATAGGTTCATAGGCTTCTACCTCTGCACTTACCGGAGTATAGGAATTACTGTCACTTCCTCCTCCAAACATTGCTACGGCAGCACCAAACAATACGACAATCATAATAATCAGCACCGCTATCCAACCGCCTGCTGCGATTGCTGCTACAAGTGCTTTTGTCCCTGCAATAATCGCTTTGACTGTCGCAACAGTAGCTTTCGCTGTGGCTTTAACGGTATCTGCTGTGGCTTTCGCCGCTTTCTTTGCCGTCTGAGCTGCTTTCTGTGTTGCTTTGGCTGTTGTTTTTACTGTTTTCTGTGCTATAATGGCAGCTTCTTTTGTGGTCTTAATAGAAGTCTTTGCCGTTTGTTCTGCGGTCTTGACCGACCTTTGAACAGTATTGGTTGCACCTTTCGATACGGTCTTGACTGTCGTATTTCCTGCCGACCTTGCAGACTGTTTAATTGTTTTCTCCGTACGCTCCAGAGTTCGGATGCTCCGTTTTCCGACAGGATTGACCGATTGTTTCTGAAGCTGTTTCTCTGCACGCTTGGTCTTGAAATTCTCAATTCCCGTTTTGGCTTTCTGATAATTCTGTCTTGTTTCACGCACACCCCATCTGCCGACTTTATCTGCACGGTATGCTGTTTCGTGAACAGTCCTATCCGTTGCTGCTTCGATTTTATCAGAAGCATATTCCTCTGCGGAATTTTCCGAAGCATTCGTGGAATGTTCTGCCTTATCTTTCGTCATCACATAGGCTTTCTTCATTCGCTCCGTGGCAACTGCTGCCTTATTTATGGTCTTGATTGTACCTTTGCTTGTATCTCTTGTTTTTATATCAGCCATCGGTTTCCTCCTTTCTCGAAAAATAATAGAGAGTGGGGGTTAATCCACTCTCTTAGCGACAACAACAAGCCTGCCATTGTTTCTTGAATATTCACAAGTAGAAAGAGAAATAAGCTTGTCGCCATACTCTGCCGATACTCCGGTATCATACAAAGAAAGTTCCTTGCACTTAGCAACATACGCATCAAACTCTGTCGCATTTTCTGTGTCCGTAAACTCATAATACTTAAAGCTATCGGAGCTGTTTGTATAAACAACCGTCTTAAAGACTGCAATCACTTCATACTGGTGTCTGTCCGTCAGTGTATCAAAAGTAATATCCTTATGTTCTTCCCAAAAGCTTTTATTTCTGTACTTCATCAGTCCCGTAAACATAGAACCGTCATTCATGTGGTGTCCGTAAATAATGATGTTGTCTGAAGGTTTCTGCACATCACAATTTTCCTGCACATATGGACAGCCATAAGCAGAATAGGTCTTATCAAACTTGTGCTTCAGGTAGAAGTTCGGCTCATTTACAGACTGCACGACCGGATAGTTGATATTGGTATCCTCAACCTTTATCCAACCCACCATATCCTCATTCTGCCGATAGAGTTCAAGATATTCCGCAAGATAGTCCTTATCTTCCGAAAACGTCACGCCCTCATTTTCCTTTGGCGGCTCGTCCTCCACAATCTCCGCAAGGTTATCATAGACTTCATTCTGCTTGGCAGAGTCAATGTGATTACGGATAATAAAGAAGGTGCTTACAGACAACACTACCGTAAACACCACCGCAATAATAATATAGATTTTTCTGCTCATTTTCTCTTACCTTTCCATATCGTTTCTCTTAGGTGGAGTCAAATCTCTGCAATACTCCGGATACCTCAACTTGATACCCTCCATAAAATACGGAGCATATCCGCAACAGAACAGTTCCTCCGGTGTATAGAGATTTTCCCTGCCTTCTTCCGTAAATCCATTCCAGAGATTAAAGGCAAGGTGGCAGACCTTGACTGTGCCACTTGTCTGCCAACCGCCGTGCATACCTTCCGGTATGATACAGTCCCTCTTGAAATCAAACATCTTTCCGATGTTCATTCTCGTTTCTTCTGAAATACCCATCACATAGAAAAATGCTCTGTGATAGCAGTCATTGACTTTACACTTATCCAGATTTTCCAATACAAAATCTCTGTGTGCAGCATTGCGAAATTGAATTTTAGACATTATAAATCCCTCCTTATGCTTCGCCCGGCTTGGTCGTCATCAGTTTATAAAGTTTCGTGTTCTTAGGGAATTTGTTTGCAAACGGTACAAGAGAACTTCCCACCTTGATAAGTCCGTGTCCTGCTTCCACATTCGTGATATAGGACATCTGAAGGTCGGAAATATTCAGAAGTTTTGCAAGCTCAAGCCTGTCTGTGGAAGCCTGATTCAGCATAATGATAAACTCTGAGTTTGCAAGCATTGTTCTCGCTGTGTGGCTCTGCAAAAGGTCATCGACGTTCTGGGTAATTCCACTTGCGTATGCACCGTATTTTCTCACACGCTTCCACAAGGTAAAGAGGAAGTTTGCAGAATATTCGTGCTGGAACAGAAGATAAATCTCATCAATGAAGATAAAGGTATTCTTACCCTTTGCACGGTTCTGTGTGATACGGTTCAGGATAGAGTCAAGGACAACAAGCATACCAATCGGCATAAGCTGTTTACCCAAGTCAAGAATGTCATAGCAGATAAGGCGGTTATTGGTATCCACATTCGTCTGCTTTGCAAAAGTGTTCAGAGAACCATGCGTAAAAAGCTCAATAGCAAGTGCCAGTTCCTTTGCTTCCGGTTCGTCCTGCTGCAAAAGTTCTGCCCTGAAATCCTGCAAGGTCGGTATATGTCCCTGATAGTCATTCTGCTGATAACTGCGGTACACGCTTGCCGTGCAACGGTCAATGATAGACTTCTGCTTTGCTCCGAGATTTGTTCCGCCGATGAGCTGTTCACAAAGGGACATAATGAACTCAGATTTCAAAATGACAGGGTTTGCACCGTCGCCGTAATCCTTATTCATATCCATTGCATTGATGTGATTGTCGGAAGTAGCAGAAATATTGATTACTTCTCCGCCCATCGCATTGACAAGCTGTGAATACTCTCGTTCAGGGTCGATGATGATAATATCCGCATCTGAAGAAAGCACCTGATTGATGATTTCTCCCTTTGCCGCAAATGACTTACCGCCACCGGATACACCGAGAATAAAGGAGTTACCATTCAAAAGCTGCTTACGGTCTGCGATAATCATATTTTTGCTGATAACATTCTGACCGTAATAGATACCGTTCTCGTGGAAAATATCCTGCACCCTGAATGGGATAAATACCGAAAGGCTCTCTGTTGTAAGTGTTCTGAACGCATCAATCTTTCTTGCTCCAAACGGCATTACCGTATTGAGTCCATCTACCTGCTGAAATCTCAGTGTTGCAAACTGGCAAAGATGTTTTCTTGCTGTGGTAAGCAATGCTTCCGTATCATTCTCAAGCTGTTCCTTACTGTCTGCTGTAATAACCATTGTGATAACAGCGAACATCATTCTCTGGTCACGGGTCGTAAGGTCATCGAGGAACTCTTTCATTTCTTTCTTCTGCTGCTCCATATCATACGGAACAGTTGCAGAGAAGTTGTTATTGGCATTCTGCCTACGCTGCCAGTTTGTGATATTGGTTTCCACACCAAGCAGACGGTTCTCTGCTTCCTTTACTGCTTCATCAGTTGGAACGGGAACAATATCAATGGACATCATCAGATTTCTGTTCATATCCGTAAGTTCCGCTACCATACTGTCTTTGATATAGGACGCATATTCACGAAGAAAAAGGACTCTTCCATAACGGTTTCCCATCTTGAAATAGTCCTTTTCAAATTCCATTGTGTCGGGGCAGATATAATCCTTAAAATCGTGTCCCTTTTTTCTTGTTTCCTTAATATCAAAGTGAAAAGAACTTTCTTCTCCCACACGATAGAAGTCGTGGAAAATACGAAGTCTTTCGTCTGTTTCCAGTTCCACACACTTACTTCCAAGCCTGCCGAAGTGAGCAATCAAATCTGCACCGACACGGGCAAAATAAGTTCTTGCGTCCTCCACACTCTTTTTGTTGATGGAAATGGTAATATACTTATCCTGAACAATGGAGTTTGCACCCGTTGCCTTATCAAGAAGCATTTTGTTGTATTCCTCTCGATACTCGTCCAGATTATCTCCGGTTGTCGGAATAAGGATTGTCTGCTCAAAATCCAGTCTGTTGAGCCGACGATTATTGATTGTGATTTTTGTCGTTGCACCACTGTCAAGAGAGTTCAGAAGTTCGGAATATTCAAGGAACATCGCTTCCTTATCCTCACGGCTCGCCACTGCATAGTTAATATCCGTAAAGCGGTAGGTTTTTGAATATTTATCCTTTCCCACTTTGAAAATGCCATCATCAAAGATAGCTGCTACGGGAATCACGTCCTGCACCCCTTTCGGTACAACAAATTTTTCTTTATCCTGCTTAAACAGGTTCGTAAGAGTCTTAATCATTTGACTTCAATACCTCCTTCTGTTTCTGTTCAATGCTTGGCTTCATCAGTTCGTAATACACATTGGTGGAGTGAAACACCAGCTTCTTCGGCATCAAAAACTCCGATTTTATCCACGCATAGATTGCTTTTTCTGCGGTCATACCGTTGTACTTCACAAAGCCAAGTGCCGCAAACGGGGCAGCACCCAAAATGCACACCCACGATACGGTTTCCGTGCCAACATACGGTCTGAGCAAGAAATACAGTCCTACCGCAACGCCACAAGCGAGAACAGAAAAAATGAACTGTCTGAGCGACAGTCCAAAAAACATTGACTCTGTATAATTTCTGATTTCTCGGTTAATTTTTACTTCCATATCTGTTTCCTTTCCTGCGGTTTCGGTCTTTCCCCCTCACGCATTTATCATTCAGGCAAAAGACTTTGCCTTTTCGTTTACCGCCATAGTAAACACATTTCTTACAATCTCTTTGGTTCATCTCAAAATCTCTCCTTAAAGTCCCATCATCTCTCGGATAATACGGTCAGACATTTTCACTGCACCGACAAGAACAAGCATATTAAATACCAATTCCCCAATATATGCCCACACTTGCGTAACTGCTGCTGCGTCAGGATTCACTACTGGCGGCGATGAAGCAAATACGGAGAAAATAATACAAGCAAGTACAATGACTGCCCCTTCAAGCAGAACTGCACAATAGCTCTTGATAAAACTCTTGCCGACATTCTGTGTCGGTTCTCCTGCAAATGTGGAAAGCGGTATCGGTGCAAGTGCTGTGTACATATACAACTTGAAAAATCGTCCATACACTGTCATTATCAGAATAAACGACAGCACCGTGATAAATAATCCTCCAATAAGCGTTACCGCCCACAAAGGGATACTCTCAAAAAATCCGCAATCCTCTATGGTCGTTACCATCTCTGCGGGCAAAGTCGTCTGTTCCGAAGTTCCAAATCCGGCAGCATTCATAATGGTTGAAATCGTACCTTGCACGATATTAAATAATGCAAGCATAAGCTCCATTCCGTATGTGATAACACCTTTCGCCAGTGCAAAACGAACAAAGAGTTTCAGAGCGTGTTCCGGTTTCTTCACATCTGTAAAACTTCCGCAGGTCTTTACCATACCTATCACGAAAAACAATACAAGCAAGGCAAGCCCGATAGCCTGAACCGCACCGTTGATGTCAACGATAACCTTCCAGATATTCCCGCCCTTAAAGTTCTGCGGTGTAGTTGTGATGAGCGTCCATATTTCTGACAGTTTCTCATTCCAAGTTTCAAGGGCATTTTCAAGATTTTGAACTACCCAGTTATCACTCATTCAAAGCACCTCCTTACAATTAAGGGGTGTACCTTAACTTGGCACACCCCTCGATAACTGTGTAACTCTTATCTTAGCCTGTGATAAGAGTAAGGATTTCTTTCGCAAAAGTGATAATGACACCACCCGCAAGAGTCAGGAAGCCATTGGCTCTCTGAGAAGGGTCGTGAGATTTGAGTGAAAGACCGACCTGCACGATACCAAAGCCAAGCAAAATCATACCGATGGCACGGATAAGTCCGAAGATAAAATCGGACAGATTATTGACTACGGTAAGCGGGTCATTCGCTGCAAATGCAGTCGTTGTCATTCCAAGTGCCAACGCACCGACAATGACCATTGTGCAGTAAGCACGGAAGCCTTTCTTAACCTTTCCGGTCATAGGCAGTTTCTTTGTTTCCTGAATGTCAGTTGCTTTTTTCTTAAAAATAGTCATAGTTGAATACCTCCAAAATTTAATTTGTTTGATTGTTTATGAACAGAGCTTCCATCTCCTCCTCGGAAAGAAGTTCCCAGTTCGTTTCTTCCATTTCCTTTTCAGGAAGTGTTGCAGGGTCAATGTCCCAAATGGCAATCGAAGCAATATCTTTTGTGACTTCTCCATGCTTATAAGGACTCGCCTTTCCGTCTGTGGTAAGTGCCACATTCGGGTGTTTCATAATGTCATATTTGAAATCCATAATGGGTCTTTCCCCACGGATAAACAAAATAGCGTACTGATTATCGAGCATACGCACCTCATCAGGGGTAAGTAACTCTCTGCCGCTAATCTGATAGTTGGTGGAATAATTACCGCTTCTTCCGGTACTCTTTCCGAACGTGTTGGTATCAATGGTTTCCTTGCCCAACAGCTCCGACACATATTTATGGGTTGACTGCTCATTTCCACCAAGGTAAAGAAATTCATCGCAGTTACCCACAATGCTCTCCCACTGTTTTTCAAACAAGGCTTTAAGCTGTGCCAAGTTCTGTAAGATGATGCTTACAGATACCCCACGGGAACGCATAACCGACAGTATCTTGTCGAAGTCGTCCGGCAGTGAAACATTGGCAAATTCGTCCATCATAAAATGAACAGGCATCGGCAGACAACCGCCGTGGATATGGTCGGCTGCATAAAACAACTGCTGAAAAAGCTGTGTGTAAAGAATGGATACCAAGAAGTTGAAACTAGAGTCGTTATCCGGTATCAGTGCAAACAGTGCCACCTTTTTCTCTCCGAGTGACTGCAAATCCAGTTCATCGGCAGAAGTAAGAGCAGCAAGACTTTCCAAGTTAAACTTTTCAAGCCTTGCTGCAAGGGTTATCTGTATAGATTTTAATGTTTTGGAAGAACCGGAATGATAAGAGTGATAATACTTCAAAGCAATGTGGTCAGGATTATCTATCATCAAATCCGAAAACAGATTATCAAGCGGAGAAGGACTTGGGTCGTCCTCGTCCTCAATCGCCCCGGCTCTGAGCATTTCCATTACCATCGCAAAATTCTGTTCTTCCGGCGGTGCTTCATAATGCAGATAAAATACAAGTGCAAGCAGAAGCATTGACGCTGCCGTATCCCAAAATGGGTCATTGCTCTGTGAACCTTTCGGAGTGGTACTCTTAAAAAGATTGGTTACGAGCTTCTGCACATCATTGTCATTCTGCAAATAAACAAAAGGATTGTAACAATGGCTTTTCTCCATTGAAATCAAATCAAGCACACGTACTTCGTAACCTTTCTTCTCAAGAAGATGTCCCGTATCTCGCAGGATTTCCCCTTTCGGGTCTAATATCACATAGCTGTTTCTTGCAGCGTTCATAATATTAGGCTTTGCATAAAATCTTGTCTTACCTGCACCGGAGCCACCGCACACAAGCGTATTCAGATTTCGTCTGTGCTTCTTGGCATTAAGTCCAATGCACACATTCTGAGTCATCAGCTTATTTTCTGATAGTGGCTTTTGTCGGTACTTTTTATCAATGGCTCTGACATTGCCCCATTTGGCAGAACCGTGTTCTTCTCGTCTGCGGTAATTCTTTCTTGTCGAAAAGTAAATCCCGATACCCATTCCATAGCATAAAAGCAAAATGAGGACAGTTTTCAGGCTGTCCCCACATAATTTTATGGAAAATGGATTATCAAAGAGTGTCGCAAGATTGGCTGCTATCTCCGGCAATCCTCCGCTTATGGAAGGTGCAATCAGAAGTGCCAGCCATATGACCGGAACGATACCGACAATGGATAAAATAATGGCAGTCTGCCTGTCATTATCTCGCTTCATCTGAGCGTTTCCTTTCAATCACTTTGAACTTTTTCAATGGGGCATTTCCGACTTTTACAAGCAGGTCGTCTACTGCGTCTGCGGACTTGCCTTCCTCCATCAACTTTGTTTTCTCATCGTTTAAGGAGCGAATGACAACACCGTGTTCATAATCGTCCAAAGCAATGTGGTAGAGTTTTTCTTTTTCCATATCTGCCCTCCGTTATCTCTCATAGTCCTTTGAACGCTCCTGCTTCTTGCGGAACATTTCATCAGAGATATGACTGTGAATTTCTGCCATTGCATTTCGTGCCCTGGAAAGCTCCGCACGGATTTCTTTCGGCTCTTTGGAAGCCAGTCCCTCCGGAATACGGTTAATTGCAAAATTCTGTGTATCTACGCCATACTTCTTGCAAATCATATATCCGATACACACTGCCTGAAAGCCCATATCCCTGCGGCTGTAACTTTCGCTGTTGATGGAAAGCTGTGCGTGTCCAAGTTCCTGAGCGACACACTGAGCAACTGCTACGCTGTCGCCCACATTACGCTTCACATACAAGGTCTGCTTTTCATTATTATAGAAAGCTGCCATATTCGGATACGGAAGTTCATCGGTTGCCGCAACCTCCACCGGAGATACATCAAGCATTGTCGTAATAAGTGCTTTCGGGTCACGGTTTGCTGATACTGCCGGAGCTTTTCTTCCATTTGTCTGCGTAACATCAAATACCTTTTTGACATTGTAGGAAATACCCGGAGAACCATCTGCTCTTGTGTATTCCACTGGTTCAAGGATAGAAATACTCTTTGCCCCTTTGGTAATCTTCACATTGTCCTTACCCCAATCATCAAAATCTTTAAGCTGTGTCGCCTGCGGATACTGACTGTAAATAAGGAGAGCATTTGCTGCGGAATATCTGTCCATTCGACTCTGCGTATCAAGAAAACTCTTGAATTTCTCAGGGTCACTCACAATCTCACGGGAAGCGTCATCAATCATCTGATAGACCTTTTCTTTTTCTGCTCGCTTCTTTTCTGCATACTCCTCTTTGGATAATCTCGGCTGATTACCGCCAGCCTTTGCGGGTTTGAAATCATTTGTCATAGTGAATTACCTCTCTTTTGTTTTGGGTTTCTTCTTCGGCTGACGGTGTACCGTCTGACCGTTTTTCTGCTGCGGCTTCTTGCCGTCTTTCTTAACCTCCGGCTCTTTACGCTCTGCTTCTTTTTGCTGTTTTGCCTGTGCCTTGTAACGGTCAAGTTTCTCTTTGACCGATGGCTTTTCCACTGGCTTTGCAACACCCTTATCAGATTGCGTTTCTACCGGCTCTGAGTTTTGCCTTGACAGAGGGCTTTTGTCTGTTTTGGCGACTGAGGGGTTTGCGTTTGCTCGCTCCTCTTTCTGCATTGGATTTCTGACTGCTTCTTCCATAATGATTTCACTTTTGGATTTGGTCGGCTTTTCTTTCTCAACCGCTTCACGGTCTGCGATAGCCTTCTCTGCTTCACTGACAATCGAAGCCTTATCCACCTTGCCAAGTTCAAATCTTTCAACGATACGCTGAATTTTAGAAGCGTCCTCTGCTCTTGCAATAATATCTACCGGAGTGTTCTCTCCCTTTGTGTTCTTATCTCTGAGGACACAATAAAGAACGCCATAGCGTTTTGCCTGTTCGGTAAACTTCTTCAAATCCTTTTGCGGAATGGAAAAGACTTTCAGCTCCTTGCCTGACTTAATCATATTGGTAAGCCTTGCTTTGCCCTTCGTCTTTTGTTCCTGCTTCAGAACCGATACCAAAAGCAATGCGATATTCTTCGCCGCCGAACCGCTTAATCTTGCAGCAACTTCAAATCCTTCAAGCGAAAGCCTAACGACCTGCTCTGCTGCGTCACCACCGTTGTTCATAGCGTGATTTCTCCTTTCTCTGCTGTTTTTGTTCCTCTGTTTCGATATGCTCAAGGTTTTCTTCCATAACCTTTGACCTCTCCGCAATATCCTCGCAGAGTTTTACTTCCCGTCGGAGTTTTTTCAATTCTCCATTGATAGAAGCGATTTCATCTTTTGCCGCCTGAAGCTGACCATCATCAATATTTGTTCTTATCTTTTTTCGGAGATGTGTTCTTCCGGCAATCAGATTTTTCATCTGCTCCTCTAAGGAAGTCTTATATGAAAAAAGCTGTTCGTCCGTGGAAATATTTTCTCGTCCGAGCAGCCTTACTTCATCAGTAATCTTATCGAGCTTCATCAAATCATCTTTCAAAAGATAATGAAGCCTTGCGTTATTCTGTTTCTTATACTTGGGCAGATAACCAAGTCTGTAACAGTAATACAGATACAGCCCATAAAGTCCGCCTTTCTTTTTCAGCTTCTGCCCTCTGGTCTGCATACGGTACTGTCTTGGCTTGTAAGTCGCCCTCTGGAACGGCTCAATCTCTGCCCATCTGTCACGATTTTCTTTGATACGCTCTACAATCCGGTCATTGGTATAATCTGCTCCGAGATTTTTCAGTCGTATCGGCTTATCGTATCCCTTTGGAATGACCGTCCAGTATTTTCGGCTTGGACTTAGGTTATAGGCATATCCCATTTCCTTGAGAGCAAACTGAAATTCTTTCAGGGTCTTGCTGTGGTCGATAGCATAATCAATGGCTTCTTTTGCAACCGAGTAGCGTGTCGGCATACCTGCCTTTTCTTTCATCGTCAGATAATCCGACTGCTTACTGCGGTTCGGATTCGGGTCATAGTAAAGTCCGTACTTCTCACAAATTCTGTCTGCAACTTTTCGGAATTTGAACCACGCTTTTTCCTCTCCCCACAAATGTTTGCCATCGACAAAAGAAATAGAGTTGATGACAAAATGGCAATGCAGGTGCTTTGTGTTCAGATGGGTTGTCACAACAACCTGAAATCTTTTACCCCACACTTCATTTGCAAATTCCATTCCGATTTTCTGTGCCATCTCAGGAGATATATCTGTTTCCTTGAAACTCAAATATCCGTGATAGGCTTGGATACCGTCTGTCTTTTGGTACTGTTCCTTAACCGTTATGAACTGGTCACGGGCAATCGCCACATTACAGTTGATACCCTCAACATAAAATTCTCGCTCTGTTTTTTCTTCATCCTTTGCATAAGCAATAACATCAGCAAGAGCCTGATACTGTTCCGGTGAAAACTCCCTTTTGATATTTGCAGAAGTCTTTTCGGGATTGGTTGCATAGTCAATGACCTGACCGAGCCTTTCTGTTACCGACCACAACTTTGTTACTGCCATTTCATTTCGCTCTGATTTGGACGAAGATATGTCCTCTCAATCTCTGACTGGAACTTATTCCACTTTGCAGCTTCATTCTTCAGCATAGGTGCGTCAATGAAACCAAGTGTATTCGCTTTAGCCGCAAGCTGATTGATGTTATTACCGATAGAGGACAGTTCTCTCATCACATCATAGAAGCGGTCATCGGGTTTCTCTTTCGGCTCGTAACCTCTGATAAGTAAACGGATAAGTCCTGCTTCGGAAAGACAAGCCTTCTTTGCCTTTGCTGCCAAGTCCTGTGCTTCCTTGCGGTTAAAGCGTACAATCTTCTGAATGTTTCTCTTTCTCATAATCGGTATCTTCCTTTCTCTTTACTCTGCAATCTTTGTTAATCTGGAATAAGCACATCATCGTAACGCCAAGACAACTGCCGAGCAGTGTCCCAGCGGCGATAAGTAATAACTCTCTCAAATCAAGTTCTCCTTTCTCACGGGGTATTAGGGGCAACCCCTAACGAGCCTTTTACCGTTTGGGAAACTATGTTTATCCAAATGGTCTGCTCGCTAAGATTAAACATCTCCTCTGGGTTGCCCCGTTCTCAGGCTACTATCTCTCATAATCCTTTGATTTCGGCTTAAAAGGTTCAGCCACGATATTGCCGCCCACTTCCTTAGAAAAGCGTTCAGGATACTTGAACTGTTCCTTATACTTCTTCATCATATCGTCCGGCAAGCTCTGAAAGCTCTCACTCTCAGGCGGTGCATAACAGATAAAGAACTTGCCGCAGATAATATCAACCATCTCTTTCTTATCGTTGTCCTGCACATAAACAGCACGATTAAGCGGAAGTCCTCTCATCTTTCCTTCCTCATTACAGATGATTGCAACGTCATCATCAAAGGGCATATATTCCTCAATATCCCCGCCGACAACCTCCTGCATTGCTTCCAGACTGTCGTCGATTACAATTTCCTTCGGGTACTTTTCCGGTTCTACCAAGAGAACTTTAATCTTAGAATCATTCATCGTTCTTCATTCCTTTCGTGTATTTTTTTATTGTAAATTCCCATCCGCATACAAAGAAAATCGTTGAAGTCCTTACCTGCTTTTGGTGGCTCATCAACGATTTCATACTTACCCGGCAGAATAGTTTTTAAGGTCTGTGCTGCCTTTCTGCCCGCTATATCATTGTCAAAATGGATACGGATTTTCCTGACAGATGGGTTACTGCCAAGATACTTTTCCAGTGCAATCGGCACTTTACTGTCCTCAATTTTCTTTGCCGGAGAATACACCCCGGACAGCGAAACAAAGCTCATTTCTTTCCAATCCTGCCCGTTCAGCTTCGCAAGCGTGGCATAGGATAACAGGTCTATGGCACACTCAAAGAGGTGTACTTCCTCCAAGTTTTCCTTACCAAGCCGAAAAGAATAATCTTTTTTACTGCCACTGCAATCGCCCATAATCCTACGCTTATTCGTGGAACGGTAGGCTGCATATTTCGGTTCTTTCTTCTCGTCATAGCCTACAAACACAACATTGTGATACGGCAGGCTCTCAAAGATAAGGTCATTAGAGATACAGTAATTGATGATTTCAAAATCTATTCCTCTCCCGAAAAGATACTCTGTAATCACTCTGTTGGAAGCACATTTTTCAGGGAGAAGAAGTGGTTTATTTTCCTCTTTTGGCTGTGGTTTTTCATAGACCGGAGCCTGAATCGCTGTGTGTCCGATAATGGTTTCCACCGCTTCAAGGAAGCTGTAACCTTTAACCTTAATCAGATAATCCAAAGCACTCCTGCCACCGATACCTCTCGACCACCATATCCATTTCCCGTTTGAAATCTTCAAACTATCGTGGGTTCTGGTGCAATAGGTGTTACCTGAAAACTTAACCAGCTCATACGGTTCATAATTTCTCAGGTAGGTTAATAAGTCCATCTGCTTCGCCTGAATGATTAACTCAGGTGCGATAAATGGCATATCGACCACCGCCTTCCTGTTTATCTCTCATACGATTTCTCCTTTCTGCCGCCGACTGCTTCGCCCTCATCAGGCTCTCCGCCGACAATCTCATTTTCCTTTTTATCCATATTGAGCAGGATATTCAGCTCATCAAGTCGAGCAGTTTTTGCCCTCAATTCTTCCTCTTTGGCAAACGGCTTTTCGATTTCCTGCTTCGCTGTTTCAAACTGCTTTTCCGTATTTTCAAGGCTGTTTTTCGTATCAGCAAGTGCTTCTTCAAAGCGTTCAATGCCGTTATCTATTCTCACGATATTACCGTGAGAATCATCGCCAAGCGGTACATCTCTGCTTGTTTCGCCTTTTAATTTCACAACATAATTACGCTGAACCGTATCAAAATACAGTTCCATTTGAAAGCCACGGTACTCGCCAAGTGGTATCGCATCAGGACTGTTCATTGACTTGCAGGCATTGATGATTGCCTGACCTGCTTCGACTTTTTCGGAATAAGAAACACCCGATACCATCATTCCAAGCGGCTGCTCGTCTATCGGTTTCGGGTGTAATTTTGCTGTTTCAACATCTTTTGTAAGTCCCTCTACACGGGATTTCAAGTAAGCAATCTGTTGTGGATAGAACTTGATGACCTTATCCTCCAGTCCGTATTTCTCTGATAAGAAATTGGATTTTAACATCTTTAGCTTCTGTACTTGAATGTCTAAGTCCATCTTTTCTTTGATATATGGATTACCTGTTGCAAGCATTTTTATCTCCGCATAGGACAGTGCGGTTTCATCAATATCCTCTGCCGACCTGACCGGAGATTTGCTCGTCATAATCTGACTTGCGAACTTCTGCTTACCTTCCACAAGCTGATAGAGGTATGCATCAAAGGTCTGCTCTGTTACATAACGGTAAATATCTACCTTCGGATTTTCATTGCCCTGACGGACAATTCTACCGGAACGCTGCTCCAAATCTGAAGGTCGCCACGGACAATCCACATCGTGAAGTGCGATAAGTTTATCCTGCACATTCGTTCCTGCTCCCATCTTCTGAGTAGAGCCAAGAAGCACCCTGACTTCTCCCTTGCGGGTCTTTTGAAACAGTTCTTTTTTCTTCATATCCGTATCGGCTTCGTGTATGAACTTCACTTCACTTTCAGGAATACCTCTCTCAATCAGCTTCTTTCTGATGTCGTTATAGACGGAAAATGTGCCGTCATTCTTCGGCGTGGAAAGGTCACAAAACACAAGCTGTGCCGATTTCTTGTCGGCATTTTCTTTCCATATCCGATAGATGTTATCGACGCAGGCATTGATTTTACTGCCCTCAAAATCAGGCAGCATATCGTTTAGCATACGCTGGTCAAGAGCCAGTTTTCTTCCGTCATTCGTGATTTTCAGCATATTATCTACGCTTGAATCCACACCGCCGCCACGCACCTGCTCGGCTCTCTCTGCAAGGGAAGCAACCATCTCCTTCTGCATTTCCGATGGCTTTACTGCAATGTTATGGTACTTTGCTT
Organism: Lachnospira intestinalis; assembly: GCF_040095895.1. Lineage (NCBI taxonomy): Bacteria > Bacillati > Bacillota > Clostridia > Lachnospirales > Lachnospiraceae > Lachnospira > Lachnospira intestinalis. The sequence continues at coordinate 51,964 of NZ_JBBMFS010000007.1, forward strand.
CCGGTACTGGCAGGTTCAACATATCTGCTGTCTTAATGTCCGCAATCTCCTTGAACATCGCCATTAGTTCCGGCAAGTTATAGAATTTTGCGAACCTTGTCTTTGCTCTGTATCCTGTTCCTTCCGGTGTAAGTTCCACTGCCGTAATGGTTTCTCCGAAAGTGGAAGCCCAGGCATCAAAGTGCTGCAACCCATTTTTCACAAGCGTGTTGTACTGCAAATATCGCTGTATCGTATAGAGTTCCACCATACTGTTTGAGATAGGTGTACCCGTTGCAAATACGGTTCCTCGTCCTCCGGTAATCTCGTCAAGGTAACGACACTTCATAAAGAGGTCGGAAGATTTCTGTGCTTCCGTCTGTGCGATACCGCCCACATTACGCATTTTTGTATAAAGATAAAGGTTCTTGTAATAATGGCTTTCATCAACAAAAAGTCTGTCTACACCAAGTTCCTCAAAGGTTACAACATCATCTTTTTTCGTCTGGTCATTGAGTTTATCAAGTTTCTGCCTGATAGATTTCTTTGACTTTTCAAGCTGCTTTATGGAGAAGTTTTCCCCTCGGTTTCGCTTGAGTTCCGCAATTCCTCCCGTTATCTCCTCAAGCTGCTGTTCTAAGATTGCCCTCTGTCTTTCAATGGACATCGGGATTTTTTCAAACTGTGAATGTCCGATGATAACTGCGTCATAATCTCCAGTTGCAATCCTGCCGCAGAACTTTTTACGGTTCTTGGTTTCAAAATCTTTCTTTGTTGCGACAAGGATATTCGCCGCCGGATAGAGCTGCAAATACTCAGCCGCCCATTGTTCGGTCAAGTGATTTGGTACAACAAACAGTGACTTGTTACAAAGCCCAAGCCTTTTCGACTCCTGTGCTGCCGCTACCATTTCAAAAGTTTTTCCTGCTCCGACTGCGTGTGCAAGAAGTGTATTTCCTCCGTAAAGGATATGAGCAACCGCATTTTTCTGATGTTCCCTGAGTTCAATTTCAGGATTCATACCATTGAAGATGATATGACTTCCATCATACTCACGAGGTCTGACGCTATTGAATTTCTCATTGTAAGATTTGCAAAGCCTTTCCCTTCGTTCAGGGTCAGACCATATCCAGTCCTGAAATTCCTGCTTAATCATTTCCTGCTTCGACTGAGCAATCGCTGTTTCCTTTTTATTTAGGACAGCCTTTTTCTTTCCCTCATCATCTTCGATATAATCAAAGATACGCACATCTTTTAAATTCAGCGTTTCCTCAATAATCTTATAGGCATTGATGCGGGAAGTTCCGTAAGTGTTATATGCCCTTACATTTCCTTTGTCATAGGATTTGCCCTCAATATTCCACTCACTCGTAAATGGAGAGAAGTGAACTTTGATATTCCACTGTGCATAGCGTGGTGTTTCAAGCAAATGAAAGATAAACTCCTGCACATCGTCCGGTGGCAACCAAGTTGCACCAAGTCGCACGGAAATTTCACTTGCAGTCAGGTCTTTCGGCTGCACCTTTTGAAGTGCTTCTACATTGACCTTATAATCTTCCGGATAGAGTTCTGCCGAGTTCTTTGCAATCTTCAGCTTTTCCTTGACATTACCCGAAAGGTATTCATCAGCCATCAGATACTTCGGTTCGTAAGAATTTCCATACTCATAAAGCGGGTTTAGGAAGATAACACCCTTTAAGTCCTCAAAGATTTCATTCTCCGATTTACCGGAAAGCTCCATCATATAGTCCATATCAATCGTGGCTTTTTCTCCAAGAGATACCGCCAACGCTTCGCTTGCCGTATCAACAGAAGTAACCGGAGTATGCGGCTTAATTGTCCTCTTAGAAAACATATCAGCCTTACGTTCCAGTTCTCCGTCCTCTCCGATTATCTCCAATGCGGAAAGCAAAGAGAATGAACTGTCCTGCGAAAAAGCAGAGGTATTTGCACGGCTGTTAATGAGTCCGTACTTACCTGAAAAGGTATCATAAAGTCTGTTTAATCGCTCCTGCTCCGCTTTGATTTCGCTGTCAGGGTAATCTTCTGTCTGCAATTCAATCAGCGTTCTGACGGAATTTCTAATAGCAATCATACCCTTAATTCGGTTCTCTGCGGTTGCCGACACTTCCACCGGAGTCATACGGGAATTTTCACGATAATAGATTTTATTGTCCACCACTGTATAGGAAAAGTTTCTCACTGTCGGGTCTGCCGGAATAGAATTATCTTCCTCCTCCAGTTCTTCCTCGACTTCATATTCCGTGATTTCTCCGTGAATGTTTGCTACTGCTTCATCAAGCTGTGCTGCAAGGTCTGCATTTTCATACGGCACACAAGTTGCTTCCATACCGAAACGCCCCGATACCATTTTCATTTCTCCAAGTATCATTTCGGGGTGCTGCACAAAATACGAGTTCATCTTAATTCCGTTCTCATCGGCATCAAGATGAACCCAATCCGGCTCAATATCTATCAGTCTGTCACGCTTTTGCAGGATAAGAATATCCGAAACGACTTCCGTTCCTGCATTACCCTTAAAGGTATTATTCGGCAATCGAATTGCTCCAAGAAGCTCTGCTCTCTGTGCAATATACTTTCGTACTGCTAAAGTTTCCTTATCCATTGTGCCTTTGCTCGTTACAAGAGCCATCACACCGCCGGGTCTTAACTTATCAAGGGACTTGGCAAAAAAGTAATCGTGTATCAGGAACTTATGCTTGTCGTACCTTTTATCTAACACCTTAAAATCTCCAAAAGGCACATTGCCAACCACTCCATCAAAGAAGCTGTCCGGCAGATTGGTTTCTTCAAATCCTTGTGCCGCAATGGTTGTTTTCTGGTAAAGCTGCTGTGCAATCCCTGCGGAAATCGTATCAAGTTCCACACCATAAATCTTACTGTCCTGCATTGCGTCCGGCAGCATACCGATGAAATTACCGATACCGCAGGACGGCTCTAACAAGTTGCCTTCCTTAAAGCCCATCTGCTCCATTGCCTTATAAATGGCTGTGATAACTTCAGGTGGCGTGTAGAACGCAGTCAATGTGCTTTCTCTTGCCGAAGCATATTCCTCCGGTGTTAATACCGAAGAAAGTTCCAGATATTCCGTTGCCCACGCTGAATTATTTTCATCAAAGGCTTCTGAAAGCCCACCCCAACCGACATACTTTGATAAGATAATCTGTTCTTCAGGAGTGGCAAATCTGTTTTCTTCCTGACATTTTTTAAGAAGCTGTATCGCCATAATATTTCTGCGGAAGCGTTCCTTTTTACCAACTGTTTCAACCTCATTTTCTCTGAGATTAAAGGTGTGACGTTCTGCCATAGACACATCAGGGTGCAAGTCAAAACCTTTGACTTTTTTCTTCTGCTCCCAAGCGGGAACTACCGGCTCAGGCTCTTTTTCATTTCTTTCTTCGGCAGGTTCTTCCTTTACAATCAAATGCTCATTCATCGGATTCTCACGCACTTTTCTGTCAAACTCTGTGCGTGAAAATTCCTTATTGAACAGTGGCATATCATAGTCATAGAGCATTACTCTCTCATCATCAACAGATAAGATTTCGTACTCAGAAGCACCGATATACACCTTATCGCCAAGATGATATTCATATTTCACATCTTGCGATATTTCCGCTTCTTCAGGTTCTTTTTCGGCTAGTTCCTGCTCCGGTGGTGCATTAGAGAGTATCTCACGGTTTCTTTTCGTTTCCTCGATTTTGGCTCTGCGTTCCTCTTGGCTTTCGAGCCACTGAGGATAGTGTTCTTTTTCCTTTGGATTTAAGTATCTGTCCATTCGGATAAGTTCCCCGATACGCTTCTCCACCTGCGACCACGAAAGCGTGATATGTGGCTTCTCTTTACCGATACCTTTCGTAATCGTAATACCTTTTCCATCGTGGCTCTCATCAATGCCTGCTCCGATTATGACGGGATAAGAACCGCCCCAACCGTATTCATTTTTCAAGAAGTCGGCATTTTCTTTTGCAGAAAGGCTTTTTTCAAACTGCTCATAGATACGCATTTTTCCCTCAGAAAATCCGCTTCCATTCGCAAGAACAGCGTCGATAATCTCCTGAGAAAAAGTAAAGGCAGAGGTTTTCTTTTCCTCTGCCCGACCGTCTAATATGAATGTCATCTGACCGTCCATTGACGGTAATGGTTTTATGCTGTCACTTAATTCTCCCAGTAATCGCATAGCTTCAAAATGTCGGGCAATAACAGCCCAATCATAAAAGCTCTGTGCGGTTCTGCTGTCGTATTTGCCCTCCCACAAATGCAGAACGTTTTCAAAGGTCTTGTACCCTACTGTCCTGCCATCCTCTAAAGTAAGTTCGGTATAATCATTATTGAAAATACTCTTTACATACTCTGTGCGGTCTTTGTTATCAGGATTACGTTCATAATAATCTTTGATTTCTTCCAGACTTGCTGACAAATGTGGTGTCGTTCTGAGAATTTCATTGATTACTTCATCACGTCCAAAGAACGGAAGGCTTTTATCCTCGTGCGTTCTATCGTAATACTCTAAGCGAATATCACTTCCGCTTTCACGATTTCCTGTGCCGAGCTGCGAAGGGAGTTCATCAGACGAACCCATTTCATCATATCCTCCGCTTTCATCTGTTCGGTCACTCCCTCTTTCTGTGCCATCTGGCTCAGGATTGTTTCCTCCATCTTGCTGGCTCTCTGTTCCACTTCCGCCAAGTGCTGTGTCAGTTCGCCCCTCGTCAGGAGATTGTAGTAAAGGACTCTGTGATGTTCCTTCAGAAACTCTCTCCTCATCTGAGCGTATCTGCCCAGCGTCACTTCCGGCTGCTGGGGAAGTTTCAGGTTCGGAAGGCTGTAATCGCCCACCATCGTGTAGGTCAGTTCGTTCATTGTCCAAACTCCTTTCGTCGTTATTTTCAACCTTATTGTATTCATTTCTGTCCTGACCGACAATTATGCGATTTTGACGGTTGAGTGCAGTAATTGTTTTAGATATTTCCGTCAATCCCATTTCTGCAATATCACTGGTAGCAAATCCAAGTGCATTGAGTGTTTCCTGCGTATTGAAGTTAGTAACATCTCTGAAATCATCAAGTTCAAAATAGCCGTCCGTATCAACGCCAAGCCTTGACATCATCATATATGCCACACTATTTGTCACGACATTTTTATAAATGAAAGCCACAATATCCTCTTCCACTTCCTCAAAGGAACTGCCCTCGGTTGCATAGTAAAGGTCTTGCAGATAATCAGGGATATTATCCTCTGCCGCATTTCTTGCTGCTCCCATAATTGCTTCGGCAAGACTGCTCTTATTCTCAATCTCTCCGAAAGTGCTTTCCAATGTCTCAATCACATCAGCTTCGTATTCCTGACGCATATCCCAAATCGGAACTGTTCTTGAATATCTGCTTTCGTGAGTATCTGAAATATCAAAGTAATGTGTCAGTCTTTGCCGTGAACGGTTCTCATCAGCAAAAACAGCAATACCTCTTGCACCTCGGTTGACCCATCTACCAAAAATTTTGTTCCACTGCTCTATCTCAAGAACCGCTGTTGCATCGGGTCGCTGTGCATATACAAGAAGCTGTTCGTCATAGCGTAACTTATAATTTCGGCAAGCCGAAGCTAAGAATGCCTGCCAGTTCTGAGGATTTGACACAACCGTTTTGCAGGTGCGGTTGTAAAGCTCAGAAATAAGGTCATATTTTCGTGCCATTACTCTTGCACCTCCTTATCGCTGTTTTTCTCTGTTTCTGGTCTTGTTTTTTGACGGTTCGGATTGATTGATAGGTTCAACTTTGCTTCCACTAAGCTCCATTTTTTCAGCAAACTCGCATATATGATAGCAGCAATTTCCGACATACAAATGGTAGTCATCAATATACTTGCACACTCTGTCTGCTGTGTGTCCATCACGAAAAGTAATCCTGATTTTTCCACCATCGGGAATATAGAATTTTAAGTTGTAATGACTGTCTATAAATCGAATTTGCTTTTCCTGCGGCTCTGCTCTATTCTCCTGTTGCTTCATTTTCCTTACCTCTCATTTTTGTTGCTTCATCAGAACCGCCGCCCAAATACGAAAAGAGTTTACCGGACTTTGTATTCTTCTGAAGCTCCATAATCACACCCATATCAGGAATCGTGATATTCGGGATTTTCAGGATTGCTTCCATATCAAGCTGCTGCAACTTTTTCTCCGTATCACAACCGGAGTCAAAGAGTTTATTCAGCACCTTGACCTTATTCTGAAAAGTTGCTTTGTCTTTCACGAAAATACCTCCTTAGCTAATGTTGATTACAATAGAAATACTGCCGCTCTGTTCTTCTTTCTGCGGATTACGTGAATACTCAGGAAAAAGGGACTGTACTCTCTGCCTTGCCCTGCGTATGGTTTCAAAACAAGGAAGTCCGTATGCTCGGTAATTAAATACAATATCCTCAAGCGGAAGATTTCCGGCAGGTATATATCCGTATTGGTTGTAATAATGCAGAATGAGAAGCATATCATCATACCTCGACATCGGGCATTCCTTTAAGATTTCAAGCACTCGGCTCTCCACCGTTTTCTGTTGTTTCATAATGTTCCTCCAAAAATTAAAGGGACAGAGTTTTTACGCTCTGCCCCGACTGGTTAATGTTCGCTTGTTACTTACTTCTTACGGTTTTTAACCTGAAGAAAGATAAAGCCGCCGACAATAACGGCGACTAATGCGATAGCGATAATTGTCTTTGCTTCCATTACTCGTTACTCTCCTTTTTCTTCTTTTTGTGTGCAACAACAGAAGTTACAGCGATACCGACAGCAGAAAGTCCGGCAAGGACATACCAAAGTTTCATATTGGTATCATCTCCTGTTTTCGGAGTATCTCTTAACTCATTGTGCATTTTTACAACGGCTGTTTCATCAAGTTTGATAGTAACATTCTGGTCGGCAGGTGTGATATATGCGGCAGACGCATTGTTTGCCACTTCTGATACGGTATATTCGCCAATACGAAGTCCCTCAATCACGATTTCGCCGTTCTTATCTGTTTCAAATGTCATATCATAACCGTTTGCTCCGGTTACTCTGAACGCAAAACCTTTAACCTTACCATCTGAAGATGTCTTGACGATTTTCAGTGTTCCACGCATAGCTTCATTGATAAATCCAACACCAGCCTTATTCTCAACGGAATAAGTTGTTTCGTCTTTCTCAATGAAAACAGAGTATTCTCCCTTATCAAGCAGGAAGCCCTCTGGTGCTTTTGTTTCACGGACAATATATTTTCCGTAAAGAAGCTCTTTCATCTCATAAATTCCGGTTTCGGTTTCTTTAAGATTTCCGATAAGTTCATCGCCATCATCAATCTTTCCGTTCTCATTGGTGTCCTTATATACCTCAAAGGTTGCACCCGTAAGTTTGTTATCTGGATATTCAGCGTCCATCTTCGTGAGTCTGATATTGCCGTGAACATACTCATTGACAATCTCAATTTCAACTACCTGCTCGGCTTTGCTGATATTGACCTCATACGCTTTTTCATCAAGAACAAATCCCTTTGGCTGCTCGATTTCTCTTACAATCCATTTGCCATAAGGAACTTTTGCAAAAGAAAAACTACCGTCTTTTGCAGAGGTAGTCGTCATAAGTGCAGTATCCTTTGTAAATTCTGTTTCTTCGGCTTTGAAGATACCGATAACAGCACCCTCAAGTGCTGCTCCATTCTCGTCAATCTTCTTACCTGATACAGAACCATAGATAAGTTCATTCTTGATTTCTTTTCCGTCATTCACTTTGATTTCAACCGTTGCGGTATCCTGACCTGCGTATTCAAATACAACCGGATACTTCGTATCAGAGAGAATATAATGCTCATCGGTTGCAATCTCTTTGACATAGTATTTGCCAAACGGAAGGTCTGACTTCATAACAGCAGTTCCATTTTCATTTACGCTGATAATCTCAATCAGTCCATCAGCCGGAATAACGGTACCGCTTGCAGATACAATATCTTCTGCGGCATAAAGACCAAAGCTGATATTTTTGATTTCTCCGTTGTCGCCAATACCAAATGTCTTATCCTTTTCAATGGCTTTTGCAAGGCTTACCTGAACTTTCTGTCTTTCGTTATAGAATGATGTGGAAGTTTCGGTAACAGAGATATTCTGACCTGCATAAGTAAGCTCAACCGTATGTGTTTCGCCACTGATTACCATTCCATAAGGTGCGGTAATTTCCTTGACCTCGTATTTTCCGAGATAAAGTTCTTTGCTCTTAACAAATCCATCGGAGCTTGTTGTGATAGTATCTACCACTTCGCCCTTTGAATAGCGGAGTGTACCGTCCGGTGTACTAATATCTTCCGCAGCACGGACTTCATAAACTGCACCCTCAAGTCCTGCCACTTCATAAACAGGCTGATAAATAACATCACTGTCCTCAGAACCACTTACATTGACACCACTAAATACTTCTCCGGTCTTTTCAACCGTGATAGTACCTTTCTGTGCCATATTCGGCTTATTGACTTTCACAACAGTTACGCCGCCTTCCTCTGTGGAATTTTCTTCGGTAATATCAAAATATACCGGAGTATCATCAAGTACATATCCGTATGGAGCTTGTACCTCTACGATGGAATATCCCTTGCCGTAATCTAATTTCTCAGGTGTTACAAGAGAACCATTTGCGTCGGTATAGAACACATCAATCGTGGTCGGTGTCGGATAAGTAAAGGTCATTTTGACCTGATTGCCCTGTGGGTCGTAAATCTTAAATCCTGCTCCTGCATACGGAATACTCTTTCCGCTTTCTGCGTCCACCTTGACTACATTGACAAAACTCTCAAAGTTACGGTTATTGATAAGATAACGGTAGGTCTGTGCGTTCTGTGAAATGAACACATCAAAATCGTCCATCATCTCTCTGCCTTCCCAACCGGAAGTCTGGTGTACGGTATAAATACCATACGGCATATCTTTTGTCTGACCGAAGCCATTTTCATCGCATACGATAGTATCTCTCTCGTCTTTATTGGCTGCGTCATAGCTTCCGGCAGATTTCAGGTAAATCTCAAAGGAAGCACCCTTTTCAGGTGTTTCAATCTTTGTTTCTCCGTCATCGGTATGTTTGATGATAGCCACATTGCCTTTGATTACCTGCTCGGTTACATCATTGGAAGTAAGGTTGTGTTCCACCTCATAAAGTTTCGGGTCTGTACCTACTTCATGGATAGTCTTATCAAGCAAATATCCCTCTGACGGTGTAATTTCTCGGATTGTCCAGTCGGTATCACAAACATATTCTTTAGTAGTGAACTGACCGTTTTCATCAGTAACATACTTATCTACAATCGTTTCGCCCTTATAGATACCATAAACTGCTCCCGAAAGTTTGGCATTGCCCTGTGCTTCGCCTTTCTCAGCGTCGCTCTTTGTTACTGTTACAGTAAATTTCTTCAAAATGTTATTGAAGTTTCTTGTGGTTACTTCTTTCCACTTCACTGGTGCAGTCTGATTTTTCGGTACAACATAACGGATAGCTGTGTCCACTTCTTCAAGAGTATATGGTTCAGAACCACTGATAAGCACATCTTTGAAAGTTGCCACACCGTTTTTGTCTGTAACTGCATACTGGTCAACAGCAGCACCGGAAAGAGAAGTACCGAAAAGATGGAACTTCATACCTTCAACAAGATTATCTTCTGAGGACTTCACTACCTGAAGGTCGCCACGCTTCAATTTGTTATTAAAATTGACCTTTGCAACCTGTCCTGCTACAACAGTAACTCTATGTGTTTCCTGCGGCTCGTACTTATCGTATGCCTGCTCGGTTACAGTATAGATACCCGGCATAAGGTTATCAATCTGGAACTTACCGCCATTGGCTGTTGTAACCGTCTGATTGATACCGTTTCCGGTAATCGTGAAGTTAATACCGTCAACCTTGCCGTCCTCACTGGTCTTTACAATCTGACAAGAACCATAGCTGACTTTCATCTTCACATAACCGTTGATACTGTCGCTTACTTCCTGAGCATAGCTGACAACATCCTGCACACTGGAATTCTGACCGTGTTTGCCCTCTGACCATACAACCACACCTCTGCGGACTGCATTTTTCTTGGTTGCGGTAATGGTAAATTCCTTACTCGGTGCTGTATCCATAGAAACCGTAAGTTTGTTACCATTCACTGAAAAGCTCACTCCACTGATGCTTGCCTTGAAATTATATTTGGACAGCACATTATTGGAATCTGTCAGAGTAGTTGTGTACTTGCTTCCGTTCCACTCAAGTTCTATTGTCTTTGCCGAACCGGATGATTTATTACAAAAACTCGGTATGGTCGCATGGTTCTGTACACTCTGCACCATACTGTTGTAATAACTGAAAATCTTATTGCGAAGCGGATGCTTTGCATTGATGACATCTTTCACATTGCTGCAACCACTGGCTGCTACATGATTGAAGTTCACATCACGCTCTCCGATAACAGTTTCCCAGATAAGAAGCTGTGTGGCATAAGCCTGTGCAATGCTGTTTGCTGCTGCTTCATTCTGTGACCTCCAAGATGTCGAGATTGTCCCACGATAGCCATACTGTAAAATACGACCAACGAAAAGACGGATTTCATCTCCGGAAATAACCCCGTTGGATGCAAGGTTATTAAAATAATTTTCGTCATACTTATTCATTGTCTGACCGACCTTGAGCGAAATTCCAGGCTCAATACAATAAGCAACATTGCCTGAGTATGAGCCAATAGCCTTAAGATTGGTAAAATTGGAACGTCCGGTATGCCAACCATTTTTCAAGGTCAAATTGCTATGTCCCCATACCCCATCGTAATTAGCATCGCCATCACGAGGGAAATCGACCATATAAACATCGGCTTTTTCTCCCGAAGCAGCATATGCTGTTGTCGAGCCAATGCCTGCAAAAGTGGTCACACACATAAGGGTCGCCAAGAAAAGCGACGTGACTCTTTTGAATTTTGACTTTATCATTGCGTTTCCTCCTGTAAAAATTGAAAAACACACCGTATCTCTACGATGTGCCTTTGTGGATTTTCTCTTACGACAAGATTTACCTGCCGAAAAACAAATGCGGATTTTTCGTTAATTTTTCATTTTACCATACACCTCCAGTCCGTTCATACTGTGCGATTGCCCCTTAGAGATAGACATATACTTTGAGATAGTTATATTCAAGTGAGATAATATATATCATTTTCGGTAGGTAGAAGTATAACTAAGGGGTTAGAGTGTGAGAAAGGGGAACTGTAACTCAGGCTATCTGCTGTCACGTTCTGCACGATTACGCAAAAACTTGTTGTAATGCTCCAATGCTTTGCAGACAAAATCCTCCGTCTGACTGACGGGAATGTTTTTCGGGATAAGCTGTCTTACTCTGTCGCCCCTCAACACGATTTTTTCCTTTTGGTTCGGCTTTTCCTCAGACATAACAGCGTGGATTGCTTCGGTTGTAAGGTTGCCCTCGTTGAATAACTTTCGCATACGGATTGTCTGGTCGTGTGACGGGGTTGCGTCATTTAGGTCGATTTCGTCAACCACATCACGCTGGCAATCTTCATCAAGATAAGAAAGTTCCACGGCAGGACGCATTTTAATACGCCCCTCATCAACAAATTCAAGCAATTCAGGAACAAGGTTTGTCAGACGAACATATCGGTAAATTTGATTTTTGCTTTCGCCCGTCTTATCAGCAAGTTCATCGCTTGACTTTGCAAACTCTAAATTGTTCCCCACTGGGGAATTATTTTTTGCTGGTCTGCCTGCTTGTCTTTTCATTGCTTCCAAACGCATTTTATAGGCAAAGGCTTTTTCACTTGGCAATATCTCTGACCTCTGGAAATTACTCTCAACCATTAAAATGGTCGCTTCATCTCTGTTCAGGTCTACAATCTCACTTCTCAGTGTTTCAAATCCTGCCAGTTCACAAGCTCGCTTTCGTCTGTGTCCTGAAACAAGTTCGTATCTGCCGTCCTCTTTCTGCCTTACCGTTGCCGGAGTAATCACTCCTCTTTCCTTGACACTCTCCACAAGCTGCATCATATCTTCATCGTCCCTGACCTTAAACGGGTGGTCGGGGAAATCATCAATTAGCTCCAATGGAATATCTCGGATTTTTGAAAGCTGTTCTTCATCTCTCTGTGCCTGCGTGGTAAATAAATCATCGAGCTTCGTGAGAGTGAAGTCGCTCTTTCTTCCTGCCATCGGCTAACACCTCCTTTGTAAATTCAGCGTATGCCTTAGACACTGTGCTGTTTGGCTCATAAGCATAAATGCTCTTGCCTTTGGAAGAAGTTTCAGCGGCTTTTACGGCAATCGGGATTTGTGTTCGATACATTCTTATCTGATTACCGAAGTTTGCCCTGAGTGCTTCCACCGTACTCTTTGCAAGGTTTGTTCGGCTATCCACCAAAGTAAGCAGCATACCGTCTATCTTAATATCCGGATTGATATACTTCTTTACTTTTGAAATGGTCTGCACAAGCTGTGTCATCCCCTTTGCAGGCAAATACTGAGCCTGAACCGGAATGATAACACTGTCTGCCGCCGATAAAGCATTGAGCGTAACCATACCAAGTGAAGGCATACAGTCTATAATTACATAATCATATCTGTTCTTCACTTGACTCAGATAATTCTTGAGTGTAGTTTCTCTGCTCATTGCGTTTACAAGGTTAAATTCCATTGCTGAAAGCTCAAGGTTTGCCGGAACAAGGTCAACACCTTCTTCGTGGTGCAGGATACCAACCATAGGGTCTGTCATCGTTTCATTGATTACATCTGTGAGTTTCGTTGCAAGCGTGATACCCAAGCCGTCTGTATCCTGCCAACCAAGACAAGTCGTTAAATCGCCCTGCGGGTCTGCGTCTATGAGCAATACTTTCTTGCCCTGCATTGCAAGCCCGACTCCAAGATTAACTGTTGTGGTGGTTTTTCCGACTCCGCCTTTCTGGTTACATACGGAAATCGTTTTGCAGTTTGACACTTCTTTTTGCCCTCCTTTCTGAAAATTCATAGCCACCGCATTATGGCTATGTACCTGACCGACTCATTTCCTAATCGGTCATAGCAATATTTGTTCTCAACACCCCTTGCCAAGCAAAATGCTTATGGGAAGTCACTAAGGAACAGACTGCTTATCTGTATCATAGGATTCTAACCTCTGCCGGGTACTCCGCCAGCTCCGTAGAGAAGTATCATTATCATTCTGACTGTCATCGCCATATCAGGAGCAACCTGATACTCATAACCGGAGTTCTCGCTATTCTGAAATACAGAAATCACGGCGTACCTGCTAAAGTGGCTATCATCAGAAATAAAGTCTTAGTGAATGACTTATTCAATTTTCAAGCGAAAAGGCTTCCGTTTTTGCTATCCGGAATGAACCCCTTCACTCATTTGGACAAAGGGGTATGAAATGCACACCCAAAATCTCCGCTTTTCCAAAAATATTTCAAAAAAATTTTTGGAAATTAAAAAAGCCGTCTGCTCCGGTTAGGAAACAGACGGCAAAACACGTTCTAAATGTATTCAATTTTCAATTTCTTTTTCTTTGCTTCCAGCACTTTGCAGAGGACATCATCTACTGCATCGGTGTATCGTCCCTGAGCTGCTAAATTGTTCTTCAGTTCAATGAGCGATTGTATCACTCGGCTTCGTTCTTCTTCATTTAAGTATAGATGATAGGTTTTCTCTCTCATTGGCTGTCCCTCCATCTTTCAAATGTATTTTTGATTATCTCCACATCTTCCTCTGTATCAGAAGAAATAAATATATGTACGTTCTGAAAAGCTCTTTTTAAGCTGTCGGCATAATCCAGTTCAGTGCCTTTCATCGGCAGTTTAATCAGTCTTATTCCTCGTTGCTCACACATATATGCTTTCATTATTTCTATATTCTCGTCAGCACTTCCTGACTCAATAGCCAACTTTTCTGAAGGTATGTATGTTTCAAGCGGAACTCCAAGCAATCGGTCAGAACCAAGTTCTGCTTTCAAGCCTTTCTTATTAGAATAATAGCTGACAGCCAAAGCAGGAAATAGAGATAAATATTCTTGCTCACAAATTCGGCAGCCTTTATTCAATATCGTCCTTTCATTTATCTTCATACTCCATGAATGACCGTGCCTGCATTTCCACCACGCTCTCTTTGCTGAAGTTCGTGATACCTCTGTCGGCTTCAATTTATTCTGCTCATAATCCCATTCACTGAGAAGCTGACTGTCCGTTGTCGCCAAATCATTATATCCGGCAAGGACTTCTCTCTCTGCACAAACGGGGCATACCGTACCTTTCACACGGGCATTGACAACGGATTTCCACTCATTACCGCATTTTCTGCACTTCCACCAGACGTTTTTCCTCGACTTTGCATTTACTTCATCAGGTTTCAAAGGCAAGTTCTTCTCCGACCACTCCGAAGCAATTTCAGGGTGTGTTGTCTGCAAATCGTTAAACCCTTTCGAGAATATGTACCCACTGCAATACGGGCATTTACTCCCACCGGAACGGGTAGAAATAAGGGTGTTCCACTCTCTGCCGCAATCCTTACACCTCCACCAAGCCTTACGATTGGCAAAGACCGTAACCTGAGTTGAAAGTAACGGATAATTTCTGTCCGACCACTCGGCTGCTACATCCGGCAGAAGCGTTGCAAGGTCATTAAATCCTGCCAACACTTTATTGTGGGAGCAATACGGGCAACCTGTTTTATTTATTGTCCTGCTCTTAATGGCAGCTTCCCACTCGTGTCCTTTCTCACATCTCCAAATCACTTTCTTATGAGAACCAATAGAAACCTCTGTCGGTTTTATCTTATTCTTTTTCGACCACTGTTTCACCAGTAATGGCTCTAATGTCGTCAAATCGTTAATACCTGCAATCACTCTCGCACCGGAACATATCGGGCATTTTTCTCCATTGGAACGAGCCTTAACGCTTGTCTGCCATTCGTGACCGCAAGTACCTTTCCACCATACTTTTTTATTTGAGCCGAAGGTAATATTATCAGGTGTAAGCGGTAAATTCTTCTCCGACCACTCCGAAACAAGTTCCGGGCGTACTTCTGCTAAACTGTTATTCATAGCCAAACCTCAACCTCCTTGTGCTTAGAGTATATGAAGTTTTAGCTTTATCTTGTAGTTTGCGAATATCTGTATAAATAGAAAAAGCCCTTTGAGAAAAGGATTTCTCCTCTCTCAAAGGACAACCTGACAAACAGAAAGTTGCCGCTTTCCTGTACTTACCATTTTTCATTAAAGCGGCTGCATCATCTCAAGAATGATTCCATCCGGGTCTCTGAAATAAAACGCTCTGCTTTCCCCAAATCCATCTGCTCTAAAATCGAAATACTGCGGTTCAGACAAGCACTCCACATTATTATCTACGAGATGTTTGTAAGCAGAATCAATATCATTTGTGTAGAAACATACTTCCGAGATGGATGTTGTAAACAAATCAGAGGGAACTTTCTTTACTTCGTTGTTTACAAACTGAATCAGCTCAACTGGCGGTGCTTCAACAACCTTGGAGCCATTCAAATAAGCGACCCTTGCTTTGCAATTTACTCTACGAAACATTTTATCTGTTTCTTCGCCTTCCATAAAAATCTCTCCTTGAAACTCAAGCCCAAGGACATCTCTGTAGAATGCAATTGAGCGTTCCAAATCAGAAACCGTTAGTCCTACATGATAAATTCTTCCAACCATATATATTCCTCCTGTAAATTTCGATATGTATTTTTGTTTGTTTTAAAAATGGGCAATCCCGATTGGAATTGCCCACTCATTGCACTAATTATGCGATTTTCTCTTGTTTGCACCGATTTCTGCATCAATTGATGTAAGTTTGATGTAAATCGCTGTTTTTTCAGTTTTTTATCAAATGAAGTACGTCCCGTCTATTCGGTAAAACGGTACATCTTTACATCATCTTAATAGAGCTTTGCACCTGCCGGAATGTGGTCATCTACCATCAGAAGATGAAGCTTTTCTTCGCCTTCTTCTTCATGAATAGCACTGAGGAGCATACCGCAAGAGTCAATGCCCATCATAGCTCTCGGTGGAAGATTTGTGATAGCGATAAGCGTCTTTCCAACCAGTTCTTCAGGCTCATAATAAGCGTGAATACCGCTTAAAATGGTTCTGTCTGTGCCTGTTCCGTCATCAAGAGTAAACTGTAACAGTTTCTTTGACTTCGGTACTGCAACACACTCTTTAACCTTTACTGCACGGAAATCTGACTTACTGAATGTATCAAAATCAACAAATTCCTCAAATAAAGGCTCTACCTTTACCTTAGAAAAATCAATCTTTTCAGACTCAGTTTTTACATTTTTTTCAGGTGCTTCAGAAGCTGTATTATTTACATCATTTTTCTTATTTACACCATCTAAGGACTTCATTGTCGGGAACAATAAAACATCTCTGATTGCTGCGGAATCTGTCAGCAGCATAACCATTCTGTCGATACCGAATCCGATACCACCCGTTGGCGGCATACCGTATGCCAGCGCATTTAAGAAGTCTTCATCTGTGTGGTTGGCTTCGTCATCACCGGCTGCTGCCAGCGCATCCTGTGCCGCAAAACGTTCTCTCTGGTCAATCGGGTCATTTAATTCAGAGTACGCATTTGCCATTTCCCAGCCGTTCATAAACAGCTCGAAACGTTCTGTATATTCCGGTGCGTCCGGCTTCTTCTTTGTCAGCGGAGAAATATCTACTGGGTGATCCATAACAAATGTCGGCTGAATCAGATGTTCTTCTACATATTCTTCAAAGAATAAATTTAAGATGTCACCCTTCTTATGTCTTTCCTCAAATTCAATATTGTGTTCCTTTGCAACAGCTCTTGCTTCTTCAAGTGTTTCAATCTTTGAGAAATCCACATTTGCATATTTCTTAACAGCATCAACCATTGTAATCTTCTCAAACGGCTTTGAAAAATCGATTTCGATATCACCGTATTTTACAACCGGTGAACCGTTTACCTTTTCACATACTGTACGGTACATGGTTTCTGCAAGTTCCATCATGCCGTTGTAATCGGTATATGCCTGATACAGTTCCATTAATGTAAATTCAGGATTGTGTCTGGTGTCCACACCTTCATTACGGAATACTCTGCCGATCTCGTAAACACGTTCCATGCCGCCGACAATCAGTCGCTTTAAGTATAATTCCAGTGAAATACGAAGCTTTACATCTTCGTCCAGTGCATTGTAATGTGTTTCAAATGGTCTGGCAGCCGCGCCGCCTGCATTGGAAACGAGCATTGGTGTTTCTACTTCCATGAAGTTTCTGCCATCAAGGAAGTTACGGATTTCCTTGATAATCTGTGAACGCTTCATAAATGTTGTTCTGACTTCCGGATTTACAATTAAATCCACGTATCTTTGTCTGTAACGCACTTCTGTATCTGTTAAGCCATGGAACTTTTCCGGAAGCACCTGTAAGCTCTTTGTTAAAAGTGTGATTTCAGATACATGAACAGACATTTCACCCTTCTGTGTTCTGAAAACTTCACCCTTTACGCCGACAATATCGCCGATGTCAAATTTCTTAAAACGTGCATACGATTCTTCTCCGACAGAATCTCTTGCTACATATAACTGAATGTTGCCCTTTAAATCTGCCACATTGCAGAAAGAGGCTTTACCCATGACACGCTTTGCCATTAATCGTCCTGCAATGGATACTTCCTTGCCTTCAAAATCTTCAAAATGTTCTTTAATATCCTGTGTATGGTTTGTCACATCGTACTTTGTAATCTCGAATGGGTCTCTGCCTTCTTCCTGCAAAGTCTTTAACTTATCCATACGGTTCTTAATCTGTTCATTGACATCAGGCATCTGTGTATTATTCTTCTCCGCCACTGTTCTTTCTCCTTATCGACTATTCATTTATAATTTCTACAATCTTATACTCGATTTCGCCTGCCGGTGCTTCTACCTTTACGATTTCTCCAACCTTCTTGCCGATGAGAGCGGCACCGAGCGGTGATTCGTTGGAAATCTTATTGTTTAAGCTGTCTGCTTCGGAAGAACCGACGATAACATACTCAATATCTTCATCATATTCGATGTCATGCAGCTTTACAACACTTTCCATTTTAACACGGTCTGTACTCTTATCATTGTCCTGAATGATTTCTGCATTGCTTAAAATTGCTTCAAGCTCTGTAATCTGTGTTTCAATATCTCTCTGTTCGTCCTTGGCTGCATCGTATTCTGCATTTTCAGATAAATCGCCCTGCTCTCTTGCTTCCTTTAACTTCTGGGCAACTTCCTTTCTTCTGACAACCTTTAAGTTCTCCAGTAATGCAACACGTTCTTCGTAACCTTTCTTTGTAAGAAACTGTTTCTCTGCCATTTTCATCTATCCCTTTCTACATTTATAACATTTTAAAACTAGTCATAATATTATAGCCTAATCATATTCATCTGTCAATCAGCTGTATCAAACTTCACTTTGTTTCATCAGCCCCGTGTACCATATCCACCAGTTGTTCCAGTTCTTCAAAATGCTCCACCTGATTGACCCTGCCGCGCAGTGCCGCAGAATGTTTCATGCCTGCCGTGTACCATGCAAAATGCTTGCGCATTTCACGGATTCCGGTGTATTCGCCCTTTGCTTCAATGAGCATTTTGGCATGGCGCAGTATCATATCACAGATTTCTTTTGTTGTCGGCGGTGCAAGCACCGTCTTATCTTTTAAATAGCGGCTCACCTGTGAAAATATCCATGGGTTGCCTCTCGCACCGCGTCCAATCATCACGGCATCACAGCCGGTTTCTTCAAACATCCGGATAGCGTCCTGTCCCGTTAAAATGTCACCGTTTCCGATCACCGGAATTTTAACCGTTTCTTTAACCCTGCGGATAACGTCCCAGTCTGCCTTTCCCGAATAATACTGTTCTCTTGTACGCCCGTGTACGGCAACTGCCGCCCCGCCGGACTCCTCAATCACATGGGCAATTTCCGGTGCATTAATGCTTTCATCGTTAAAGCCCGCACGAATTTTAACCGTTACCGGTTTTTGAACGGCTTTTGCCATGGCTTCTACGATTTTTCCGACCAGCACCGGATTTTTCATCAGTGCCGAGCCTTCACCGTTATTGACAACCTTTGGAACCGGGCATCCCATATTTACATCAATAATGTCAAACGGCCGTTCCTCTACACGCTTTGCAATCTCACCCATCACCTCCGGATCTGAGCCAAACAGCTGCAATGCAATCGGGTGTTCGTTCGGTGTTACCTGCATTAATGCTTCTGTATTTTTATTGCCGTATAAAATTGCCTTTGCGCTGACCATTTCCGTATACAAAAGACCGCAGTCCATTTCTTTGCATAACAGACGAAATGGCAGGTCTGTAACGCCTGCCATCGGTGCCAGTACAACAGGATTTTGTATTTCTACATTTCCTATAAACATTCACACTCTCCTATTCGTTATTCTCCAAGGAAAAACACCCGGTAAAACATTTCCATCGACTCTAACAAATCCCGCTTTTCATACTGTAATTTCTTAATCAGCATACCGCAGGCAATGTCATCATAGAGCAGGTCATTTTCATCGGCTTCAGTTTTAAATAACAGCGTGCCGTTTTCGTCAAATTCAAGTGTTAAAATGCCGCCGACTTCCTCGGTAAACAGCACACACATAATTTTTAATTCATTTTTAATATCCTCCGGAAGCTTGTCAAAGGCTTCGTTCAGATAAAACTTTTTCTCATACGCACTGGATGCGCAAAGCACTACATTTTCATTAAACATATCCATATAATCCTCTCACTGATACTTCTCCTGCCGATATGACCGCCTGTGTGCCGTCCTCTTTGGTCACAAGCAATTCCCCATGGCTGTCAATCCCCGCCGCAACACCGGTAAATTCTTCTTTTGCGTCACAAATCCGCACCTGCCTGCCCGCATTGATTAACAATTCATTATAATCCTGCACCAAACCGCTTAAATCGCCTGTATTTAAAAACTTCTGATAGTATTTTGTAAATTCTTCGGCAAACAGTGCTACAATGCGGCTTCGTTTGATATTCTTTCCTGTTTCGACAAAAAGAGACGAGGCAGTTTCTTTGATTTCGTCTGCAAATTCCGTTGTGTTGACATTGATTCCAATACCAATCACTACATAGTGGATACAGTCAAGCTCTGCACTCATCTCTGTTAAAATGCC
Organism: Lachnospira intestinalis; assembly: GCF_040095895.1. NCBI lineage: Bacteria > Bacillati > Bacillota > Clostridia > Lachnospirales > Lachnospiraceae > Lachnospira > Lachnospira intestinalis. The sequence goes on from NZ_JBBMFS010000007.1 coordinate 72,147, forward strand.
GCAGACTTTCTTTTTATTGATAACGACGTCATTGGGCCACTTAATATGACATTCCACGTCTACGCCTGTTTCCGCAACTGCCCTGCGGATTGCCATAGTCACTGCCATCGCTGCAACGATTGTAAGCATGGAGGCATTGGCAGGATTAATCTGCGGACGTAACAGCAGTGTCATCCAGATTCCGCTTCCTGACGGAGACACCCATTGTCTGCCCCGCCTGCCCCTGCCGCCGGTCTGGCTTTCCGTAATATAAAGTGTGCCGTCTTTTGCTCCGTTTTCTGCATTTCTTTTGGCTTCATTGTTGGTGGAATCAATTTCCGGCGCATAGACCACTTTTTTTACCGTATCGTCGGGATTTAACTGGCTCTCAATTTCCTCTGCCGTTAAAATGTCCGGATATCCCGTAATCTTATAGCCCTTATTCTGCACCGCCTCAATCGTATAACCTTCTTCTTTTAACTGGTTGATTGCTTTCCATACGGCAGTTCTTGACACCCCCAGCTCATCACATAACATCTGACCGGAAACATATTCATTTGTTGTTCTTAACTGTCTTAATATCTTTGTTTTCATGAATCCCTGCTCCATTAGAATCTTTCATATAGCAGGGCTGCCGCACTAAGAATCTGTCTTTTCTCTCTTAGTACGGCAGCCCATTTTTACGGCTGATGCTTCTGCCGGTTCTTACATCTTACAATACTGCCAGTCCGACTGCTGCACTTACAATCAGCAGAATCACTGCGGCAATTATCAGAAATACTCCCGACAGCCTTTTTTTATTCATAAATGCTTTTATCCCGGATAAGCCGTTGATAAGCGCTCCTGCCAGGAAAACGATTGGAAATAAGATTCCGCTGTTACTGCGCAGAAACAGGATTAAGATAAATAAAATCATAATCACTGCCGTCAGTGCAATCGTTGCATAGTCAATCAGCATTTTAGATTTCCGGTATGCTCCACTCGTGGTATAATACATCTTCTGCTCCGTTTCTTTTTTTGAATTAATAAGCGCCCAGTGTTGCTGCCATTACCGCTTTAATGGTGTGCATTCTGTTTTCCGCTTCATCAAATACAACGGACTGCTCAGATTCAAATACTTCGTCCGTTACTTCCATTTCATCTAAGCCGAACTTGTCATGAATCTGCTTGCCAATCTTAGTCTTTAAATCATGGAAAGACGGCAGGCAGTGCATAAAGATTGCATCCGGTGCTGCATTTTCCATAACTTTCTTATTAATCTGGTACGGTAACAGTGCCTTGATTCGCTCTGCCCATACTTCGTCCGGTTCACCCATGGATACCCATACATCGGTATATAAAACTTCAGCGCCCTTTGTGCCTTCTTCTACGTCTTCTGTCAATGTAATTGAACCGCCGCTTCTCTTTGCCCATGCTTCACACTGTGCTACCAGCTCTTTATCCGGGAAATATTCTTTTGCCGTGCAGGCTGTGAAATGCAGTCCGAGCTTTGCACAGACAATCATCAGGGAATTACCCATGTTGTATCTTGCATCGCCCATATAAACGAACTTCACGCCCTTTAATCTGCCGAGCTTTTCACGGATTGTCAGCATATCCGCAAGCATCTGTGTCGGGTGGTATTCGTTAGTTAAACCGTTCCATACCGGTACAGATGAATATTTTGCCAGTTCTTCCACAATCGTCTGCTCAAATCCTCTGTACTCAATGCCTTCAAACATTGTACAAAGCACTCTTGCCGTATCTGCAATGCTTTCTTTCTTGCCAATCTGGGAACCCTGCGGGTCAAGGTAGGTCACGCCCATGCCTAAATCATGTGCTGCTACTTCAAAGGAACAGCGTGTTCTTGTACTTGTCTTTTCAAAAATGAGTGCTACATTTTTACCGCGCAGCGGCTGTTCTACAATGCCTTTCTTTTTCATATCCTTTAACTTTGCGGATAAATCAATCAAGTACAGAATTTCTTCCGGTGTAAAATCCTTTAATGTTAAAAAATCGCGTCCTGTTAAGTTCATGTGTCCTCCTATCCCCTGCCTGACGGCCGGGTTCTCATTTTCTTATTCATTCATTTTATGAACAACGGTATCAATTTCTCCGACAAGCTTATTGATATCTTTGTTAATATCATTGATAAAATCGGATAACTTTCCGACTTCTCCGGCAACCACCGCAAAGCCTCTGCCGTTCTCCCCGGCTCTTGCCGCTTCAATACTCGCATTTAACGCAAGAATCTTCTGCTTTCCGTGAACGGTATTTAGCTGTACCGTCTTTTCCTTAATCCTGTTGACCAACTCTTCGGCATCCTTTGCGCCTGTACCCAGCTTTCCAATAATCTGTTTATTGTGCTTTTCCATATATTGGGCATTAATATAGTTGTTTAAAACCTGCCCCAGCAGTTCTGCACTGGCACGGATTGCTTCTTCACTGCGTATTGTGACCTTATGTAATGCTGCAATATACCGGTCTTCATTGACACCAATTTCCCTTGCGACCGCACGGAACTTTTCATCGTCCGGTGTTTCGGACAATACCTGTCCGCCAATCACAGAGCCAACCACTTCGTCCCCGATTTTTAACTCGATACCGAAATCAATCAGTCCTGCATGACAGAAATATACGCCCTTGCCTTCCCTGTCGCACTTTTCGCATCGTCTGCACCCTTCCGGACTTTTTCTTGTCAAATCAATACAAAATTCCGTAAAATTATAACACTCGGAAATGTATCTGCCATCAGCACCTACAGCGACTGTCGCAAGTCCCGTAGCTTTCGCCCAGTTGGACATAATCTGTTCAAACTGCTCCATATCACAAAAATCTTTAATATTTATCATATGAATCACCTCACGCACATATCATATTTATTCATATTATATCAAAAAGCTGTAAATATTCAAGCACTGTTTTCCATGAAAATACAGGAGTTTGTATCTGAAAATTCCATCAATATAAAGAAAACGGTACTTCTGTAGAACTGTATTCATTATTTCTGAATACAGTATACAAAAATACCATTCCATAAAAACTACTATTATTTAAATGATTAATAGAAGCAATGGCTTCCGATAATCATATAACTGTCATAAGATGAATAATTTGCGATGGAAAGCGAACGGAAAAATGTATAATTTCCTACATTGTTCACACCGGATAAAGCTTCCTTTGCTGCCTGGATACATGCCTGGTTCGGACCGCTTGACAATCTGGCTGCAAATTTTGCGGATGGATTGCCGTTGCCGTCTGATACACCTGAAAACTGCTTTGGTGCATAAATTACTGATGTAATGGAGCTGCCCCACTTGCCGCTCTTTACACGATTTAAAACAACATTTGCAACTGCAAGCTTTCCTTCATAGCTTTCGCTTCCTGCTTCCCAGTCTATGATGCATGCCAGAAGCCACACTTCCTCGTCGGATGCATCCACAGAAGAACCGTATGTCGTGCCGACACTTGAAAGCGCCTGCTTTTTCTTGGCTGCTTCCTCCTCTGCTTTTCTTGCAGCTTCTTCTGCTGCAATCCGTTCTGCTTCTTCTCTCGCCTCTTTTTCTTCTGCTTCTTCGAGCGTATAACCGGCAACAAGCTCCTTGTCCTGTTCTTCACTCTCCTGCATTACTGCCTGGGCTTCCTGTCCGAAACATAACTGCGCATTTTTTACATAGCCTGTAACATTTCCGGAAGTAATCTTTGTCCATTCTGTACCTGTTTCATCCACATATACTAAAGAATAGTCATATAATCTTCCGACTGTTTCGGCATCTTCGTCAGCACCTGCTTTGACTTCAATATAAGAATCGGTTAAAGCAACGGCTTCTGCTGCGTAATCTTGCGCGCCTGCAAAATTGGTTTCATATACTGTTTCGTAACCTGCTGCAACAATATCGGATACCTTTTCTACGTAAGATACCTGAATATTTGATGTATTATTCTGTTCTGTACTTTGCTGCTGCTCATAGGTAGTTTGTGCGTCGGCTACTACTGGCACTACTGGCATAAGACACATCACCATTGCTACTCCAGCGTACTTCGCCGCTATGCTACTTCTAAGTTTCATAAAGTTTTTCCTTTCCGGTGTCCTTTCCGACACCTGACAAAATGTTACAGAATTGTTACATTTTGTTACGAAAGTATAATACCAAAGTTACACTTATTTGTCAAATTCGTTACAAAGCCGCATAGATTCTAGGGTTTCCGTTTATTCCCCGACAGTTTCATTGATTTTTTTATAAAAAATTTAATTTTACAAACCGCCTTTTTAGAAATCCGCCTGTCTTTTATCAAGATTTTGGCGCTGTCCATGAGGTCGTTTTAACCGCATAAGCGGTATACACCGCAAGTGCGCACTAAAAAAGGGACACAGATAACTATATCCATATCCCTTCAAAATTATTACAAATTTGTTAAAAAAAGTTACAATTCTTAATTACAACACGTTATAAATCCATTTTCTACCTGACCCCTGTCCGGCGCTGGCGGACTGCTTCAAATGTAAGAATCGTACAGGCTACTGCTGCATTAAAAGACTCGACCTGCCCCTGCATCGGAATCCTTACAAGTACATCTGCCGCATCAGACGAAGCTTTTGTCAATCCGTTGGCTTCGTTTCCTATCAGAAATGCACTGGAGCCGGTATAATCCGGATGTGTGTATTCACAGTTTCCATCCAGATGCGCCGCATAGAGCCGCACACCTGCCTGCTTTAAATCCGCAAGCTGCTGTGTAAAATCTTTTGCATAAAAGAACGGAACCCTATAGACAGAACCCATTGTGGAGCGGATAGTCTTTGGATTGTAAATATCCACGGTGTTCGGACTTAAAATCACGCCGGTCACGCCCGCACCCTCTGCCATTCGCACAATTGTTCCCAGATTTCCGGGGTCCTGTAAATTTTCAACAAGCAGAAGCAGCGGTTTATCTTTCATCATATCCTGCACCGTATATTGTGCCATTTTTACAATGGCAAGCGCACCCTGCGGTGTCTTGGTATCTGACATTTGCGCGAAAACGATGTCGCTGACAAGTTCTGTCTGTTCTTTTGCAAATTTGTTTAAAAACGATACATTTGCCGCTGCAAAACTTTCCGAAAAATAGACTTTCACCAGTCTGTCCTGCGGTACTTCCGACACCATTTTCATGCCTTCGACCACAAACTGTTTCGTTTCTTTTCTGGTTTTCGCCTTTTTTTGCAGGGAAACAACTGTTTTTACCTGACTGCTGCTTGTACTTGTAATCATAGTTTTTTGTATCCTTATCTGTTATTTTGAAAGCAATGCGCTGATATTAAACTCGTATTCGTCAATATCCTTTGTCATTGCCAGTGCTTCATCGATGTCAAAATCGACAAATTTACCGTCTTTATACGCTACCAGACGGTTACTCTTGCCTTCGCAGAGCAGATCCACCGCATATGCCCCCATTACAGAAGCATAGACTCTGTCCTTGCAGGTCGGTGAACCGCCTCGCTGCATGTAGCCTAAAATGGTTGCTCTTGTTTCAATGCCTGTGGCTGCCTCGATTCTTCTTGCCATGCCGGTAGAATGTCCGATACCTTCTGCATTAATAATCAGATGATGCTTCTTTCCGCGCTTTCTTGCTTCTATAATATGGTTAATTAATGCCTGTTCGTCATTGTCATAACGCTCCGGCAGTAAAATGTCTTCCGCACCGTTTGCGATGCCACACCACAACGCGATATAACCTGCATTTCTGCCCATAACCTCGATAATACTGCAACGCTCATGGGAAGTCGATGTATCACGGATTTTGTCGATGGCTTCCATTGCCGTATTGATTGCCGTATCAAAACCAATTGTATAATCGGTACAGGCAATATCTAAATCAATTGTTCCCGGAAGTCCGATGGTGTTGACTCCGGCTTCCGCAAGCTTTTGTGCACCTCGGAATGAACCATCGCCGCCGATAACGACAATACCGTCAATCCCGTGCTTTTTGCAGACTTCTGCGCCTTTTTTCTGACCTTCCGGTGTCATAAATTCCATACATCTTGCCGTGTAAAGAATTGTACCGCCACGCTGGATGATATCGGCAACACTGCGCTTATCCATATCAATAATTTCTTCATTAATTAATCCATTGTATCCCTTCTGGATTCCTTTTACCTTCAGCCCCTTGTTAATTGCCGTTCTTACAACTGCTCTGATTGCCGCATTCATTCCCGGTGCATCACCGCCACTTGTCAAAATACCAATTGTTTTTATCTGTTTTGCCATAAGAACTTCCCCTTCCTTTCTCAATCATCTGTTATATTCCTGCTGTTTTCTATTGTATCTCATAAAAATGTGCATTTCAATATGAATATTCTATGATTTCTGTCAATTTTCCATATAATTTCTAGGTTGTTTCGACATTTTTTGTACCGAACACTTCCCGGAGCTGTGCAACCAGCCCGGCTTCTACTTTGACATTCATGGACGGCGGGAGCTGTTTTTTTAGCTTTTCCTCGGCACAGTAAATGATGACACTATCGTGTCCGTCTGACGGTGCGAGTATCTTTGTCAGTTCCTCCTGCTTTTCCTGATATTCTGCCATATTGGCAAAACGAATCCAGAGCTTCTGCGGCACACTGTCAAAGCTGACAATTTTTTCACAAATAAGTTTTCCATTCTCATCGGCATTGGCACTGACACGTCCCGTTACAAATACTTTATCGCTTGTATCAATGACACTGCGGTAGGTGTTAAAGCTCTGTGGAAAAACAAGTACTTCCACCGTGCCTACAAGGTCTTCAATCGTAAGAAATGCCATGAGCTGTCCGTTTTTGGTCGTTTTTACGGTTTTATCCATAATCATGCCGCCGATTGTAACCCGCGTATTGTCTTTTGCCTTTAATTCGCCGGTTTCCTCGTCCAGTTCAAAATCGGTCGTCATCGCAGAAATGTGCCGTTTCCACATCGCCGCGTATTCATCCAGCGGGTGTCCGCTGACGTAAACGCCCAGAATCTCCTTTTCAAATGCGAGCAGTTCTTCTTTATAATATTCCGCTACGTCCGGCATCTGCACTTCATAAGCCGTCTTTTCTTCCTCAGATACAAAATCAAACAGTGACATCTGACCGGATATGGCATCTTTACTCTGTTTTACGGCATTATCCAGTAATTGTGCATAAACAAACATCATCTGTCTGCGGTTATTGCCAAAGGTGTCAAATGCCCCCGATTTTATGAGATTTTCAATGGTACGCTTATTTAATTCGGAAAACATCCTCGTGATAAAGTCCTGCATGGTCGTAAACGGTGCATTTTTCCGTTCGTTAACAATGGCTGCAATTGTCGGTCTGCCAAGACTTTTGATTGCAGACAGACCAAATCGGATTGCACCGTTTTCAACGGAAAATCCACGCTCGGACTCATTCACATCGGGCGGTAACAGCCGGATATTCATCTGACGGCAGGCATAAATGTAACCTGCCACTTTTGCCGTATTATCGACTACGGAAGTCATCAGCGCCGCCATAAATTCTACCGGATAATGCGTCTTTAAATAAGCTGTCTGAAAGGATACCACCGCATAGCACGCCGCATGGGATTTGTTAAAGGCGTATTTTGCAAAATCAATCATTTCATCGTAAATTTTGCCGGCGATCTTTTCATCAATGCCGTTGTTGACACAGCCCGGCACATTTTCATCCGGATTGCCGTAAATAAAATTTTTCCGCTCTTTTTCCATAACGGAAGCTTTCTTTTTTGACATGGCACGGCGCACTAAATCGCTTCGTCCCCAGGAGTAGCCTGCAAGGTCACGTACAATCTGCATAACCTGTTCCTGATACACGATACAACCGTAAGTCGGCTTTAATATTGCCTCTAACTGCGGACAGTCATATGTAACCGCATCCGGGCTGTTCTTTCCTTTTATATACTGCGGAATAAAGTCCATCGGACCCGGCCGGTACAGTGAAATTCCGGCAATTAAATCTTCGATATTCTGCGGTTTTAATTCCTTCATGAACGACTTCATCCCCGCACTTTCAAGCTGGAAAATACCGTCACATTTTCCCGTACCGATTAAATCGTAAACCGCCTTATCGCTGTAATCAATCGCATCAATCGAAAATTCCGGTGTGTGCTTGCGGATAAGCTCCTCCGCATCATGGATTACCGTAAGGGTACGCAGTCCCAGAAAATCCATCTTGAGCAGTCCCAGTTCTTCCAGTGTTGTCATAACAAACTGGGCAACCACCGAACCATCCGAGCCGACTGACAGCGGTACATATTCATCAACCGCTTTCTGGCTGATTAAAACACCCGCCGCGTGCATGGAGGCATGGCGTGGCAGTCCTTCCAGACGTTTACTCTTATCAATTAAATCGCGCACCTGTTCATCGGACTCGTACGCTGCCCGCAAATCCGGATTCATTTTTAACGCTTTATCAATCGTAATCCCAATTTCGCGTGGCACCATTTTAGCAATGGAATCTACCATGGCATAGGGCAGGTCCAGTACACGGCCTACATCCTTGATAACGGCACGCGCTGCCATCGTACCGAATGTAACAATCTGCACCACACGGTCTTTTCCGTATTTATCCACAACATAATCAATGACCTCCTGCCGTCTTTCATAACAGAAATCGACATCGATATCGGGCATGGACACTCGTTCCGGATTTAAAAAACGTTCAAAAATCAGACTGTATTTTATCGGGTCAATATCGGTAATACCAAGGCAGTATGAAACCACACTGCCCGCCGCAGAACCTCGTCCCGGTCCTACCGGGATTCCGTTGACACGCGAATAATTGATGTAATCCCATACAATCAGGAAATAATCGACATATCCCATGGTCTGAATAACCGAAAGTTCATATTCCAGACGTTCTTTGATGTTGTAAATCCCCTGTGTGCTGTCAATCTCCCCGTCTGCGTTCATATCCGGGTAACGCTTTGCCAGTCCTTCATAGCATAAATGATTCAGATATGACCATGAATCATATCCTTCCGGCACTTCGTACTTTGGCACTTTTGTCACGCCAAACTCAATTTCCACATTACAGCGCTGTGCAATCTTGTACGTATTTTCAATTGCCTGCGGTGCATACGAAAACAGCTCTGCCATTTCTTCCGGCGACTTGCAGTAATACTGCCCGCCCTCGTATCTCATTCTGTTCTCGTCCGTTACCATCTTGCCGGTCTGGATACAGAGTAAAATGTCGTGTGCATCCGCATCTTCTGCATACGTATAGTGGATATCGTTTGTCGCAACCAGTTCAATATTTAATTCTTCCGACATACGGACTAACTGCTGATTGACATACTGCTGTGTGGAAATGCCGTGATCCTGCAATTCAAGAAAGAAATTGCCTTTTCCGAAAATGTTCTCATAGCGTTTTGCCGCTTCCATTCCCATCTCATACATATCACGCGCAAGATAGCGCTGCACTTCACCCGCAAGACATGCACTTAATGCGATAATGCCCTCGTGATACTCGGTCAGCACTTCATAGTCTACCCGCGGCTTATAATAAAATCCTTCTGTAAATCCCCTTGAAACAATCTTCATCAGATTCTGATAACCGGTATTATTTTCCGCAAGCAGTACCAGATGATAATAGCGGTCTTCAGATTCGCCCGGTGTCTTTTCAAATCTCGAACCTGGCGCTACGTAAACTTCACAACCAAGAATCGGCTTAATACCGGCTTCCTTCGCCGCTTTATAAAAATCAATGACACCATACATGACACCGTGGTCCGTAATCGCAAGGCTGTCCATTCCCAGCTCTTTTGCTCTCTTTGTAATCTCTCCGATTTTACTCGAACCATCCAGCAGTGAATATTCCGTATGGACATGTAAATGTGTAAAATTCATACTAATCCCCATTCCGCAGGCGATTTCTCTTCTGCCATCAAGGCAGCCTGCTCCAGCTTTTGTAATTTATTGTAGCATAAATCAAATAAAATGAGAACTTAAAAAACTATAACACAGACTGACAATCTGCCATAAAGCACTGCCGCCTGTATTTATTTTCTATAAATACAGGCGGCAGTGGAACCTTCCGGCTTATTCAACGCAGCTGTTAAATCCAGCTGTTAAAAATATACAATAGAAAAACCACAATCGGATTGCTGTTATATATGGCAAGCGTGACAGGATTCACTTCTATTTGACCATAGAGCCAGCTTCCTAATCCGGTTGTGCTGATTAAGGATACAAAATATAAAATAATACAGACAGCCATAACACCCTGCACCAGACCGAGTAAAAGTCCCAGAATTCTATTGACACCACCCAGTATCGGAATATGGTTGGCAACAATAAACATACGTTTTACAATTCCCAACAGAATGCTTAATACCAGCACCGTCAAAAAGTATGAAATACCTGTCAATATAAACTGCGTAATATATTCTGCAGCATACTGCGCAATGCCGCTCTCCTGCACAATTTTATTACCTGCCTGTGCCATGTTGTTCTCCAACTGCTCAACCATCTGCTTTGGCAGATAAATCCCCTGATTCTGCAGTACTCCTGCCGTATCTTCTCCGGTATGATCCAGCTGCTCATCTACAGACTGGCTCAAACGGTCATTGATAGTTTTTTCACAGGATTGTTCAATCGAATGATAAATTCCTGTGTGATTTACCATAAAATCTTTGACTCTGGGTGCAAGACCATTCGCCGCAATCAAAATGACAACCCATGCTGCAATGGAATAAAACACCATAAGAACACCTCTTTGGTATCCACGTACCATATTAAAAAGTACAATTCCAAAAAGTACAAGCACTACTAATGACATTCTTTTCTTTCCTTCCCTAAATATAAATTGATATTATCCCATTTCTTTTACCCTGTCAATCTTTATTTCAAAACGTGCGCTGTCAAGCGTACTGTTAAAAAATCCCCATCAGCAGCTTATTTACTGCTAATGGGGATTTCATATCTGAAACTTTTATGATTTATTGCTCTGTGTTCCGGTCTTCCTCTTTTTCTGTATTCTGTGCCGGAACATCTTTATCCGTCTGCTCTGGTGATGGCTGTTGTGCTTCTGTCTGCTGCGGGTGTTCCCACGGTGCAGGCGGTGCCTGATTGACCGTTGAGGAATAGCTTCCGTCTTCATTAAAGGATACGCTTTCTGCAACCTTTTCTGAAATCGTCATATGGCTTGTATCTACCGGTTCAGGAATTCCTTTGACCTTACGGTAAATTTCCATAAACTGCTTTCCGGTAATTGTTTCTTTCTCATACAGATATTTTGCAATCTCGTCTAATACATCGCGGTTTTCGGATAACAGCTTCTTCGCTTCCGCAAAGCACTCTTTTAACAGTTCTTTAACTTCATCATCAATCATTGCCGCTGTCTCATCGGAACAGTTCAGTCTTGCACTACCGTCCAAATATTTGCTTTCAACGGTTTCCAGACTCATCAGCCCGAATTTTTCCGACATACCGTACTGGGTAATCATGGCTCTGGCAATCTGTGTTGCCTTTTCGATATCGTTTGACGCACCGGTTGTTACCGTATCAAAAACAACTTCTTCTGCGGCACGTCCGCCAAGCAGTGTTACCAGTCTTGTCATCAGTTCGTCCTTTGTCATCAGGTACTTTTCTTCTTCAGGCACCTGCATAACGTAGCCGAGAGAACCCATTGTACGCGGTACAATTGTAATCTTCTGCACCGGCTCGGCATTTTTCTTTAATGCCGTAATCAGCGCATGACCGACTTCATGATATGCAACCGTGCGTTTTTCTTCCTTGCTTAAAATGCGATCTTTCTTTTCCTTACCGGCAATAACCACTTCCACGGCTTCAAATAAATCCTTCTGGGATACCACTTTTCTGCCGTCCTTGACTGCCGCAATCGCCGCTTCGTTAATCATATTGGCAAGATCTGAACCAACCGCACCGCTCGTTGCAAGTCCGATTGCTTCTAAATCAACGGTATCATCCATTAATACATCTTTGGAGTGAACCTTTAAGGTATCAATTCTGCCCTTTAAATCCGGCTTATCGACAATAATTCTTCTGTCAAAACGTCCCGGCCTTAACAGCGCTTTATCAAGCACTTCCGGCCTGTTCGTTGCGGCAAGGATAAATAAGCCCTTAGAAGAATCAAAACCGTCCATTTCTGCAAGCAGCTGGTTTAATGTCTGCTCACGCTCATCATTGCCGCCGCCATAGCGGGAATCTCTGCTTTTACCGATGGCATCAATTTCATCGATGAAAATGATACACGGTGCCTGCTTCTGTGCTTCCTTAAATAAGTCACGCACACGTGATGCACCGACGCCGACAAACATTTCTACAAAATCAGAACCTGCCAGCGAGAAAAACGGTACATTGGCTTCACCGGCTACCGCCTTTGCAAGCAGGGTTTTACCGGTTCCCGGAGGTCCTACAAGCAGTGCGCCCTTCGGCAGTTTTGCACCGATACTTGCGTATTTATCCGGATTGTGCAGGAAATCGACGATTTCTGTCAGAGACTCCTTGGCTTCATCCTGTCCCGCTACATCTTTAAATGTCACGCCGGTCTGCTTCTGTACATAGACCTTGGCTGTATTCTTGCCGACACCCATGCCGCCCATCATACCGCCGCCTTTAGACAGTCTTCTGTATACAAATGTAAACATCAGATAGATAAACAGAATCGGCAGTACATAAACCAGCAGAAAATCAATAATAGACGAACTCTGATCCGGAATATATCCTGAATACGTCACACCTTTATCGTCTAATTTATCTGTAATATCCTTATCTTTAATATAACCGGTATAATACGTATAGGAAAATCCGTTACTGTCTTTTTGTGAATCCGATGGCTGGATTAAGATTCTGTCCGAGTCGAACTTGACTTCTGAAACCTTATCCTCATCTATCATCTGCAAAAATTCAGAATACGTAATTTCTTTATACGTTGCATCTTTTATCATGCTGTTTAACATCGTAATCGCAATAAATGTAATTACGCCTGCAATCAGTATAATAATGATAGTATTCATATTTTTCGGCTTTTTGTCATTTTTGTTGCCGTTATTGGGGTTATTTCTGTTGTTATTATCCATAAATTCCTCCGCCGGACCGTCATTATTTTGTAAAGGGCAGTACACTGTACCCATTTATTTCTTATTATAAATACAATATCACGATAAATCAATAAAAAATCAGTAAAATTCCTTACTATTATTGTTAGCATTTGTATGAAGTATTCATAATCTTTTTAGATTCTTGTTGGCGTTTTTGCTGTGGTCTGTTATGATTAAACCCGTAACAAGATGTCTGTATTGCATAAGTGTACCGCATAAAATAATCCGCAGACATCATAACCGCAGGCTTTGATTGAGAAATGGGAACAGATAAAATGACACAATTTTTAATTTCAATTATGGATATAACACCGCTGTCGGACAGCCTTTCAGGCGACAAGGCACTGTATGACAAGGCTTTTAAACTTGTACCCGGATACCGGCAGCAAAAAATCTGTAATTTAAAAAATGATGCTGCAAAATGCCGCTCTCTTGCCGCCGGACTTCTGCTCAATTACACAACACGCGCATTTATATCCAGCTCTGTTACAGGCTCTTTGGCAGACAATACACCGCTTGCCAAAAAACTTCCATTTCCGGTCACTGTTTCAGATGCTGCCAGCGCCTATATGCAGGAATACGACTATGAAACCGCCTGCGGCGCAAACGGAAAACCTTACTTTAAAGGCCATGCAGATCTGCATTTTAACCTTTCCCACTCCGGGAATTTTGCGGTGTGTATCATTGCCGGTACGCCCTGCGGTATCGACATTGAGGGAAACCGCCCGTTTAAGCCGTCCGTTGCAAAAAGATTTTTTTCAGAAACGGAATATCACTGGATTTATGATACAGAAAATGTATCTGTACAGGCGGAACGTTTTTTCCGTCTCTGGACTTTAAAGGAAGCCTATGCCAAAGCCACTGGAAACGGGATTGCCGCAGAAATTTACGCAGCGTCCTATATCCCGGATACGGACAGCGATGGTCTGTGCTTTGCAGATTCTGAAACTGCCGCGCATTTTCAAATAAAAGAAGCCGAATACAACGGACTGCGGATTGCCGCGGTGCTGTCGGATTCTGCTTTCTGATATATTTCTTAATTTTATTCTGTTTGTAATGCGCTTGTGCAATTCCTATAATTGTAGTATGATTTACGTGAATACAAATATGGAGGATATGTATGTATTTTGACAGACTTGAAAAAAATCTGATTGATATTATTAAAGAAGAACAGGCAAAACTGGGTTTTCGCAAAGAAGCCATCCGCCTGTACTATCCACTCAGTTCCCTGAATCATTTTTTTGAAGCAGAGGATTCTGAAGCCGAAATGCTTGCAAGGCTTTCTGGATTTCCGGCTTCTCTTACGAAAAAGCTGGGAAATGTCACGGTTACGGCTAAAAAAGACCGCTTCTGCTTTCATATTCCGGAAGACGGCAGCGTCTATGTGCATGAGCATACCGATGCCAACGAATTTATCCGCAGTCTGGTAGAACTTTTACAGCACCACGGCTGTACCATGGACGATATTTTTTCCTTATTTAAGGATACTTCTGAAAATGTTATTTTTGAAGAAATGAATCACGGCGAATTTGACTGGCTGGTGCGTTTTACCGGAAACGCAGACGACCCGTATTACTACTGCTTTAAAGATGAAGGCTGTCATATCATCTATCACCGGTTTCTGCCGGAAGACTATGCAGATTTTGAGTTTTAAATGGGGAGCGTGTGAAAGAACATCCCTCAACGTTGTCACTTGACTTCGGTCTGTCCTTTCACACGCCTTTCACACGCTCCTGCAGGGTCATGGTGCCCCCGGAACAGACGTGACAACGGCAGGTCAAATGCCGTCACCGTAGTGACCGCCGCCTAATCAATCCTCCCCCCAATGCTCATTCACTACAAATAAACCAACACCAATAAAGTCCCGACTGCCACCCACCCCATAAATGATAAATGCTCCTGCCGAAGTTAAGTGCTAACGTTGAGGCAGGAGCATTTATCATTTACCTAGTTGTGTTTTTCCTGATATTCCAGTGCCGCGCCGATGAATCCTCTAAAGAGCGGATGTGGTCTGTTTGGTCTGGACTTTAATTCCGGATGAGCCTGTGTTGCTAAGAACCATGGGTGGTCTTCTACTTCTACCATTTCCACAATTCTTCCGTCCGGTGAAATACCGGAAAGCTTCATACCGTTTTCTACTAATACATTTCTGTAATCGTTATTGACTTCATAACGATGACGATGTCTTTCATGAATCGTTTCTTCACCGTATACTTCATACGCCTTGCTTGTCTTATCGAGTACACATGGATAAGAACCCAGTCTTAATGTACCGCCGATGTCGTCTACCCCTTCCTGATCCGGCATTAAGTGGATAACCGGGTGTGTTGTATCCGGCTTTAACTCAACGCTGTGTGCATCGGAATAGCCAATAACATCTCTTGCAAATTCCACGATGGATAACTGCATACCAAGGCAGAGTCCTAAGAACGGCACCTTATTTTCTCTTGCATAGCGGATTGCCTGAATCTTTCCTTCGATACCACGGTCACCGAATCCACCCGGAACAAGGATACCGGATACATCTGAAAGCAGTTCGGCTGCATTTTCTTCCGTAACCAGTTCTGAATCCACCCACTTGATTGTTACATCGGCTGAGTTGTATACACCGCCGTGCTTTAATGCTTCAACAACACTGATGTAGGCATCATGAAGCTGGATATATTTACCGACAAGTGCTACCGTAACTTTCTTCTGTGGGTTCTTCCAAGCCTTGCACATTGCTCTCCACTCGTCTAAATCCGGTTCAGGGCATTCAAGCTGTAAACATTCGCAGGCTACCTGTGCTAAATGTTCTTCTTCCATTGCAAGCGGCGCATCGTATAAGATTTCCACATCGAGGTTCTGTAATACATGTGACTTCGGTACATTACAAAACAGCGCAATCTTATCTTTGATACCCGGCTCTAACGGATGTTCGGTACGGCATACTAAAATATCCGGCTGGATACCCATTCCCTGTAATTCTTTAACACTCGCCTGTGTCGGCTTTGTCTTCATTTCTCCGGAAGCCTTCAGATACGGAATCAGGGTAACATGGATTAAAATCGCATTCTCCCTGCCGACTTCGTGCTGGAACTGACGGATTGCTTCTAAAAACGGCTGGCTTTCGATATCACCGACTGTACCGCCGACTTCGATAATGGCAATCTTTGTATCCTTTGTTGAGAAATCCCTGAAAAAGCGGCTCTTGATTTCATTCGTAATGTGCGGAATAACCTGTACGGTTCCTCCGCCGAAATCACCGCGGCGCTCCTTCTGTAAAACAGACCAGTAAACCTTACCGGTTGTTACATTGGAATTTTTATTTAAGCTTTCATCAATAAATCTTTCATAATGTCCAAGGTCCAAATCCGTTTCCGCACCGTCATCGGTTACAAAAACTTCTCCATGCTGAATCGGGTTCATTGTTCCCGGATCAATGTTGATATATGGGTCAAATTTCTGCATTGTTACAGAAAAGCCGCGTGCTTTCAGCAGGCGTCCGAGTGATGCTGCTGTAATTCCCTTTCCAAGTCCTGAAACGACTCCACCTGTTACAAAAACGTATTTTACGGGCATTAGTTCCTCCATTCTGCCGTATCCGGCAATCCCAAAATTTACAGTAAAAAGAAATATCCGGCAGCATAAAACGGCTACCGGTATGATTTCTTTACATTATTATTCGTATTATACAACGGAAATAAATATATTTCTACTGTTTTTTTATAATTTTTTACTTTGCGAACTGACTCTGATACAGATTTGCATAAAATCCCTGCTTTGCAAGCAGTTCTTCATGATTGCCCTGCTCAATAATTTTGCCATCCTTCATGACTAAAATGACATCGGCATTTTGTATCGTAGACAGGCGGTGCGCAACGATAAAGCTCGTCCTGCCTTCCATCAGCTTTGCAAATGCGTTCTGGATCTTAATTTCTGTTCTTGTATCTATGGACGAAGTCGCTTCATCTAAAATGAGCATCGGCGGGTGGCACAGCATCACTCTTGTAATACAAAGAAGCTGTTTTTGTCCCTGTGATAATCCACCGCCATCTTCTGTGATAAAGGTATCATATCCCTTTGGCAGTCGCTTGATAAAGCTGTGTGCATGAACGGCTTTTGCTGCCGCAATCACCTCTTCATCGGTCGCATCCGGTTTGCCCATGACAATATTTTCACGGATGGTTCCGGTCTTTAACCATGTATCCTGCAATACCATGCCATATCCCGCACGCAGGCTGTGTCGGGTCATTTCACGGATATCAATGCCCGATACGGAAATTTTACCGTCATTCACATCGTAAAAACGCATGAGCAGGTTAATCAGTGTCGTCTTTCCGCAGCCGGTCGGACCGACAATTGCAATACGCTGTCCTTGCTTTACATGCAGGTTAAAATCTTCAATGAGCTTCTTATCCGGCACATAAGAAAATGCTACGTGTTCTAAATCAACCGTTCCATCTACATTTTCAAGCACTGCGGCATCTTTGCTGTCCGGGATTTCCGGCTCTTCTTCGATTAATTCAAAGATACGTGCCGCACACGCAATCGCATTCTGTAATTCTGTCACAACTCCGGAAATTTCATTAAACGGCTTCGTGTATTGGTTTGCATAACTTAAAAAGCAGGATAACTGTCCGACCGTCAATCTGCCGTAAATGGCTGAAATTGCGCCGCTTACCGCAACCCCCGCATATACAAGGCTGTTGATAAAACGGGTAGACGGATTGGTAATCGATGAATAAAAAATGGCTTTGAGTGAACATTTCTGCAGACGGTCATTAATTTCATCAAATCTTTCAAGCGCCTCATCTTCATAGCAGTATGCTTGTACAACCTTCTGTCCGCCAATCATTTCATCAATCAACGCCGTCTGCTCGCCACGCGTTTCAGACTGTAATTTAAACATCTGATACGTATGCTTTGCAATAAAGCTTGCCACAAACAGGGACAGCGGAGTAATTACAATAACTACAAGTGTAATTTTTACATTAATAGATAACATAAATCCGAGTGTTCCAAGAATCGTCAGCACCCCGGAAAAAAACTGGGTAAAGCCCATGAGCAGACCGTCCGCAAACTGGTCTACATCGGCGATAACACGGCTAACGACTTCACCGTAGGAGTGTCCGTCAATATATTTTAACGGCAGCACTTCAATCTTTTCAATCGCTTCGTCACGGATATCCCTTGTCACATGATACGTAATTTTGTTGTTGCAGATATTCATAATCCACTGGGACAGTGCCGTAATTGCAATAACGATTCCGACTTCGGAAAGTATCGCCGTAATTGCCTTAAATTCTACATTCTGCGGTCCGATAATGTAATCAATCGCATTTCCGATTAAAATCGGCACATATAAAGATGATGCCACGGTCACTGCTGCCATTAAAATTGACAGAATCAAAAAGAACCAGTAGCGTTTAATGCGCAGCAGCACTTTTTTTACGGTTGTACCTGTATTTGCCTTTGCCATAACTTACGCCTCCTTTTCTTTCCGGAACTGTGAATAATAAATTTCCTGATATACTTCGCAGTTTTCAAGCAGTTCTTCATGTGTTCCGATACCTGCCACATTTCCGTCATCCAGCACGATAATCCGGTCAGCGTGCATAAGCGATGCCGCACGCTGGGATACGATAAACAGTGTCGGTGCATCTTTCATTTCACGGATTGATTTGCGCAGTGCCGCATCGGTTGCATAATCGAGTGCCGATGCACTGTCGTCTAAAATCAAAATATCCGGTTTTCTTACGACTGCACGGGCAATCGTTAAACGCTGGCGCTGTCCGCCTGATAAATTTTTACCGCCCTGGTCGACAAAGGAATCAAGTTTACCGTCTTTTTTCTCGACAAATTCCCGTGCCTGTGCAATGTCTAATGCTTCCATAATTTCCGTATCGGTCGCATCCTTTTTCCCCCAGCGGATATTGTCACGGATTGTTCCTTTAAAAAGCTGTGCTTTCTGCAAAACAATGCCAACTTTCTCTCGTAAGGCTTCAATCCGATAGTCTTTGACGTTGACACCGTCAATATAAATCTCACCCTTTGTCACGTCATAAAAACGCGGAATCAGATTGACAAGGGACGATTTTCCGGAGCCCGTACCGCCGATGACACCGATGGTCTGTCCTTTCTTTACCGTAAAGCTGATGTCTGTGAGCGATTCATCGCCCGCACCGCTGTAGCGTAAGGATACATTTTTAAATTCCACTGCCGCAGCCTGTGTATCTGTGCTTTCCGTGGTACTGCCGTTTTGCATACTGGACTTAATACTAAATACATTTTCAATTCTGCCCGCACAGGCGAGTGCCTTGGTAATGTTGATAATCAGGTTTGCCAGCTTGATTAATTCAACGAGAATCTGTGACATATAGTTATAGAGTGCCACAACCTGTCCCTGTGTCAGTGTTCCTGCATTGACACGCACCGCACCAATCCAGATCAGTGCGATAATGGAAATGTTGACAACCACATAGGTCAGCGGATTCATCAGTCCGGAAATCTTACCGACAAATTTCTGTAAATGATTAAGCTGTTCATTGGCCTGTTTAAATTCTCTGATTTCATTTTCCTGCTTGTTAAATGCACGTACAACACGCACACCGGTCAGGTTTTCCCTTGTAATGCCAAGAATCTTATCCAGTCCCGCCTGTACTTTTTTGTAAAGCGGTCTTGTGGAGAGCATAATGCCAAAAACGATGACTGCCAGTACCGGAATCGCTACCGCAAAAACAAGCGCCGCTTTGACGTCAATCGTAAATGCCATAATCATTGCACCGAATACAATAAACGGGGAACGCAAAAACAGGCGCAGTACCAGATTGACACCGTTTTGCACCTGGTTAATGTCACTTGTCATACGTGTAATCAGTGTTGACGTACCGATGGTGTCCATTTCCGTAAAGGAAAGGCTCTGGATATGCTTAAATAAATGATGGCGCATACCGGTCGCACAGCCGACTGCCGCTTTCGCCGCAAAATACTGTGCTGTAATGGCACAGGTCAGCCCGATAACTGCCAGTGTCACTAAAAGCAGGCTCATTTTTACAATGTAGCCTTTATCCGCATTGCCGATACCCGTATCAATGATTGCCGATACGACAAGCGGTACAAACAATTCAAACAGTGCTTCGAGCATTTTAAACAACGGCGCGAAGACACATTCTTTTTTGTATGCACTCAGATACATCCAAATTCGCTTCATATTTTACCCCTTTTCTATCCGCACCAGACCGCCTGTATTATCATAGGACCAGTTCTGATTTAGGACTTGATTTCATACGTTTGTTATTTTATCATAAATACATCAATACAGAAAATATTTATAATGTATATGTGATATACGTTTTTTATATAGGAAGGATTTTTGATATGGATTTGAAGCAGCTTTCTTATTTTGTGAAGATTGTTGAAGAAGGAAGTATTTCAGGGGCGGCAAAGAAGCTGTTTATGTCACAGCCGCCGTTAAGCAGTCAGATGAAGCTTCTGGAAACTGAATTGGACTGTACATTGTTTGAGCGGGGTTCACGCACAATCCACCTGACGGAAGCCGGAGAAACCCTTTATAATTACAGCCGTTCGCTGTTGCAGTTAAGCAATGTTGCAAAGCAGGAAACCATGAATGCGGCACGACATTTTAACGGTGTACTGCGTATCGGTATTGTTTCTTCCTTAATCGGTTCGGACGCGCTTGGCTGGCTGTGCGGCTTTTCCAAGCAGTATCCCGGTATTCATTATGAAATTAATGAAGCGGACACCTACCACCTGCTTTCCCAGTTTGAGACCAATGCCATCCACCTTGCACTCCTGCGCACGCCGTTTCACACGGACTCGCTGACCTGCAAGAAGCTGTTTACGGATTCACTGGTTGCAGTGGGGCAGGAATCATTTTTTGCCGACGACCGTTCTTCTTCCATTACGCTTGATGATCTTACGAAGCTCCCGCTTATCGTATACCGCCGCTGGGAACACCTTTTGCGGAAAGAATTTGAGGACAAGAACCTGAGTGCGAACTGGTTCTGTATCAATGACGATGCCCGTACAACCCTTTATTTTGTGGAAATGGGCATGGGGGTCGGTATTATCCCGCAGTCTGCCGCCACGCTGGTTCAAAAAAAAGGAATTGTATGCAAACCGGTTAAAAACTGCGATATCGCAACCGATGTTGTCCTTGCATACAATTCCACTTATCTGCCGGAATGCTCCCGCGCATTTATTGAGTATCTGGACACCCTGTACCCAGATATTCCATAAGTCTGCTCCACGCATATCTGCGTTTCGTCTTAAAATATCCGTTATACACTTCAAAATTTGTATAAGAATGTTCAAACTGGCGCGAATACAAATGCGCCAGGTCGACCTGCTGTGTAAAGGTCAACGTCTTCCCGTTTTCAAGCCAGCACTGCATATCCAGATGTTTTAAAATGAGATATCCGATGACACCGATTTTCGCCTTTAAAAGAATTTCGCTGTCATTGACCGCATTCAAAAAATATCTGTATACATAATACATCATCAGCTGCTCGTACTCGTATTCCTTCTCCTTATAATATGCCGCAAATTCAGACAGCTCCCGTTCATAGTCCTCCGCACCGCAACAGTTTTTAAAATATCTGCTGTTTCTTTCAAGACAGACGTACCAGTCCGGGTTGATAACTTCCATGCCGGCAAAGCGGTCAAAAAAATGCGGGATATTTTCATATGACGTATGATTTTTTCCGCCGTATTTCTTTTTCAAATCCTTTAAACGGTCTTGCAGATAATCCGCCTGTGCGTATGCCTGAATTTCATAATCCATTAAATCCACTCTGTCGGTATCCAGCTTCTTTTGCAGTTTTTTTGCAAAATCCAGATACAGCATACAACGCTCCTCTATTAAAAATGCCCTGTTGCGGATGATATTATACGCCGTTACCCTTGCCTGGCGCAGCTTAAAATATAACTGCGGATCGATATTATTATAGGAAGAAACGGTTTCATCTGTTTCTTCTACCGTAAATGTCAGCGGCTTTTGATAGCTAAACATCAGCTCGCCGGCTGTTTTACAGGACGGCGCCAGTCCGATTTCCCGCTCACTGCCGTATTCGTTGATAAAACGCGGAAATTCGGCGCACGTATCACACAGCTTATCTTCGCCCAGTGCAATAAATAAATCACACAGGTTCTTGTCATTTAAAAACGGGCATCTGCCGTTTTGCAGCGTAAAGGTACAGCCGCCGCCCTCCTCCGGCACCATAACCGACTGTAAGCGCTGTCCGAAACTTCCTGCAACCGTTTTGTAATAGTCATACGACTTTTCATCTACATCCACGTCCCAGCCCGCACAGCACGTATCCGTACATGCCCCTGCAATACATTTAAAATCTTTATAATATTCGGGTGTTCTAATTTTCATCATTTCCTGCTTCTTTCTAAATTTCTTTGATACCAGGGTCAAAAGGTCTAAACCCACATGAGCTTGCTCATAAGTGGGTGAATGACCTTGTGACCCGCCCTAATATGAGCATAAAAGCAGGACGATAGTTCTGCGATATGCGAATATTGGGCAGGATTGTGGGAGTGCGCAGCACGGAACAATCCGCAGGTATCATTATTGGGGGCTTTTGCCCCCAACAGCATTTTTAGTATAGCATATCTTATTTTTTTTACAAATACAGATTGTAGCATTTTCAATTACAGTGTATAATATGATACAATGTCAAAAAATAAATCGACAAAGAAAGGATAAAAGTATGCAACGTACAAAACAAAATCATGCTTGGCGCGTATTTCGCCTGCTGTTGATTTTTTTCTGTATCGGTCTGTCTTTACAGTTTACTTCCTGCGGCAAAAAGCAGGCTGAAAACACTGTTTTTTCAGTAGACGACCTTTCCGGCAAAAAAATCGGTGTCCAGCTTGGTACAACCGGCGATACGCTCGTATCAGATTATGAAACGGACGGTTCAAATACAACCGTTGAACGTTTCAACAAAGGAAACGATGCCATTCAGGCATTAAAACAGGGAAAGATTGATGCAGTTGTCATTGATGCACAACCGGCACAGTCTTTTGTTGCCGCAAACAGCGACTTAATGATTCTCCCTGAAGAATTTGCTAACGAAGACTACGCTATTGCAATTGCAAAAGGCAATTCTTCCCTGACAAGTTCTATCAACGACGCTTTAAACACATTAAAAGCCAACGGCACGCTTGATGCCATTTTAAACAATTACATCGGGGAAAATATCGGACAGACTCCGTATACCTCTCCTGAAAATGTAAACCGTTCCAACGGCACACTGGTTATGGCTACCAATGCTTATTTCCAGCCGTATGAATACTATGAAAACGGCACGATTGTCGGTATTGATGTCGATGTCGCCACGGCAATCTGCGATACTTTAGGAATGACCTTAAAAGTAGAGGATATGGAATTTGATTCTATCATCACTGCCGTATCTTCCGGTAAAGCCGATGTTGGTATTGCAGGTATGACCGTTACACCGGAACGTCAGAAAAATATTGACTTTTCAGATTCTTACACCACTTCACAGCAGGTTATTGTTGTGCGCAATAACGATGCCGTATCCGGCGGTACAAGTCTTTCTGAAAAATTTAAAACAGACTTCTTAACCGATAACCGTTATCAGTTCATCCTGACCGGTCTGAAAAATACACTGATTATCGCAGCCTGTGCCGCATTAATCGGTATTGTCATCGGTTTTTTAGTTGCCGTTGTCCGTTCAAGCCATGACAAAACCGGCAATTTAAAGATTTTAAATGCAATCTGCACCGTTTACCTGACCATTATCCGTGGTACACCAAGTATGGTACAGCTGCTGATTATTTACTATATTATTTTTGGCTCTATGAATATCAGCAAGCTGCTGGTGGCAATTCTGGCATTCGGCATTAACTCCGGTGCTTACGTTGCCGAAATTTTCCGTTCCGGTATTATGTCTATCGACAACGGACAGTTTGAAGCTGCAAGAAGCTTAGGCCTTACCTACCGTCAGACCATGCTTAGCGTTATTCTGCCACAGGCATTTAAAAATGTACTGCCTGCCCTTGCAAATGAATTTATCGTGTTACTGAAAGAGACCTCTATCAGTGGTTATATCGGACTGACCGATTTAACCCGCGGCGGTGATATTATCCGAAGCATTACATATGATGCTTTCCTGCCATTACTCGGTGTTGCATTTATTTACCTTGTACTGGTTGTTATTCTTTCGGCACTTGTAAAGAAACTGGAAAGGAGATTAAGAAGCAATGAGCGAAACTAAATCAGATGTTCTCCTCGAAGTCAAAAACCTGCACAAGGCATTTGACAAACATGTTGTTTTAAATGATGTCAATACGACCGTCCGCAAAGGCGATGTCATTGCCATCATCGGACCTTCCGGCTGCGGTAAATCCACATTTTTACGTTCGTTAAATATGCTGGAAATGCCGACCGGCGGACACGTTTTATTCCACGGCACGGATTTGACCGATAAGTCGGTCAACATCAACCAGATCCGCGAAAAGATTGGTATGGTATTCCAGCACTTTAATCTGTTCCCGAACATGACCATCCGTGAAAATATCTGTCTTGCACCGGTCAAATTAAAGCTGATGACAAAGGAAGAAGCTTCTAAAAAAGCTGATGAACTCTTAGAGCGTGTCGGCTTAAAAGATAAAGCGGATACCTATCCTGCCATGCTTTCCGGCGGACAGAAACAGCGTGTTGCAATTGCCCGTGCGCTGGCAATGAATCCGGAAGTCATGCTGTTTGACGAACCGACTTCTGCGCTTGACCCGGAAATGGTCGGCGAAGTTTTAACAATTATCAAAGAACTTGCCCAGTCCGGCATGACAATGTTAATTGTTACGCATGAAATGGGATTTGCAAAGGAAGTTTCCAACCGCTGTATGTTCTTTTCTGACGGCAATATCACCGAAGAAAATGCACCAAAGGAATTTTTTGAAAACCCACAGAGTCCGAGATTGAAAGAATTTTTATCGAAAGTACTTTAATAAAAATATCCCCCAGCCATTGTCATTTGACTCCGGCTGGGGGTGTGTTTTTATTAAAGACTTAAATCAATATCAACCGTTCCGTTGTTTGCATATTTCATATAGTCAAACAGCTTCGGTGCCGCAAGAAGTTCCAGCGGGTCTCTTTCATGTTCATCGTCTTCAAATATTTCTGCCACTTCTTTAATTTCCGGGTTTGATAAAGAATTCATATATTCTTTTAATTCCAGTACAGTCATATTAAAAAGTTCTTCTTTACTTTTCATGCGTTCATTACTCCTTTTCTTTTTCAAATTTAATCGCCAAAGCCGTTGAAAATAACCTTGCCGGCATTCCACAGTTCAGCTGTTCTTTTTGCCGCCTCAAGTCTTCCGGCATCGTCTTTAAAGCCAAATGTTGCCGACTGGCAGCCGCAGTCCATGCACATGACATAATAACCGCTGTTTTCTTCTTCTAAAATAGAAGGTCCTAAACATCTCGGACAGTCTTCTAATTCAATCATTTCATAAATTTCCATGTTAATCTCCATTCCTCAGGCATTTCACTGCCGTGATTTCAACGCTGTGGGAAAACACTTGCCGGATTTTCCCCACTTTCATGCTATTCTATTATACATGAAATTTGTCTGTATGTGAACCTAAAAATCCGGAGCAGTTCAAACTTCCCCGGATATACTCCTGTGATAACCCCGACTGTCCGGCAATCTGACCGATAATATCTTTGTCATAATAGCCTATGCCGAGTTTTTTAGCTGTTTCTTCACCGATAAAACGTCCGCCGCTTCCAAACTCTCTGCTGATTGTAATAATTCTTTTTGCCATTACTGCTTCCTCCTCAACTTAATTTTTCCACTCTATTCTTACTGATTTTCTTTAAAAATGCATATCCTGCTGCACAGGCAACAAGTTCTGTTATCGGAAATGCCCACCAAATCAGGGAAATGCCTGCTGTTCCGTTTTTTACAAAAATTGAAAAAATTCCTGCTAGTGGTAATATAATGACAAGCTGCCTAAGCAGTGAAATCACAAGCGATTCAAGACCGCCGTCCAACGCCTGATAAATGCCCTGATAGGCGACATTGATTCCCGCAAAAATAAAACTGATTGAAATAATCCGCATTGCACTGATAAAATACGTTCTTGACTGTCCCGCATTAAACAGCGTGGCAAATGCGTCCGGAAAAATTTCTGTAATAAAAATCCCTAAAATCATCAGTGCCGTCGTGTATATCAGACCATATTTGATTCCGTCCCGGATTCGTTTTTTACTTCCCATTCCATATGCATACGCTATGATTGGCGTAATGGCATCTCTTAAACCAAATGCTAAGAACAATACAAACTGCTGGACTTTATAAAACAATCCGTATGCAGTCTGTGCAGAAGGACTGAACTTCAAAATCAGATTCATGACATACACCATGACAGACATCAGCGCCTGTGCAATGATTGCAGGCAGACCTATTGAATAGATTCCTGCAATCGTTCTGCCATCCGGTTTCATGAATTTTATTCCATGTTCAAATTCCCTATTTAATTTCATATGAAAAATAAATAACAACCCTGCTGATACAATCTGACCGATTACCGTAGCATACGCAGCGCCCTCTACGCCCATTTCAGGAACGGGTCCGATACCATAAATCATTACCGGGTCCAAAATAATATTGACCACAGCACCCACAACCTGTCCGATTGTGGAATAAAGGGAACGCCCTGTTGCCTGTAACAGCTTTTCAAATAATGAAAAGAAAATAATTCCAAAAGAAAGCACACAGCATATTCTTAAATAACTTGTTCCCATTGCAATCACTTCCGTGTCAGCCGTCTGTGATGAAATGTATGCCTTCACTCCAAAAATGCCAAACAACAGACATACCGCACAAATTATCACACCTAAAAACAGACTGTTTCCGGCGACTTTCGCAGCTTTTTTGTTTTTTCCCTCTCCAAGAGTTCTTGCAAGAAGCGCATTCGTTCCCACACCGGTTCCGATTCCGACTGCCACCATAAGCATCTGTACCGGAAATACCAGTGTCAGCGCATTCAAAGCCGCTTCACTCCCCACTTTCATATTGCCGACAAAAGCACTGTCCACAATATTGTAGACTGCCTGCAGTGCCATGGATAAAATCATCGGTATTCCCATCTGCACCATAAGCTTATTTACCGGAATTTCTTTCATTTTGTTACTTTCTGCCATTTTAATCCTCCTTGTTTGCGAAGCAAATGCGACTGCTCTTTGCAGGAGCAGAGGATTTGTCCTCCTTGTTTGCGAAGCAAATGTCTGCTATGTATGCTATGCCCAATAGCTTGCATAGCATGCGCCCTTTGCAGGAGCAGCGGATTTGCCTCTTTGTTTTTTTGCACAAAAAAAGTGTGTAGTTACCGCATAAGTTGGACTTACGCTGATAAGCTACACACTTTTTAATGGCGTTATAGATTTAAAATAAAAAAAAGAGCAGCAAAACTGGATTTACGCTCGTCTGCTACTCGTTCAAGGACTATTATATTTCTGATTTTTAAAAAAGTCAAACAAAAAAGTTTTTATAAAAGAGCTTATTTTTTGAAAAAATGAAAATCACAGCAGTCACCGCCGTAACCTAAGGTTTTTGTCCGCGTAAAACCTATTTTTTTCAAGCCGCCGTATGTCACATCATCGACATCACAGAACAGGCGGCACAGATTTTCACAGCCGTTTTCCACGCAGGCGGTGTGCCACAGGCATTTTTTAATCGTAACATCATAATAATCATTTCCATATGCCTGCGTACTTTCTTGCAAATCGGTTGTACGCATAATTTTAAGAAAGATATTGCTGTAAATGGCATAAAATCCCGGTACTAATTCCATTTTAGCCGTTGAAGCGTGTTTTTTTGCTGCTACTTTATCAAGCATATATTTTCTCATATACTTATATACATCTTCTTCTGAAAAGCCTTCCTCAGACAAGCACTTATGCAACGCTATGCGTGGAAGTATCGTCTGGGCAAGGGTTTTCATCTGATTTTCGGATTTATTTTTTGTATTCTGAATCAATGTATCCAGCATTTTTTCCTGCCTGTCAGATACTGCACATCCCTTTTTATTTCCGAATTCTTCAATTAAAAATGCTTTTATCTGCTTTTGCTGTTTTATTTTCATCGTTATCACACCCCTCTTTTTGTAACTTCTAAAAAAATTCTGTACCATACCTGTATTGTATCATAAAAATAACGGCACGGTATATTCATTTTAAAAATATACCGTACCGCTATTTTACTCTATTCTACCGGACCGCTCCATGAAGAAAACAGTTTTGCATGGCTGTCTAAATCCGCCGTATTTACGGTTATCTTCCCGTCTGCAACCGTATATTGAATATTCATCGGATTACAACCGCCCGCAGTGCCGCCTACACTGTCCATTTTAAATACATTTCCGCAGTTCTGACATACTAATTTGCCGCTTCTCTTCTTGAAATACGCTTTTGGAGAAGGATTGCAGGTCTGACAGGTGTTCAGTGATAATCGTGCTGAGCCGTCAGACGCATTTACGGCAATCATCTGTATATTGGTTCCGTTTGAATCATAATTTACATATAACGGATGTTCTGTCAGTGTACCGATATCTATTGCTAACTGTCCGTTTTCTACGGCAGGCGTTATGTATGACGCAGCTGCGGCGTTTTCTGTCGAAGCTGTACTTTGAGCCGCCGTATTTTTAGAACCTGCACTTTTATCTTCTGTACCCGGTGTAAATTCATGGGTGATTCCGTAAGTCTTTACTATCATTTTGTAATTACAGCCGTTAATAACATCTTCCGGCACATTTATCGTCCATTTTACCGGAATCCCGGTATAAACCGTAATCTCCGGATACGTTCCGAAATCCAGATTGCTTTCCACATACTGAATATCCCCTGACTGCGCTATCACCGCCGTATCAAATTCCGCTGTATTGTGATATCCCTGTGAAATTCTGACCGGATTCATGCCTGCCAGACCCACTCCCTGTGAAAGCATTGCAAGTCCGAGCACCACAATCAGTATCGCGCCTGTCTGCATGACAAGCTTCGTATATTTTTCCCCAAGCGCCGATACAAGGCTTCCAAGCCCCAGCATCAGCGGAACCGTGCCTAAGCTGAACATCAGCATTGCCAGTGCTCCCGATATGGGATTGCCCAAACCGAGTGCAATAATCTGCATAGACTGCATCGGACCGCATGGCATAAATCCGTTTAACAGCCCGACAACAAACGGTCTTTTTTCTGTTCTTTTTTTCTGATTGATTTTTATGACGGACTTTCGCGGGAATCTGATTTGAAGCTTTCTCAATGCCGGAAAAATCCCCAGCATATTGATTCCCATTATCACCATAAATAATCCGGCTGTTATTTTTAATATGCCCTGTAACAGCAGCGGCATTCCACTGCCCGAACCGCCTGTCAAAATCATTCCTGCTCCGCCAAGCACAAATCCGACTGCCGTATACGAAACTACACGTCCTGCGTTGTACAGTACCGAAGGCATGATGACATTTATTCTGGATGAACTTGTATTCTCAGCGTTCCTCGAAGGAATACACTGTGAAAGATGAATCCCGCCGCACATCGCTATACAGTGAACAGATGTTAAAAGCCCTACGATAAAGAGCATGCCATAGCTCATTTGGGAATCGGCAAGCATTGACGGAACAAGTAAATTTAAAATACCAAAATGCTGTAACAGATAATACAGTAAAATAATAACCGCCAGTGTTCCAATCCTTCTAACCCATTTTAAAGAATCTGCCTGCTTTTTATCGATAACTGTATAATCCAGCTTCTCAATAATCGCAGCAATACGGTTTAATGTCACTATTTCCGGATTAAATTCTATTTCAGCCTGTCCTTTGCTATAAGAAACCTGCACTTTAGAAATTCCTGCTGTATTCTTTAATTCCTGCTCTATTTTATTCTGACAGTTAATACAGGTCATGCCATCGATAATAAGAACTTTTCTTTCCATTCCCATGTTTCATTTTCCTTTAATATTACCGGTTAAAATATACCCCTGTGGGGTATTAATATCGCAGATAATTATATACACCAATGGGGTATTTGTCAACAAAATTTTAATTGCACACTGTTTTGTCCTCTGTAAATACCGGTAAAAAATCAAAAACCGCCATAAGAAACAGACAGCTTAAGGTGACTATTTCTTTGGCGGTATTTTTTATAAATAAAGGATTACTCCCGTACCTTTAAAGCTTGATTTGTGCCATACGTTCAGCATGTGTCGATAGGGTAATTGAGATGCAATCTGCTCTACAGTAAAACCATTTATGTTTAGTTTTTCATCTATTGTAAGTTCCTTGGATAACAGTGCTCCCAGCAGACGGTGCAGTTCATACGTGTCATCATGTTTCGGCAGATTTTACATCTGGAAAATGGACAAAACCTCCAAATTTTCCGTATGCTTTGAGCTTTAATCGCATATCTAAGCGATTTTTCGTCCATAAATACATATATTTTTGATTTTATACTAGCGGTTCAATTCAATATAATCTATTGCCTGTTTCCACCCATGACCAGGCGCATCATCGCCCCAATACCTGCTGGTTATCTCATCCAATTCGTCTACACACTTTTGCAGCTTTTTTATATTGGCTTTGCGCTCCTCCCGCGTTATAGTTTTCAAGCTTTCATTCTTTACTTTATATGCCATGCTTTGTAAAAAATTAACAATATCAAAATATTCCTCTGAATCTTCAAATCTCGTGTCTCCGGGAAAGCAGTCAATTACCTTTTCAAAAGCTGTTTTCATATCTTCTGCCCCTGCCTGGCTTAATGTCTCAGCAATATAAGGTACAAATTGCACCATTTCGCACATTATAAACCACCAGCCTTCGTATCTCCAATTTCCAATCAGATTAACAAGAATATGTAAATGAACTAACTGTGGCGTAACCAGATTCTTTATATCCAATAGTGAACCTTTCTCCCATAAACAATCTGATTTCACTGCAAGAACACTCTCATCTATATCTTTAACATCACCATAGAACTCTTTTATCGTAATCATATAATTTTACCTTTCGTACAGAAATTTTAATAATTAACATTATATATGCCTAATCTATCTCCCTCTCAACAACCACCTCACAATAGACGGTTTTATTTCAAAGGTTTCACAAAGGTCTGCCAGTACATGCGGATAGCAGTTTGCCATGCCAATTCTTATTATCTTAACCAGTTTATTATTTCTTTTTCAGACTGTTCAAACGCCGCCATACATTCCTTTTTGTGTTTCCCAAAGCTTTTATACATCATGCCGACAAGCGGAATCATGCGGTATAATCTCCGGCCACGCTTCGTCTGCACCTCCCGCAATCATCAATATTCTTGCATTTGTCTTTTTGATCTCTAAATGTGCTTTTTCTTCCGCCGCCTTATCCTGATAAGCTTCATAATACGCAAGCCACATGCCCATAACTTTGTGCGAAACGCTTTCTGTTTTGTAGTATTTTGAAGCCTTTCATTTCCAGCGGACATCTGTCGGGCGTGTCCGGAAGCCCCTCTGCGCCAAACAATGATACGGCTAAGCCGGTGAATCCATAATCCGCAAACCGCTCTGCTATTTTAATCCCCGGAAGAAAGCTCTGCTCTCCGCCCATAATCACAATGACTGCTTTGCCGTTGGTCTGCTCCGGTTCTGCAAGATGTCCCACAAGACCATGTTCCTTCATATTAAAATTTATATGTTTTAATTTTACTGCTGTCTTCTTCATGCTTTCTTCCCCTTATCTCATATCATGCGTTGGCTGTCCTGCCCCTTTAAATGTCCTTTCCAATAATTTTTCCAGTCCCAACCTTGTGTCCGCCCTCCATAATCGAAAACGTTGCTCCGACACTGACCTCACTATAATGATACTCCTCAAATGTAAATTTTATAATCGCCGGAATCGGAACATCAAATCGGTCAGCCTGCAATTCAACAAATGTAATTCCCCAGTAATTTCCCGCGTTATCAAAAACAGCATCGGGTCGGTATCCCACTTGCGGCAGACTGCTTCGCTGTCCGGCATAAAAAAAGACTTCTGCTAATAAGTACATGGTGTGTTTCTCCGTTTACTTTTTCTGTTGTATAAAATAAATAGTGTTTGTAAATTAAGTAATTATTCATTTACCTATTCTATATCTGAAATCGTGCCGATAAAAAAACTTTCCTTATACAATTTCCAATAATTCGCTTATGTCATCAATTACCCAATCTGCTCCCGCCTCTAACAAACTATTTTTGCCTGAAACCCCATAGGTTACTCCACATGTATACACACCTGCATTTTTGCCCATAAGTATATCAAATGGCATATCCCCAACGACTAAAGTGTCCTGTGCATTATATGACAACTCATTTAATGTCTTTTTTACCAGTTCTGCATTAGGCTTATGCAAAGTAGTATCTTCTGCTGCTAACAAATACGAAAAATATTTTGCAATGTTCATGCTTTCAAGAAAACCAAGTAATGAATCTCGTCCTCTTGAAGTAGCAATTGTGCAAACAATACCTTTTTCATTTAATCTGTTTAATGTTTCAATCATATTAGGAAATAATAACGGCGGGATTGTTTTCTTGGTTTCATCAAAAATTTCACGATATTTTTTCATACATAAATCAATCATATCATCTGACAATTCCGGACATAACTTCTGAAATCCTATTTTTGCTGACATACCAATTGTATCGGCACAAGCCTGTTCTTCTGCCACATCTAATCCCATCTGACGTAATGTTTCCTGTTTTGAAACTACAATCGTCTTTTTGGTATCCATTATCGTTCCATCAAAATCAAATATTATAAGTTTTATATTCATAATTTGTATACCTGTTTTCCCTCTAATCCCCTAGTTTTTTCACGACTTCCTCAAACTCATAAAACAAATCAATATACTTTTCAACAATTGTATTGCAGTGCTTTTTTACAATTTCACAATCATAATCATGCGCAAGTTCATTTCTCACTTTTAACATATCCATCCATGCATCATCTGAAATTAAATTTGCCTTAAAAGCTTCCCGCAGGACTACCCTTGGCGAGCCTGCCACAAAACCTGTTATCGCGTAATACTGCACCAGTATATCTTTCATAACCTTCCATGACAAATCAAATGTTATACTAAATTTAGCACTTGTCCCACTTAATACAAAAGAATCTGATAAATCTCTTTCCCTTGCCTCCGACAACGCCTCCAGTGAATTACAAAAAGATTTAAAACGTCTGCTAAATTTTTCGTCCATATTGCTTAATATCCTCCAATAACAATTCATTCCTGCAAGTATCCATATTTAATAAATCCACGCTGTAAAGTGTCGGCAGTTCTTCTATTTTTTCAACAAGTTCGTCAAAACATTCCACTCCTGACACCGCTATATCAATATCACTGCGTTCTCTGGCTGTCCCCTTTGCCCTTGAACCATATAAAATCACTTCATCTGCATGAAAATCCCTGCACAGCTTTGAAACCTCACATATCACTTCATCTGCTTTCATCAAAATCACCTGCCCAATATTCTTATATCCTAAAACATGTACTGTATCTTTAATATATATTATCAAAAAAAAGCAATTCCGTATAGCAGAAATAATAACAAGCGGTCAGTCAAGTCAAGTGACAACGGTGAACTGACCGCTTGTTATTATTTACCATTATTTACATATTCCGCAGTTCCTCCCGGCTCCCTATCTCCAGTTTTTCAAAAATATGCTGCATATGTTTTTTGACTGTCGTTTCGGAAATGACCAGTTCTTCTGCAATTTCCTTATTAGAGCGCCCGGAACATGCCAGTCTTGCGACCTCTGCCTCCCTCTGGGTCAGTCCTTTGTTACGGAACGCATAATAAATCTGTTCTGCCGTTTTATCCCGCTTATCCGTATTTTGTCCGATACCGCTTTCATATCTACCGGCTGTCGATTCCTTTACCTCTATGGCACTTTCTTTTAAGACCTCCTTTTGTGCATATTCTTTTTGTATATTTTTCATATTCTTTTCTTGTAGGACACTGCCCTCTTGTTCACAATCCTCCCGTATACTTTCACTTTCCTCCGTCACATCTCCCACCGGTTCATCTTCCTCCGCCGGCTTTTCGGGCTTTAAAAGGATATATAATATCAGGCTGTACAGCAGCGGACGACAGTTCAGTGCAATATCCGCGAGCAGATTTTCATAGCCTTTCGGCTGGTTTAAGCGGGCAAATAAAAACAAAAACGTTGCAATATATCCCGCTGTAATGATATTTTTACAGAACGTATTCCTCCACGAGCTGCGGCTGTCCGTGTTGAATACTGCCGGTACTGAAAACAGCAGACTGCCGGAAAACACTGCTGCCAGCGCTTTCCAGTCCAGCAGCAGTCCGATTTTGAATTCTGACAGATATGCCACCATCAATACATACAGTATCACTGTTGCAAATTTCACAATAAATTTTTTCATACGAATCCTCATTTCGCAGGCATTTTTGCTACTTCTGTATGTATTCAATCTTTTTACGCTGTAATACTGCGGATACCGGCAGTAACAACAGGCTGAATACCAATGCATACATCAATGGAAGAATTGCAACTGCAAAATTATTGCCAAAAACCTGCATATATTCCTGCGCACTGTACTGCACGGCATCCGGCATAACCTGTACAACAACCACAAATGAAAACAGACTGATAAATACACCTGCATAAATCAGCAGCTTTTGAACCAGCTTTACTGCTTCAATACTTTTATTCAGCTGTAATAATGTAACTTCCGAATTCTTGTGCATAGAGATTGCAAGCCCTTTGCCAAAATCTTTTGCAAATCCCGAAATGCATACAGCCGGAATTACAAGCAGTGCCAAAAAAATGAGTCCCGGCAGGTCTATAAAATATCCAATCATGCTAAAAGACCCCTGACTTAAAAATACCATACAAAAAATTGCTGCAACAACTGAAAGAACAGATACAACTGTAACCATAACTTTCTCCTTTCTGCCGCTTCCTGCGGCGGTTGATTTATTTTGTTTACACCTTTTATTTATCAAATCCGGCTGAAAATAAAAATACTACCATAGACGAATCCTGGTAGTATTTTTAGTAGTATCTTTATTTTTTGCCTATTTTAAGCCTTTTTTCATGCGTTCAAGCTCCTCATCCAGTGAATCCTGTGTTGAATCTTCACCGGCTGCATCTTTCTTTTTCCCCTTATGCTTTTCTTCCTTATATGCATCGGAGAATAAGACCTTTGCAACAAATCCTGCTCCGCCAAAAATCAGCACGAGCATAATAACCCATTCATACATTGATATTGAAACCATGTAAATATTTGTATTTAAAATAATGGATGCTACAATCAAAATAACACTCAATGCCGTAAACAACTTCGATGCAAAAGAGGCTCCGCTTGCGAACATCCATATAATACCGATAATAAACGGAATCATAATCATCCCCGAATTCAGACGGACACCACCAAGCATAATTGTTCCGCCGTAACCGAACCAGCCGGACGATACAACCACTTTCTGGGATAAAATAAACAACCCCACAATCAACATAACAACTCCGGCTACAAACTGTTTTAATTCATTTTTTGCACTTTTCATACACTACCCCTTTTCTCCTTTGAAATTTTACTCCGTATCCTGTTCTTTTACTTTACCGGATTCTTTTTTCTATGGTAAACCATCAGCGTTACCCCAAGCGCCACGATAAAAACGGAAATAAACTGGGAGGTGGACAAAAATCCGACCGCCCCGCGGTAATCATTTCTTAAAAACTCAATCAGAAATCTTCCGATACCGTACAGCAGTAAATAAATACTGCCGATATCGCCTGTTATCAGCTTTTTCTGCTGATATAAAAAACGGTGTGCAATCCATATCAGGATTGCGGCAATCAAAAAATCCCCTGCTGCTGAAAGAAGCTGTGTCGGAATAAGCTTTATGCCTGACGGCGCCATGCTGTCTGCGGGAAATGTAATGCCCCATGCGGCGGTTGTTTCCCGTCCGTAACAGCAGCCTGCCAAAAAGCAGCCGATTCTGCCAAAACCCTGTGCAAGTGCCACTTCCGGCATGATTAAATCAAAATACTCCAAAAATACGAGTTTTTTTACTTTGCAGTAAATCCACGCCGCAAGCACCCCCGCAATAATGCCGCCGTAAACAACAAAGCCCTCAGACCCCAAAACCGCAAGCGGGTCTTTTAAGAAATCCTTAAAGCTTACAATCACATACAAAATCTTTGCGCCTAAGAATCCGCCGATGATCGCAAGAATTGCGATATCAATCACGGATTCGTCTTTCAACTCCAGCTTTTTTGCCCGCTTACACCCAAGCACCAGCGCCAGAAGAAATCCCAGTCCAATCATAAAGCCATATCCGCGTACATGAAAATTTCCGATTTGAAACAAGTCGATTTTCATTGATGTTTCCTCTCTTTCCGGCTAGTCCATTGCCAAATCCTGTCTTGCTTTTTTCATGCGTTCTTCAAACTGCACATAAAAATCGCGTCCGTCATACGGCAGTGCAAAGAAGCTTTTTAAAATATACATTGTTAAAATTCTGTTCTGCCCTTCATCCAGTCCCTGCTGTGCCGCCTGAATTTCCTTTAAAAAAGCATGCCATGTCACAAGAAATGCGTTATACGCTTCTAAATCCGGCGTATCCAGCCACTTTTTCACCTTGATTTTCGTGAGATTGTGCTTGTGGCACTCGTCCTTTTGCAGGATATACTGAAAATGTGTGTCGTCCTGCCAGTATCTTCCCAGCGGAAACAGCCGGCAGATACCCGGTCTTGCACCGTGAATCCGGCAGCGCTGCTGTTCATTTAAAAATGTACAGGTTTCGTTTTCCCCTGCCATTTTCAGATTCGGTAGAATCACGCCGTCTACGACATTTAATGCCAGATGTTTCTCCACCAGACTTTCAAACGGCATCTGAAGCTGTCTTGTCAGACGGCAGATATCATACGGGTCTAACACAATCGAATCTCCCATGCCGTGACAGCATACGGAATTGCAGCCCTGACACTGATTCGTATCTGTCTTTACCATATCATTTTCACTATATAACTTTCCATCGGAAATTTCTTCCAGACTGCAGTTTCTAATCATTCTATTTTAACCTATCCAAACAGATTCTTTCTCAAATCGCTGATCTTTGTATGATATGTGGAAATGCTTTCTGAATCCGGTATGTAATTGTTTGGACCTTTCTTAAATACTATTTTTAACAAAATCGGTGTGATAATCGTTGTAATAACAACCACGATAACAACCGGTCCCATAAAGGCACTGCCCATCATGCCGAGTGCCGCACCTTTGCTGGCTACAATTAAGGCGACCTCGCCTCGTGAAATCATGCCGACACCGATGCGCTTACACTGATACGGCTTGTATCCGCATATCTTTGCACCGAGTCCGCAGCCAATAACTTTGGTCAACACCGCTACAATAACTAATACAACGGTAAATGCAATAATCGTTCCTGTCATATTCGGCAGTTCTACCTTCAGTCCGATACTTGCAAAAAATACCGGTGAGAGCAGTAAAAATGAAAGGGTGTCAAAACGGGACTGGATAAATTCAGAACGCTCTGTATTGGAAATAATCAGACCTGCAATATATGCACCTGTAATATCCGCAACACCAAACCACGCTTCTGCCACGTAAGATATTAAAAGGCAGAATACAAAAGCTATGATGGCATGTCTGTGACGTCCGCGGTCAGCGCTTTCAATCCATTTTTTATAAAACTTGTAAAATACAAAACCCACAACACCTGCAAATACAAAGAATAATACAACCTTTAACAGTACAACCGCTACATTCACCGATTCATCTGCAAGACTTGTAATAATTGTCAGAGCCACAATACCTAAAATATCATCAATAATGGCAGCCCCTAAAATCGCGTTGCCGGAATGAGTTTTTAATTTGCCCATTTCCTTTAAGGTTTCAACCGTAATGCTGACAGAAGTTGCCGTCAGTATAACGCCGATAAATGCATTCTGAAGCACAACGCTGCATGAGGCATCCGAATCAATAACACCCGGCTTGTTAAAGAAATATGCAACGGCAAATCCACCGATAATCGGCACGATAACGCCACAGAGTGCAATAACAAATGCAGCTTTTCCGCTCTTTTTCAGCTCTTTAATATCTGTTTCCAGTCCGGCGCAGAACATCAGTACGATAACGCCAAGCTCCGCTACATTACTTAAAAACTCCGTTTCCGTAAGCAGCCCCAGCATAGACGGTCCTAACAAAAGACCGGCAAGCAATGAGCCGACAACCTGCGGCATCTGTACACGCTTCGTCGCCAGCCCCAATACCTTTGTACAAAGCAGTATCACTGCCAAATCCAGTAAAAACTTGTAACTTTCCATCGTTACATCCTCCAAAAAATTTTCTTCCTATTATAAATGTATGTTAATAGCGATATAAACTTTATACTCCACTTACCGCCCAATGTCAACAAATTTCTCACAATGGCCGGTTTTGTGTATACACTTTTTTGAAGGCTGTCGGCAGTGCATATTCCTTTTCCAAAGCCTGCTCTGTTATCCACGTAAAATCCGAATCCGGGGCTGCTTTTCCACATTCGATAAGATAACTGTCCATATGCCACTCGATATGTGTGAAAATGTGGCACACCGGACTGCCTTTTTGTATCCGACAGTCCGTGATTCCACACTTTTCAAGCCACTTTTGAATTTGCGCTATATCTGCTTTTCCCGAAAGATTCGGCAGTTCCCACATGCCACCAAGCAATCCGTTCTTGGCTCTTTTTTGCAGTGCCAGCCTGCCCGCATGTATCATTAAAAGCACGGTCTTTTCTTCGATTCTGCGCTGTGCTTTCTTTTTCTTTACGGGATACGCTGGCTGTGTGCCCGCTGCACAGGCACTGCATAAGCTTTGTAGCGGACATTCCGTGCATCGCGGTGTACCGTTTGGCATGCAGACAACTGCGCCCAGTTCCATCAGGCTCTGGGTAAAGATACCGCACTTGTCCACAGGATAAATTTCCTGCAATGCCGCTGTGATTTCATTTTTAAATTTTGTATCGGAAATTTCTCTGGAATCTGCCGTCAGACGTGTCACCACGCGAAGCACGTTTCCGTCCACCGCCGCATAAGGCTTATTCCATGCAATCGAAGCGACTGCTCCCGCCGTATAAGCACCGATACCCGGCAGGGACAAAAGCTGTTCATATTCGTTTGGGAAAATGCCGTTATATTTTTCACAAATCTGCTGTGCGGCTTTCTGCATATTTCGCACCCGCGAATAATATCCAAGCCCCTCCCACATTTTTAAAAGCTCCTGCTCCGGTGCCGCGGCAAGTGCCGCCACATCCGGAAAACGCCGTAAAAAACGCTCGTAATACGGAATCACCGTATCCACTCTTGTCTGCTGCAGCATAATTTCCGATACCCACACGCGGTAAGCATCGGTATTTTCACGCCACGGCAATACACGGGCATTTTTTTCATACCACGCAAGAAGCGGTTCTGTAATTTGTGACAGTTGTGTTAAATCAAGAGGCATAGTTACTGTTCTCCGTCCATTTTTTCGCGTACCTTCTGCGCCGAAGGAGTTGTTGCAAGCCCGCCTTCGCTCGTTTCCTTTAAACATGCCGGAAGCGCATTGCCGATACGGCGCATCGTATCAATGACTTCATCGGGTGCAATCGCACTGCAGATACCCGCCAGTGCCATCTGCGCACTGGTGACAGCATTGACCGCACCGGCTGAATTTCTTTTAATACACGGCACTTCTACCAGTCCGCAGACCGGATCGCAGGTCAGCCCCAGCATATTTTTTAAGGCGAATGCCATGGCATTGACAATCTGTTCATCGTCGCCGCCCTGCAAATAAGCAAGCCCTGCCGCCGCCATGGCGCTTGCCGAACCGATTTCTGCCTGACAGCCGCCGGACGCGCCCGCAATGCTTGCATTTTCCGCAATCACCGCGCCGATTCCCGCCGTCAGATACATCGCTTCCACCATTTTTTGTTCCTCTGCCCGGAAATATTCCTGATATGCCAGAAAAACTGCCGGAATCACGCCGCATGCACCGGCCGTCGGTGCAGCAACAATCCGCTTCATGCAGGCGTTGGACTCGCCCATTTTGACTGCCTTTTCCATGACAAGCCCAATGTATTCTCCCGCAATATTTTTTCCTGCCGCATTATAGCAATGCAATTTTTCGCCGTCGCCGCCCGCCAGTCCACTTGCCGATTTTAAATCTTTATCATACGCGCTGTCTGCCTGCTTCATCGCTTCATACATCCGGTGCATCGTTTCAAAGGACTGCTCTTTTGTAACCTGCCGTTCTTCCATATCCGCCCGGCATACAACCTCCCACAAAGGTATCTGATATTCCTTTGCCAGATTTAATAAATCCTGAATTGAATGATAAATCATATACTCTCCATTCCGCATTGTTTTTTGTATACAGCTTTTATACAAGGCTCAGATACGTTACTTTTTTAATACCCGAAAGCTGTTCTAACCGGTGGACAATCTGCTCCGGCACTTCCTGGTCGCACTCCAGCACCATAACTGCATCGCCGCCGCGCGCCGAGCGGTACAGCTGCATGGTTGCGATATTAATGCGAGCTTTTGCAAGCATGGCAGTAACTTCCGTCACGTGTCCCGGCTGGTCGAGGTTATGCACGACTAACGTCGGATATTCGCCTGTGAAATTGGTCTGGATTCCGTCAATCTGTGCGATGTTGATTCTGCCGCCGCCAATCGACTCTCCGATGACCTCTAACGTCCTTCCCGTTTCCCCGGTAAGATAAATCTGTGCGGAGTTCGGGTGGGCTTCCCGCAGCTGTGCCGTGCCGAAAGTAATTTCAATTCCTTTTTGCGCTGCAATTTTTAAGCTGTCCGGAATCCGTATATCGTCCGGTACCATGCCAAGAAGTCCTGCCACTAAGGCTTTCTGTGTGCCGTGTCCCTTTCCTGTTGCAAGAAATGAACCGTATAATAAAATCGCTGCTTTTTTCACCGGCTCTCCGAGCAATTTTCCCGAAATGTAGCCGATTCTTACCGCTCCCGCCGTGTGGGAGCTGGACGGTCCGACCATGACCGGCCCGATGATGTCAAAAATGTTCATAAGATACTCCGTTTTTTATTCCATTTTTTTCTCAATTGCCTCAATAACGGTCTTTAATGCTTTGATTCTCGCATATTTTTTGTCATTGGACTCTAAAATGTGCCACGGCGCATAGGCTGTATTGGTCTTTTGCAGCATTTCATTGACTGCTTCCTCATACAAATCCCATTTTTCACGGTTGCGCCAGTCCTCGTCTGTAATCTTCCAACGTTTTTCCGGTGTATTTTCACGTTCCTTAAAACGTGCAAGCTGTGTATCCTTATCAATCTGCACCCAGAATTTTACAATAACTGCATTCCAGTCTGCCAGCTCTTTTTCAAATTCATTAATTTCCACATAGGCTCTCTGCCAGTCATTTTCACTGCAAAAGCCCTCCAGCCGTTCAACCATGACACGGCCGTACCACGTTCTGTCAAATATCGCAACATGTCCGGTCTTTGGCAGTCTGTTCCAAAAACGCCACAGATAATGTCTTGCCTTTTCATGCGGTTCTGGACTTGCAATCGGGTGTACTTCATACCCCCTTGGGTCTAACGCTTCGGTAATACGCTTGATATTTCCACCCTTTCCTGCGGCATCCCAGCCTTCATAGGCAATGATAACCGGTATTTTTTTACGGTATAATTCATTGTGCAGTTCGCGCAGACGCTTTTGATACTGATTTAACAAAGTATCATATTCTTCCTCTGTCAAAGTCTTATCCAACGCCACGTCTGCCAGCTTTTCAATCGGTTTTAACGGAAATGCATTCTGTAACAGCGGCACTGCCAGCGTACTGTTTTGAAGTGCCGTGTCAATTCCCTGCACCAGTGTTTCCAAAATCTGTAACTGCGCCCACTTTTTATCTTTGGCATCTACCAGATACCACGGCGCGCTCGACTGGTTCGTATCGCACAGATACTGCTCATAAACATCCATGCATTTATCATAATGCTTATTCTGCCATACATCATGTTCACTGACTCTCCAGCTCGTATTTTTGTCATCCGCCAGCTTATCCAGCCGCTTTTTCTGCTCCTTTTCATCAATCTGGAAGAAAAACTTCATCAGCAGATAACCGTTGTCTGTAAGCTGTCTTTCAAAACGTTTGATACTTTCTATTTTCTTTTTATACTCCTGCTCGGATAATTCCCCGCGCAGCTTTTCCCTTGTCACTTCGCTCATCCATCCGCTGTCCATAAAGACGAATTTGCCCGCTTCCGGTATCTTTACAAAATGACGGTATAAGAACGGCTTGCGTGCTTCTTCTTCTGTCGGCTCATCCATAACTGCCACTTTAAAAAAGCGCGGGTCGATATTTTTAATAATCTTTCCAAGCACACTACCCTTGCCTGCCGCACCCCAGCCTTCTAACAGCACCAGCACCGGCAGTTTCTTTTCCTTCATCAGAATCTGCTGCTGTTCTAAGCGCGCACGCGCCTTCTTTAAACGCTGTTCCATTTCCTCTTTTGACGGTTGTTCCAATCGGTTCCAGTCCTTTAACATAAAATACCCCCGTTTCCGCCGCTTTGCGGCTTATCCTTTTATTTTACTTTTCATTATACTGTATCCTGCGATTTTTTCAATGTCCGGCTTTACCTAAGATATCTTCTGACATTGTAACACAAATACTCCGGAACTAATATAGGTTATTTTCTCCCAATTTCAACTTTTATATTGCTACATCCGTGCCATTTTGATAGACTATAATTTATCTAAAATCCTATAAATGATGTGCCTGACCGAATGTGATTCGGGTCTGCCCGTCATTTTAACAACCACATTTTATTAGGAGGAATTATGAATTTCTTAGAAGAACGCATTACAAAAGACGGTATTGTAAAAGAAGGAAATGTCTTAAAAGTAGACAGCTTCTTAAATCATCAGATGGACATTCAGCTGTTTGATGAAATCGGTGAAGAATTTAAGCGCCGTTTTGCAAACGAACATATTAACAAGATTCTGACGATTGAAGCTTCCGGTATCGGTATTGCCTGCATGGTAGCGCGCCATTTTGATGTTCCGGTCGTTTTCGCAAAGAAGTCAAAAAGCATTAACATTGAAGGTGAAATGTACGTTGCGGAAGTGGAATCCTTCACCCACAAATGCAAGAATCAGGTGATTGTTTCCAAGAAATTTTTAAGCCCGGACGACCACGTACTGATTATTGATGATTTTCTTGCAAACGGCTGTGCGTTACAGGGGCTTATTTCTATCGTAAATGAAGCAGGCGCAACGGTCGAGGGTATCGGCATTGTCATTGAAAAAGGCTTCCAGTCCGGCGGACGCATTATCCGCAACCTCGGTTATCATCTGGAATCCCTTGCAATTGTAGACAGCATGGATGCCGCAACCGGTACAATTACTTTCCGCCATGAATAAAACAGAAATAAAATACAAAACAACTTAATGTAAAAAGGCAGCGGCGGTAAAACGCACTGCCTGCAAATGGAGAATATCATGAACAAAAATACAACGACCTCAACGGAAAATCTGTATCATCTGAATGGTAAGATTTCCGTAAAACAAGCCATTCCTTTTGGCTTACAACACATACTGGCAATGTTTGTTGCCAATATCGCACCTATTTTTATCGTTGCCGCAGCCAGCGGACTGTCCACAGCTGACAGCGCCTCTTTAATCCAGAGTGCCATGCTGATTGCCGGTATCGGTACTTTAATACAGCTTTTCCCGATTTTTAAAATCGGTTCGGGACTCCCGATTGTTATGGGTATCAGTTTTACGTTTGTATCCGTATTCTGCTACCTCGGACCAACCTACGGCTATAATGCAATTGTCGGCGCGGTATTGGTCGGCGGTATTATTGAGGGTATCTTAGGACTTCTTGCAAAATACTGGATCCGCCTGATTACACCGATTGTTGCCGCAACCGTTGTAACCGCTATCGGATTTTCTTTATTATCCGTTGGTGCGGCTTCCTTTGGCGGCGGCAGCGGCAGTGAAACCTTCGGTTCTGCCACGAACTGGATTCTCGGTACATTTACACTGCTTTGCTGTATCCTTTTTAATATTTTTGCAAAATCATATTTCAAGCAGTTGTCCGTTTTATTCGGACTGATTATGGGCTATATTGCGGCTGTGATTCTGGGTGCGGTGGATTTTTCTTCTCTGGAAGG
Source organism: Lachnospira intestinalis (assembly GCF_040095895.1). NCBI lineage: Bacteria > Bacillati > Bacillota > Clostridia > Lachnospirales > Lachnospiraceae > Lachnospira > Lachnospira intestinalis. The sequence continues at coordinate 116,374 of NZ_JBBMFS010000007.1, forward strand.
CACTTCTATCATTGCATTTCCACAGCTACTGCCGTTTAAACCGGAATTTAACATAAACGCTATTATTTCTGTTACTTTAATTTTCCTTGTATCAGCAACAGAAACGATTGGTGATACCTCCGCCCTTGCCGCCGCCGGTTTAAACCGCGAAGCGACTTTAAAGGAAACCTCCGGTTCTATTGCCTGTGACGGTTTTATCAGCGCATTGTCTTCTGTTTTTGGCTGTCTGCCGATTACGTCATTCAGCCAGAATGTCGGACTGGTTGCCATGACAAAGGTTGTCAACCGCTATGCGATTGGCGCCGGTGCCGTGATTATGATTTTAGCCGGAATTTTCCCGTTTTTCGGTTCACTGCTTGCGACACTGCCGGATGCGGTTCTTGGCGGCTGTACACTGATGATGTTTGGTAACATCGTTATCAGCGGACTTCAGATGATTGGAAAATGTGGCTTCTCCCAGAGAAATATCACCATTGCCGCACTTTCTTTAAGTATCGGCATCGGTTTTACACAGGTTCCTGAAATTTTTGATATTTTTCCACAGATTGTAAAGACGGTCTTCGCCGAAAACTGCGTTGCTGTTGTTTTCCTCGTTGCCATTCTTTTAAATCTGGTTTTACCGAAAAACATGGAAGCCGCACCTGCCGCTTCTGATGAATCTGCTGACGCATAAGCAGACTGATGTACTTATTAAAATAAGCCGCAAAGCGCTTTATACCCACCCATAAAATCAGACATTCAGACCTGAATCTGACGATTTATAGGCGGTATATACATACTTTGCGGCTTATTTTTGCTTTACCGATTTCATTATTCTTTCGATATTTTTCTGCTATATCCTGTTTTTTTGTGCCGTCCGGTATGCCACCGGCAGCTGCTGGCTCTGATGCTCTCCAATCATCTTTTCCATCCAGATCATGTCGTACCAACGGTTAAATTTATATCCGCACCGGTGAAATGTGCCGACTGTCTGAAATCCCAGATGTGCATGAAACTGCTCGCTGTTCTTATCCAAATATTCGTCTTCCGTCTGCGGATATCCGATACACGCATACAGGTTGGTGATTCCCATTTGCTTTAAACACTCTGTTAAAGCGGCGTATAGCTGTTTTCCCAGTCCACATTTCTTCGCGGCATGGTCTACATAAATAGACAATTCACACGCCCAGTCATATGCCGCGCGCTCCTTAAATGGTCCTGCATAGGCATATCCGTATACCCTTCCCTCTTTTTCAATGACAAGATACGGATACTTCTGCATAGTCTTCCTCATGCGCTGTTTGAATTCTTCCTTGGACGGCACATCATATTCAAATGTAATCGCCGTATTTTCCACATAATACGCATAGATTTCAAGTATCCGCTGTGCATCCTCTATTTTTGCATCTCTTACTGTATATGCTGTCATGTTTATTTCTCCCTGTGTTGTGTTATTGCTGTTAAAAATTCCATGAGCTGTCACAACTCTGCTCTCACACGTTGTCACAAACTCACTCTTCTTTCTGTCACTGCTTCCGGGGCTCTCGCCCCGGATTTCTTACTCTATTCCTCCAACCATTTCATGGTCAGCTACAAATCGCACCATATGCTCATCTATCAGCCGTTTCTGCTGTTGATATGCGTACATCAGTGTTTTCTCGCAGATTCTGTTGATCATCCGTGGTATGCCTGCGGATACCTTGAAGATTTCATCTTCTGCTCCACTGGTGAACAGATCCTGTTTCACTCCTGCATACGCCATATGTGCCGCGATATATTTGCCAGTTTCTGCCCTGTCCAGGCGGTTCAACACGATATTCATAGCGATTCTCTGTCGGATAGCTGCGTAGCTCTGCAGCCTTAGCTTCTGATCCCACAGCTCTATCTGTCCTACCAGTATCAGACTCATGGGGCTGGCTGAATCAAACCTGTAATTCAAGAGGAAACGAAATTCTTCCAAAGTTTCCTTCCCCAGCAGCCTCTTTGAATCTCCCCGGTAGAACCTTGCCTCCAGTCCCATCTGGTCAAGAAGTCCTGCATACAGCCACCTCGGTGTCAGCTTCGAATCAGACAGATACAGCAGCATATATTTATCCTTTGGGAGTCTGCTTTCAAACATCCGGATAAGCGTTGATTTTCCACATCCCGGATCCGCAGTAACTACCGCAAACAACTGCCTGTCTGCCACGTATGTCAGTCTCCCCAGGGCATCTTCTATCTGCCTCGAACTGTACAGCCTGTCTGCCGGAATATCTCTTGTAAACGGCGTATGCATCAGCTCAAAGAATTCCTCATACATGGCTGCCACCTGCCTTTCCATAATCACCAAAAGAAAGGGCATTTGCTATCAGCCTGTGATCCTCTTTGTATTTCTTTTCCAGAGCATCCAGAAATCTGGATGTTTCCGGTATCTTGTCCGTCATTCCAACCGGTACATCCACCGTTTTATCACAGAAAGCTCCGATACTTACCCGGTGTGCCATGATTGGTTTCATGTCCTGATACACAACCTTTATAGTCTCTGTATTCATGGGGTCATAGGCGATTTCCACCTCTGCATTGGCAAGGGCTGTACTGGCCTCATATTTGACATCTCCAAAGGAAAAAAAGCCTGCATTATCCAGTTTTCTTGTCTCATGATGCAGAAATGCTTCACTTACCACTGTGGCATCCAGAAAGATTAGCCCCCGGGTATCCCTGTTAAACTCCCGCATGGGAGAAATCCCTTCCGCCGGCACCTTTACCCCATGGGATTCATAATACTCATAAATCCCGTCATGAGCTTCCTTCTGGTAATCCTGCTCCAGAAAACACTTCCATTTCTGATTCAGTTCCTCCAGGGAATGCACCTTCGCCACCCTTACTTCCGCGATGAACCGGTCCACCTTCTGGTGAAATTTTTCTATTTTTCCTTTGGACTGACAGGCTCTTGGTTTTGCATGAAGAACGCGGATTCCTAACCTTGCAAGGGCTGTGTGAAGCTGGTTTGTGGTGTACTGTGTCCCGTTATCGAGATAGCAGGCATCACATTTTCCCTGTTTTAAGATTGCCTTATGAAAGGTATCCTCCACTATTTCCTGACGCTGGTTTTGGTTATATCTTTCAAAATCTTATTATTTTCTCCCAATTATAATAACATGATTACTTGCTCCTAAAACCGACTGTTCACGGCATACACTATAATGATAGTCGCACCAAGTTTTGAACTGATTTTCATCCCATTTGTCAACCTTTTGTGATAAAAGAGGAGCTAAACCATCTTGAGCGAAATGGTCTACAATTTTTAATCCATATCTTCGATAAATTGATTCCATTTCATCTTTTGATGAGTAATAAGTATCTGTCCAAAAGCACTTCTCATCATCATGCTTCAGCACACCAGTTTCAATAAGTTGTTTCGCCAAGTGTTCATCCAAATATTTTTCATTGCTCGTAGCAATATATTGAAAAACATAGTATCTTGGAATGTACGCAGTAACCAAAAGCCCGCCTTTCCTTAACACTCTTAGACATTCCTTCATGCATTTTTCTCTCTGCTCTTCTGTAATCAAATGATAAAATGGTCCCATATTGAGAACAATATCAAATGAATCATCTGCGAAACAGGACATATCTGTAGCATCCAAAACAGAAGTATTCATATGATAATTTTTATTGGTAAGAGTTCGATTAATAATGTCTATATGCCTTGGCGTAATATCTGTAGCAGTTACATCATGCCCCTTATCTGCAAACCAGAAAGCATAAATTCCTGTTCCTGCTGCACAATCTAATATTTTACTATTGGTGCCGATAATCTCATCCAAAACTCTTGTAGTTGTTACAAATTCAATTCTTCTTGCATTATTTGTAGTCAAACGATTTTCCTCTTTGTAATTCTCGTAACTGTCAACAACATAATTCATCACTAATTCCTCCGATTCTATTATTTTATGTATTAAAAAAGCTACCCTCCTTAAATTAACTTTAAGGACGATAGCTGATAGCTTCGTGTTACCACCTTAATTCATCTATATTTCGCAATATAGACCTTAGCAAGTACGGAAATTTCTTTCGATACTCTGACGCTGTAATGGGCGTTCCCAGTGTAGCCTAATGAATAAATCAGTCGGTACACGGCTCCAAGACTGGTTCAATATTTCTTCAATAGAGTTTTCCACCAAGCAACTCCTCTCTGTAATTTCCAAAATATTTACTATCTCTCTTCATCGCTTTTTAACATAGTAGATTCATAATTATTTTTTGTCAAGACATACAAAATAAAAATTATTAATTATTGAGAATAATATCTATTATATCTTTCTTTCCTTTAGTGTACAATCCCCTATTATCAGCATACTTACTTTCCAGTTCTTCCTTTACCTTCTGATACTGCAAAGCCATATTCTCATTATCATTTAGATAATCTCTGAAATGAATATAATTTTTCCACTCAGTTCCGTTCCATTTCACAATATGAATATGGTGCGTTCTTGTATCATTTTCCATATCGCCCATTACATAAAGAAGCTGACGTTCCACATCTGAACCTCGATAAAATATTCCCACTTGTCGTAATTGCTCATTATGTAACATTACTTTATCAAAATCAGTTACCCCAACGACAATATCAATAATCGGTTTTGCTTTAATTGCCGGTATTGCTGTACTTCCAATATGCTGTATATCAATAGCATCATCTCCTAATATAGAATTAAGTATTTTGATTGTTTGAATGGCAGCCTCATCCCACTGTTTATCATGTGGTTCAAGCTGCACTATTCCTCTTTTTAATCCTAATGACATAGCAATCTCCTTAATATTACATCACAATTTCACTGTCGAAATATTGTTCCTGAAAATGAATCTGTCTCCTGATTTCTTCCTTTGAAAAAGTTACCCCGTCTGGCACAACTACCCACTTTTCTTCTATATCATCTTTTCTCCGAACAATGGCAATAATTTTACCTGTAAACTTCTTTAGTGGTTCATTTACACCTAATATATAAGCGTCCTGCTCTTCTCCATCTGGTGCCATAACTCCTTCAATGTAACCATAATTTATTGGATAATACATATCCTTATATTCAGGATGATAACTTCCTAATGGTCTATCGACTGTGACAGTTACTGTTGCTCCAATTATAGAATTATCTTTACCTGTAAATACTTTTCTATCAATTTCGGCTGTATCAACGGATATGTCCAGTTCTCAGGCAACTCATCCATAAGCACAACTTTCTCCATCTCGCTATGTAATTCTTTCGCAAACTCTGTTATCTCTGCAAAACAAAGCAGTCCAAATGTTTCTTCACCAGTATCATTTACTCTAGTCTTACCTGTCACCGAATATACGCATATTGGTTTTATCTCAAATTTGATAGCCCCAGTCTCTTCCTGCAACTCCCTTTTAGCTGTTTCAAAAATATTCTCCCCAGCTTCTCTATGCCCTCCCGGCACTTCATATGTATCTCTTTCTTTATGTTTGCAAAATACCCACTTTCCGTTACTCTGTGAGATAATTACTGCAAATTTCAATAGTTCATCATTAACTGTATCATAAAATTTTACTTCCATCACATTTTCCCTTCCCATTCCAGCATAAACTCATTCAGAAATTCCTGCATTACAACCTGTCTATGTTCTGCCAGTTTCTTTCCCTCAGTCGTATTCATCATGTCTTTCAACAAAAGCAACTTTTCATAGAAATGATTAATGCTTGTAGAATCTTGATTATTCCGATACTCTTCTTTATTCATTCCCATTTTAGATTTTATTTCCGGATCATAAATCTTTCTTCCCCTACTACCACCATATGCGAATGTTCTGGCAATTCCAATAGCTCCTATAGCATCAAGTCGGTCTGCATCCTGCACACATTTTCCTTCTATGGTATCAGGTACGACTGAATCAGTTCCTGCAAATGAAACCTCATCTATAATTTTGCATACCGCCTCTATCCTTTTACCATCTATTTTATTAATTGTCATAAAATCAACTGCATTTTTCTTGGTAACATAAGTGTCCGGAAAAAGCTTAATATCGTCAACATCATGTAACAGAGCCGCCAACTGCACTATTTTAACATCTGCATTTTCCTGTTTTGCGATTTTAGTAGCCAGTTTATATACTCGTATTGTATGATAATAGTCATGACCACTACTGTCTCCCGAAAATATACTTTTTATAAATCTCTTTTCATTATCTGTCATCTTTTCTCCTAATCAACCTAGCAAAGCAATATATTGATTTACGAAAGTCATTACTCCACCCACAAATAGAGCCAAAGTAGAGCCATTTTGTAAAACAAATGCCGGAAGCCCGCATAAATACAGGCTTTCGGCATTCTAATCCGTTATTCAAACTCAATCGTAGCCGGCGGTTTGCTCGTGCAGTCGTACAGCACTCTGTTTACCCCTTTGACTTCGTTAACAATTCTGTTTGCAACTGTGCTTAAAACGTCCCATGGAATCTGGGCGCAGTCGGCAGTCATGAAATCGGCTGTGCATACGGCACGGAGTGCAACGGCATAATCATAAGTACGCTCATCGCCCATAACACCGACACTGCGCATATTCGTCAGGGCGGCGAAATACTGTCCAAGACCTTCTACTCCTGCCTTAGCGATTTCTTCACGGTAAATGTAATCCGCATCCTGAACGATACGAACCTTATCTGCCGTTACTTCTCCGATAATACGGATACCAAGTCCCGGTCCCGGAAACGGCTGGCGGTAAACCAGATATTCCGGGATTCCTAACTCCAGTCCGGCTTTTCTTACTTCGTCCTTAAACAGCATACGAAGCGGTTCGATGATTTCCTTGAAATCTACATAATCAGGAAGTCCGCCTACATTATGGTGGGACTTAATCGTTGCAGATTTTCCAAGACCGGATTCAATGACATCCGGATAAATCGTTCCCTGTACAAGATAATCGACAGCACCGATTTTCTTTGCTTCTTCTTCAAATACACGGATAAATTCTTCTCCGATAATCTTTCTTTTTGCTTCCGGTTCTGTAACTCCTGCAAGTTTGCTGTAGAAACGTTCCTGTGCATTGACTCTGATAAAATTCAGGTCATATGGACCATCCGGTCCGAATACAGCTTCTACTTCATCACCTTCATTTTTACGTAGCAGACCGTGGTCTACGAATACGCAGGTCAGCTGCTTGCCGACTGCTTTTGCAAGCATAACGGCCGCAACAGATGAATCCACACCGCCTGATAATGCACAAAGTACTTTACCGTCACCGACTTTTTCACGAATCTGTGCAATCGTTGTTTCCACGAAAGAATCCATTTTCCAGTCACCGGTACATTTACATACATTAAATAAGAAATTGTGCAACATCTTCTGACCTTCTACGGAATGCATTACTTCCGGATGGAACTGTACCGCATATAACTTCTTTTCTGCATTTTCCATAGCCGCAACAGGACAGTTGCCTGTGTGGCCTGTAATCTTAAAACCCTGCGGTGCTTTTGCAATATAATCCGTATGGCTCATCCATGTTGTTGTCGTTGCAGACACTCCTTCAAAAAGCAGGGAAGACGTATCTACTTCAACATCTGTCTTTCCATACTCGCTGACCGGTGCTGTCGCAACTTCTCCACCCAGCTTATATGCCATAAGCTGTGAACCGTAACAGATTCCGAGAATCGGCACACCAATTTCAAAAATTGATTTATCATAAGACGGTGAATCCTCCTTATAAACACTGTTTGGACCACCGGTAAAAATAATACCCTTTGGATTTTTAGCTTTAATGTCTTCCAGACTTGTTGTGTATGGAATCACTTCTGCATATACATTACATTCTCTGACACGTCTTGCAATCAACTGATTGTACTGACCGCCAAAATCAAGAACCAACACTAATTCGCTGTTCACTGTTTTCCTCCTTCTTATTGCGCAATCATTTCCTAATTAACAGAAACTTTTACTTTTGCTGCTCATTGTATTATTTCATTATACAAAACAAATCCATACTTGGCAACCGCCAATTCTGCCTTATTCTGCCTGTTTTACTTCTCTTTTAAAATCTGATTTTTAAAAAGTCATTTTGTAATCCTCTTTGTCAACTCCCGGCAAATTTACACCTGCGCATTTAATTTTTCAATCACGTCCGGCACCTCGCCTAAATGCTCACACACGCAGTAAGTCAGCGCACGAATTGTATCATCAATCTGAATCGTATCCGGCACATGCACGACTTTCATGCCTGCGGCATGTCCCGCCTTAATGCCGTTAATGCTGTCTTCAATGACAATACACTCCTGTGGCGGCACACCAATTCTATCTGCCGCCGCCAGAAAAATATCCGGTTCGGGTTTGCCGTGTTCCACGCTGTCCCCATAAACCACATTGTCCAGATATTCCCATGCACCAATCGTATGCAGCGTCTTTTCAGCACTTTCCCTGCGGGTAGACGTTGCAACTGCACACTTTATTCCGTTTTCACGGATATAATCCAACAATTCAAACAGTCCCTTTTTTATCGGCAAACCTTCTTTTTCCCGAATTTTATAAATATGCTCCGTTCTGAGTTTTCGTGCTTCCCAATAGTCAATTTTGCCATGGTAATAATTGTCAAAAAACTGACAGCTCAATGTGTTGGGTGCGCCCTTAAAGCTGTCAATCAGCCACATCGGCATTTCAACGCCAAGCTGTTCTGCCGCCCAAAGCCACCCTTCGTTAGACTGGCGCTCCGAATCAATCATCACACCGTCCATATCAAATATTACTCCGCGAATCATCTGTCTTTCCACTCTTTCTCAATCGGCTGTATCGCCACACTACTTTTCATTCCCGAACTACTCCGTCTCCAGATACTTCTTCACATACTGCCCGGTATAGGACTTCTTGACCTTTGCAACTTCCTCCGGTGTACCCTTGGCAATCACTGTGCCGCCGCGGTCGCCGCCTTCCGGTCCCATATCAATGATATAATCAGCCGTCTTAATCACATCGAGATTATGCTCGATTACCACCACTGTATTGCCGCCTTCCGTCAGCTTATGCAAAATGTCAACCAGCTTATGCACATCGGCAAAATGCAGTCCCGTTGTCGGCTCGTCCAAAATATAAATCGTCTTTCCCGTGCTTCGCTTTGAAAGCTCCGTTGCCAGCTTGATACGCTGTGCTTCACCGCCGGAAAGCTCTGTAGACGGCTGTCCCAGTTTGACATAAGACAGTCCGACATCATTGAGTGTTTCGATTTTACGGCGGATACTCGGCACATTGTCAAAGAAGGTAACGGCTTCTTCCACCGTCATATCCAGTACATCGTAAATGTTCTTGCCCTTGTACTTAACCTCCAGCGTTTCCCTGTTGTAACGCTTGCCGTCACAGACTTCGCAAGGCACATAAACGTCCGGCAGGAAGTGCATTTCAATTTTAATAATACCGTCACCGGAGCAGGCTTCGCAGCGTCCGCCCTTAACATTAAAGCTGAAACGTCCTTTTTTGTATCCGCGTTCCTTAGCATCGGTTGTTGCCGCAAACAAATCACGAATCATATCGAATACCCCGGTATATGTTGCCGGATTAGAACGCGGTGTCCGTCCGATTGGTGACTGGTCAATATCAATGACCTTGTCCAACTGCTCAATTCCGACAATGTCGTCATGCTTTCCTGCAATACATCTTGCACGGTTTAAAGACTTTGCAAGGTGCTTATACAATATCTCGTTGACCAGTGAACTCTTTCCCGAACCGGAAACACCGGTTACGCAGGTCAGCACACCCAACGGAATATCCACGTCTACATTTTTGAGATTGTTTTCTCTTGCTCCCTTGACCGTAATCCAGCCTGTCGGCTTTTTGCGCTCCTTCGGTACAGGAATCTTAATTCTACCGCTTAAATACGCACCTGTCACCGATTCCTTACAGCGCATAATATCCTCAGCCGTTCCGACTGCCACGACATTTCCACCATTCTTACCGGCACCCGGACCGATATCCACAATATAATCGGCGGCACGCATCGTATCTTCATCATGTTCCACCACCAGCACGGAATTTCCCAGATCACGCAAATGCAGGAGTGTCTTTAACAGCTTGTCATTGTCACGCTGGTGCAGTCCGATACTCGGCTCGTCTAAAATATACGCAACACCTACCAGTCCCGAACCAATCTGTGTTGCCAGACGGATTCTCTGCGCTTCTCCACCCGACAGGGTCGCTGTTGCACGGGACAGTGCCAGATAATCCAGTCCGACATCCATTAAGAACTGGATTCGTGCTTTAATTTCCTTTAAAATCTGACTGCCGATTGCAAGCTGTCTTTCCGAAAGCTGCATATTCTGTAAAAACTCCTGCAATTTAACAATCGAAAGATTGGTAATCTCATAAATATTTTTATCCGCAACAGTCACGGCAAGGGAAGACGGCTTTAAACGCTGACCCTTACATGCCTTACACGGTGTAATCTGCATAAATTCTTCATACTGTTGTTTCATCGTGTCCGAACCGGTTTCACGGTAACGCTTCTGCATATTGCGGATTAAGCCCTCAAACGCTATATCGTACACACCTTCGCCGCGCTGTCCGCGGTAATGCACCTTTACGGAATGTCCGTTTGTTCCGTGAATAATAATATCGCGGATTTCCTGCGGATAATCCTGAAACGGTGTCGAAAGGCTGAAATGATATTCTTCTGCAAGAGCTTTCATAATCGCTCTTGTAAAGCTGCCCTCGTCCGTCACCGACTGCCAGCCCATTGCCACAATCGCACCTTCATCAATGCTTAACCGCTCATCCGGTATCATCAGTCCGACATCAAATTCCATTTTATAGCCCAGTCCGAAACACTCCGGACACGCACCGAACGGATTGTTAAATGAGAAGCTTCTCGGTTCGATTTCTTCAATACTGATTTCACAATCCGGGCAGGCAAAGCTCTGGCAGAAATGCATCGGCTCACCGCCAATGACATCCACTGTCATCAGACCGTCTGCCAGTTTCAGTGTGGTTTCAATCGAATCGGTCAGACGCTTCTGGATTCCTTCCCGCACGGATAAGCGGTCCACTACAATTTCAATATTGTGCTTTTTATTCTTTTCCAGCTTAATCTCATCGGTCAGTTCATACATATTGCCGTCTGCAATTACACGGACATAACCGCTCTTTTTAGCCTGTTCAAACAGCTTGACATGTTCACCCTTTCGTCCGCGGACAACCGGCGCCAGAAGCTGGATTTTCGTCCGCTCCGGCAGCTGCATAATCACATCTACCATCTGGTCAACCGTCTGTTTCTTAATCTCCCTGCCACACTTCGGACAATGCGGAATGCCGACTCTTGCATACAGCAGTCGGAAATAATCGTAAATTTCCGTCACCGTACCGACCGTTGAACGCGGATTGCGGTTCGTAGATTTCTGGTCAATGGAAATCGCCGGAGATAAGCCTTCAATACTCTCTACATTTGGTTTTTCCATCTGTCCGAGGAACTGTCTTGCATAAGAAGACAGGGATTCCATATATCTTCGCTGACCTTCCGCATAAATGGTATCGAATGCCAATGAAGACTTTCCCGAACCGGACAGCCCTGTAAGCACAACCAGCTCGTTTCTTGGAATATCGACCGAAATATTATTCAGATTATGTTCATTTGCTCCGCGTATTTTAATAAACTGCCTGAATTTTCCCTTTTCCATTGTTTCCTCCATTTTCTGACAATGTTTTTCCTTTATTTACTATCATCTACTTATTTTCATAAAGATACTGGTTAATCTCTATCATCTTATCACGCAGGGCCGCAGCTTCCTCAAAGTTTAATTCTGCCGCCGCCTTATGCATATTCTTTTCAATTTCTTTCTTTACCTTTTCCAGTTCCTTGACACTCATGGATTCATAATCCTTCTTTAACGTGTCGGACGGTCTGTCATCTGCCTCTGCCGCTCTTGAAATACTGATTAAATCACGCACTGCTTTGCGGATTGTCTGCGGTGTAATCCCGTGTTCTTCATTATATGCCTGCTGAATCTTTCTGCGGCGCTCTGTTTCCCCGATTGCCTTTTCCATAGACTCCGTAATCTTATCCGCATACATGATAACGTGTCCTTCGCTGTTTCGTGCGGCTCGTCCAATCGTCTGTACCAGTGAGGTTTCCGTTCTTAAAAAGCCTTCCTTATCCGCATCAAGAATGGCAACCAGCGAAATTTCCGGAATATCCAGACCTTCTCTTAAAAGGTTAATGCCGACCAGCACATCAAACGCATCCAGGCGCATATCGCGGATAATGCGCTGTCGCTCCAGTGTATCAATATCCGCATGCAGATATTTTACACGGATTCCCAGTTCTTTCAGATAATCCGTTAAATCCTCTGCCATGCGCTTTGTCAGTGTTGTCACAAGAATCTTGTTATGTTTTTCAGTTTCTTTGTGAATCTCCGATACCAGATCGTCAATCTGTCCGTCAATCGGACGCACGCTGATTTCCGGGTCTAACAGACCTGTCGGGCGGATAATCTGCTCGGCAGACAGCAGTTCGTGGTCCCGCTCGTATGCTGCCGGTGTTGCCGATACAAACAGCATCTGCGAAATCTTATTTTCAAATTCTGTAAAATTCAGCGGTCTGTTATCCTTCGCAGACGGTAGACGGAAGCCGTAATCCACCAGTGTCGACTTTCTGGACTGGTCGCCTGCATACATGCCGCGTATCTGTGGAATCGTGATATGCGACTCATCGACAATAATTAAAAAATCATCCGGAAAGTAGTCCATCAGTGTATACGGCGGCACCCCTGCCGGAAGTCCCGCAAGATGTCTGGAATAATTCTCAATACCCGAACAAAATCCCGTTTCCTGCATCATCTCAATATCAAAATTCGTCCGTTCCGCAATCCGCTGTGCCTCAATCAGCTTATCTTCACTTTTAAAGAACTTTACACGCTCCTCTAACTCCGCTTTGATATTCACAATCGCCTGTTCCATTTTTTCTTTCTCAACAACATAATGGGAGTTTGGGAAAATGGCAATATGGTCTAATTCCAGCTTGACCTCACCTGTCAGTGAATCAATCTGTGCAATCCGGTCTACTTCATCCCCGAAAAACTCCACACGGACCGCGTCGCCGCTGGATGCTGACGGATACACCTCCAAAACGTCCCCGCGCACACGGAATGTACCACGCTTAAAATCCGTATCGCTTCTGACATACTGAATGTCAATCAGCTTGCGGATTACGTCGTCCCTATCCTTTTCCATGCCCGGTCTTAACGAAATCACCATGTTCTGATAATCCACCGGCGCACCTAAACCGTAAATGCACGAAACCGAAGCTACAATAATCACATCCCGCCGCTCTGACAGTGCGGCAGTTGCCGAATGGCGCAGTTTATCAATCTCATCATTAATTGCCGAATCCTTTGCAATATACGTATCACTGGACGGCACATAAGCTTCCGGCTGATAGTAGTCATAATAGGAAACAAAGTACTCTACTGCATTTTCCGGAAAAAACTCCTTCATCTCCCCGTACAGCTGTGCCGCCAGTGTCTTATTATGCGAAATAATCAGTGTCGGCTTCTGCACCCGCTCAATAATATTTGCCATTGTAAATGTCTTGCCCGAACCGGTAACGCCCACCAGCGTTTCAAACTGGTTTCCCTCCTCAAAACCTTTCGCCAGTTTCTCGATTGCCTGCGGCTGGTCGCCGGTCGGCTGATATTCTGATACTAATTTAAAACGCTCCATAACCTCTATCCTCTACTTTCAACACTGCGGCTTCTTTTCTAACTGGATTATACCACACCCATTTTTTAATGTACAGCATTTTCAAACATTTGTTCTATTTTTATTTTCTTTCTATTATAAATGTACTTCATTTAATTATTTCAACATAGGCCACACTTTATACGAATCCGTTTCATCTTCATTTTATCCCGGTTTCTTTCGGCACACATTTCATCTCCACCCGCATATCATAATAAAAACAAGCTCAAGGATTTTCCTATGTACATTTTCTTCGGCATTTTCATCCTGATATGCATTTTTTTTGCGGTCTTTTTTCACCGGCGCAGAAAACGGATTATCCAAAAAATCCGCAATATGAGCCCCTGTGCACAGAAAAAGCTGCTTGACGAACTGATGCAGCCGTTTGGATTTCTCTCCTGCCCACAGCAGAATATTATCACATCCGATATTGATTCGTGGCAGCGCACCTTTGGCTATACACGCCTTTTTGACTACTCTGCACCACATTTTAAAATGGTATTTGACTGCGAACCGGTTTATTTTGACTATGATAACAGAACATGGCTGATTGAATTCTGGAAAGGTCAGTACGGTATCAGCTGCGGCGCCGAAATCGGCATCTACCGTGCCGATACAATTTTGTCACCGGACCGGCTTACCAATGCCCGCTTTGAAAGCATTTCCAATTCCCTCATGCTGCCGCTGTCCATGCAGCTTTTTTATCAAGGCAGACCACTGTTTTGCATCGGACAGACCCACTGGTGGCTGACGGGCTTCCGTCCGGGATTTTTTGCCTATCCACAGGATTTGTCACTGCGCATTTCCATCACCTTTTTAGACCGTGAAATGGCGGACAGCTTCGCCGATGCACTGATTGCCAAAGGGTACTGCCCTTACGATATTGAACTGTGCAGTGCTTCCGTTGCCTTTACCTTCGGCATACCGCACAGCTTCCAGCCGCGCTGTAAACGTCCGTTTGTTACGCACATGGCACAGCACGTAAACCGCATTTATTGTCGTATTTTTAATAAAATCACACGACCTTTTGCCGACTGTTATGAACAGATTCTATATCTGTACTTTTATCTGCCGTTTGCCTTCCGCCGCCTGCTGCGGATGAAACGCCACAAAACGCAGAAATTCCACCGATGCCGGAGGTGACCTGTCTATGAGTGCCAATTCACGTATTACAAATGCCTATGAAAACGCTTTCTGCCTGCCCTTAAATCCTTCATCAAAATATGTACTGTTTAGTGACTGCCACCGCGGAACAGGCAGAAGCAATGATAATTTCCTGAAAAATGAATATCTCTATCTTGCTGCCTTAAAATACTACTTTTCCCACGGCTTTACTTATATTGAACTGGGTGACAGCGATGAACTTTGGGAAAACCGCTCCATGTGCCCGATTCGCGAAATGCATGCTCAAAGTTTTGAACTGCTCTCCCGCTTTTATGCGAAACACCGGTTTTACGCCGTCTACGGTAACCACGATATTACCAAACGCAGTGCCCACTTTAGCGGACGTTGTTTTTCTTCGTGTTTCTGCTGGCAGGAGCAGTGTGAAATCCCGCTGTTTCCCGAAATTACATTTTATCCTGGAATTATTTTAAAAGACTGCGCCAAAAGAAAAGACCTCTTTTTACTGCACGGACATCAAAGTGATTTGTTAAACAGCACCCTCTGGCGGCTTTCACGGTTTCTTGTCCGCTATGTATGGCGTCCTTTGGAATCCCTTGGAATCCCTGATCCAACCAGTGCCGCCAAAAACCACACAAAGAAAAATGCTACGGAAAAGAAGCTGTCCGCATGGGCAAAACAGCACGAACTGATTTTGATTGCCGGTCACACCCACCGCCCCGTTATCGGAAACCGTACCTCTCCGTACTGCAACACCGGAAGCTGTGTATCCCCCGCTGGCATTACTGCGATTGAAATCGAAAACCGTTGTATGACACTTATCAAATGGTCACAGGGCACACGCAGCGATATGTGTCTTCAGGTCTTACGTGAACCGCTCGGCAGCCCGCTGTGCATTGACGATTTTTTGTAATAATTAAAGCCCCTGCAGCAGTCCGGGTTCTTTGTACCGCTCTCCAAAAGATTAGATTTTTACGTCTAACCTTTGGAACCGGTACAATTTATCATGTCTGCCAAAGGGGCTTATTCTTTATCTACTATATATTCATTTTATTTATTTTGTACAGGTTGAAAATTCATATCTATTTCTGCATTTCCTCCATCAGATATTCAACCGCTGTATTCCACTGAGCGTCCTCATTTTCATCTGTTCCCTGTTCTACCGTAATATCCGGTGTCACACCCTGTCCATGGATATTCTGACCGTTTGGTGTGTAATATTTTGCCGTTGTCAGTTTTATGGCACTTCCGTCCGTCAACGGCTTAATCGTCTGAACGATTCCTTTTCCAAAGGTCTGTGTTCCGATAATTTCACCCTTGTCGTAATCCTGCATGGCACCTGCAAAAATTTCCGAAGCACTGGCACTGTTGCCGTTGACTAAAACTGCTATCGGTATATCCAGTTCATGACCGTCTGTCCCCTTATACTCTGTCCTTTTGCCGCTTTTGTTTTCTGTATACACAATCAGCCCATCCGGAAGTGTATAATCCAGCATTTTGACAACCGTATCCAGCACACCACCCGGATTATCCCGCAAATCAATCACAAGTCCCTGCATGCCTGCATCTTCCAACGCCTGCAACGCATCCTTGTACTGCTGCGTCGTAACATCGTCAAATTCCGAAATTGACAAATATCCAATCTGATTTTCCCGCATTTCATATTTTACGGTCTGGGTATGAATTTCATCCCGCACCACATCAACGGAAAAAGCTGTTTCATCACGGATTGCATCCAAATGGACACTGGTTCCCTTGTCACCTTTTATCAACGCCACCGCACTGCTTAAATCCATGTCCGTAATATCAGTTCCGTCCACCGTTGTAATTTTATCGCCATTGCGAAGTCCCGCCGCATAAGCCGGTGCGTCTTCATACGCGTCAATCACCAGCACTGCACCGTCATCACTTTTCTGGCAGACCGCGCCGATACCATAAAACTTTCCGGTTGTGGATTCCACCAGACTCTGATATTCATCCGGTGTATAATAAACCGTATATTTATCACCGTAAGATGCCAGATACGCCTTATAAATCATCTCTTTTGCCGTGTCCGTATCCACATCTTCCATGTAGAACAAATCCATTAAAGAATCCATTGCATTCAGCTTTGCTTCTACCTCGCTGCCAATGCCTTCATCTTCTGTCGTTGCTGTATCCTGCACATAAATTTCACCATTTACGCCTATATGGACAAATCCTTTGTGATAAAAAACGTTTAAAAGAACAACACCTGCCAGTATGGCAATTGACAAACCGGCTATCACACCGAATATCAGACCTCTGCCAAATCCGCTCTTTTTCACCGTCTGCTGATTTTCTTCTAACTCATTCATGCGCTGTCTAAATCCTTCCTGCTGTTTTTACGGCTTCCTTCCTTATAAATATGCTGTTCTGCAGCTATATATCTTCACCTATGCCGTTCTTTATAAGTAATTTTCTTTACAAATACGACTGTGGATTCACATACGTTCCATTCTTAATCATTGCAAAATGCAGATGGACACCATTTGAATTTCCTGTTGTTCCCATCAATCCAATGGTCTGTCCCTGCGTTACGGTATCACCGACCGAAACCTTCAAAGCCGAACAATGCATATAAACCGTACTGAATCCGTTTCCATGGTCAATCGTAATATAATTGCCCGCAGTTGCACTATATTTTGCAATAATAACAGTTCCTGATGCTGAAGCATAAATCGGATCACCGGCAACACCAATACTGACTGCACCGATATCCAGTCCCTTATGCGGCGAACTTCGATCCTCCGTATCACCAAACGGCGATGTAATACGCTTTGAAACCGTTGGCCAGATAAATCCACTGCTTGACGGTGTTGAACTGTTTCCGCTGTTACTGCTGCTATTACTGTTACTATTGCTATTCTGTCCCGAGCTGCTGTTTTGATTCTTCTTTTCTTTCTCGGCTTTTTTTGCTGCCGCATCTTCCTGCTGCTTCTTCGCTACAAGATTTAAGATTTCATTCTCCTGCTCCTGCATCTCTTTTTCAAGCTGCGCCTTTGTCGATGCTGTCTGTGTCGTCTGTGTTGACAGCGCCGCAAGTTCCTGTTCCTTTGCCTGCTGTACCAGAGCCAGCGCTGACTTCTGATCTTCAAGTGAAATCTTCATCGTATCCAGTTCCGCATAATCGCTTTCCAAATTCTGTTTTGTCTGCTCAATATACTGAATCGTTTCTTCATACTCCTGAAGCTTCTGTCTGTCATACTCTGAAATTTTTGTAATATAATCCGCTTTATTTAACAAATCCGCAAGACTCGATGAAGACAGCAAAATGTCCAGATATGTATCTTCATTTCTCTCATACATAAACTGGATTCTTAATTTCATCGAATCATACTGCACATCTGCATCAATTTCAGCCTGTTCCAGATTGACCCTGGCTTCTTCTATCTGATTCTGCATATCCTCAATCTGCGTATTCAGTGACTGCAGACTGCTATCCAGCGTTGACATTTTTCCGTCCAGCTGTTCGATATAACTTTTCGTATCCGCAGATTCCTGTTGGAGCTGTTCCAGCTGTTTTTTCGTATCCTCATACTGACTGCTTAACTGGTCCTGCTTATCTTTTGCCTGATTCAAATCTGTTACTGTATCCCCAAATGCGCGGATTCCGTTTCCAAACGGCGCATTGACATAAATGACCAGCATAAACAGAATAAGAACTACGGAAATCCCTCTTTTTATTCGCCTATGTGCCATACTTTCCTCCATTCTTAAGCGACTATGCCCATCAGGGTATATGTTTCGCCCCAAAAACGAAAGGTGCCACGCAAGAGTCATCTCGTGGCTTTCCTGCGACAGCACCTTGTTGTTCATTAAACGTTTGCGTGCTTCCGTACAGCAAAGAAACTGCCCAGTGCACCAATTCCAATACCCAGCGCGATTGCAACCGGTGTAAGAATCCGGAATACTTCTGATACCGGGAGAAATGCCAGAATGTTATTCAAAATTGAGAATTTATTCAAAACATATGCAATAACATTCTGATACATATAACGGAAAATCACAATCGGAATAATCGCACCGATGATACCAATTGCAATACCCTCTACGAAGAACGGTGCATTAACAAACGCATCCGTTGCTCCGATAAATTTCATAATCGAAATTTCCTCTTTACGGACTGTAATACCAATGACAATCGTATTGGTAATCAGGAAGATGGAAACTGCGAGCAGAATTATAATCACTGCAATTGCCACATATCCAACCAGCTTTGCCGCACTTGACAGACCGCTCGCTGTTGCTTCGGAACGGTTGACCTGACGCACGCCGTCCAGATTTTCAAGATATGTAACCAGCGTTCCCTGCATTCCCGCATCACTTAAATAAACTTCATAGGATGCCGAATTAATCAGCGGATTATCCTTAAAGCCTTCCGCAAGATCCGGATATGCTGCAAAATATTCTGACTTAAAGTTATTCCATGCTTCTTCAGCCGATGTATAATGAACGCTTGAAACCTCTACACGGTTGCTGATTGTATCACCCAGCTTCTTAATCTCTGTATCCGAAAGTCCTTCATCAAAGAACACCGTAACACAGACTTCATTTTCAGCTTTCTTTACCATATACTCAAAATTCATCATAATAGAATAAAAAACGCCAAACAAAAATACACACGCTGTAATGGTGGCAATTGAAGCCAGGGAAAACAGCCTGTTTCTATAAATATTTTTGAAACCCTGTTTCAAATGATAAAATATTGACCTAATCTTCATAGAAATATCCACCTTTTTCCAAATCGCTGATTATTTTACCTTCACTCATGGTAATTGTTCTCTTTTTCATCTGCTGTACAATTTCCATATTGTGTGTTACTACAAGCACCGTTGTTCCCTGCTTATTTGCCTGATTTAAAATCTTCATGATTTCGGCCGAATTGGCAGGATCCAGATTACCGGTCGGTTCATCGCACAGTAAAATTGCCGGACGATTCACTAACGCTCTGGCAATCGCAACTCTCTGCTGTTCACCACCGGATAATTCATTCGGATATGCCTTATACTTGTCCAGCAGACCAACCATGGAAAGCATGGACAATACACGGCTTTTAACCTGTCTTGTCGGTGCTTCAATGACCTGCTGTGCAAATGCAATATTTTCAAATACATTTCTGTCCGGTAACAGACGGAAATCCTGAAAAACAACACCGATATCCCTTCTTAAATAAGGCAGCTTCTTTCTTGTAATTTTATTCAGATATTTTTTATTAACATAAATCTTTCCTGTTGTCGGGTCTAATTCCTTTAACAACAGCTTAATGAGTGTAGACTTACCAGAACCACTCTTACCTACTATAAATACAAACTCACCCTTCTGGACATGCAGATTAATCCCGTTCAACGCCGGGACACCAGAAGAATACGTCTTTGTAACATCCTCTAAGATTATCATCCGTAATCTCCTCCATTAAAATGTATCAATACTTTCCATATACTTCATATATTTTACAACCATCAGCGCAATTTTAAATGTAATCGCATCATCAAATATACGCAAATCCAGTCCTGTACTCTTTTGCAGCTTATCCAGACGATACACCAGTGTATTCCGGTGGATATAAAGCTGTCTGGACGTTTCTGAAACATTCAGGCTGTTTTCAAAAAACTTATTGATGGTTGACAGTGTTTCTTCGTCAAATTCATCCGGCGATTTGCCATCAAAAATTTCCTTAATAAACATCTGGCACAGCGGCATCGGCAGCTGATAAATCAGGCGTCCGATTCCAAGGCGATTGTATGCCACCACATTCTTGTCGCTGTAGAAAATCTTTCCGACATCCAGTGCCATCTTCGCTTCCTTATAAGAACGCGAAACTTCACGAATATCATTGACTATCGTACCGTATGCAATATGTGCAGCACTCATCGCTTCCGTATTGAGCATATCAATAATAACCTCTGCGGTCTTATCCAGCTCATCGTAAGTTTCCGTACCTTTGACTTCCTTTACGAGAATGATATTTTTCTCATCGACCGCCGTGATAAAGTCACGCACTTTTCCCGCAAACAATGTACGCACTGTTTCCAGCGCACTCGTATCCTTTTCATGTTTTGTTTCAATAATATATACGACACGTTTCACATCTGTTTCAATATGAAGCTTTTCAGCTCTTGTATACATATCTACCCTCAGCAGGTTATCCAGCAATAAATTCTTAATGAAATTATCTTTGTCAAACCGCTCCTTATATGCCACAAACAGATTCTGAATCTGAAATGCTGCAAGCTTTCCGAGCATATACACATCGTCGCTTGTTCCTTTTGCTAAAAGAATATATTCTAAATTCTGGTCATCTAATACCTTGAAAAACTGATATCCATTCACTACCTGGCTTTCTGCCGGAGAGTCCATAAATGCAATCGCATCTGCAATGCAGTTTTGCGCATCCTCAAATGTTTTCGCTGCCACTTTACCATCAGCATCTATTACACAGAAATCAACTCTTGATATAGCCTTCAATCCATCAACTGTCGTTTGTAAAATCTGATTTGATATCATCCCAAACTTCCTTTCCTTTGATTTTAGCTAGTTCTTTTACTATTGTAATGCAATTTGCCAAAAAAAAAAAGAGGAAATGCACAATTTCTATACATTTCCTCAAAAATTTCATGAATTTTAGATTTACATTACGATTCTTGGAACCATTTCTACAGATTTCATATCACGTAACTTATTCAAATTAGTGAGTGATAACCTGTTCTGTTTCCTTATCGAATACATGAAGTCTTGCAATATCCATCGCAAACTTAACTGTATCACCAGGACGAGCTGTTGTACGAGGATTAACCTTTGCTGTACATGTTGTCTGTGCAATATCATAGTGAAGGTTAACTTCTGCACCGAGAAGTTCATATACCTTAACCTGAGCTTCAAATGTATGATCAGCATGAGCTGCAACAAACTCTTCATCATCCTTGATATCTTCTGGACGGATACCAACTACTACAGTCTTACCAACATAGCTCTTAAGCTTTTCACTCTTTTCAGCCGGAAGTGTAATAGATACTGTATCGCTCATCTTTAATGTTACCTGTGAACCGCTCTGAACAACTTCAGCATCAATTAAGTTCATCTGAGGTGATCCGATGAAACCAGCAACGAAAAGGTTGTTTGGTGTGTTGTAAAGGTTGCTTGGTGTATCTACCTGCTGGATGATACCATCCTTTAATACAACGATTCTTGTACCAAGTGTCATAGCTTCTGTCTGGTCATGTGTTACATAGATGATTGTTGTTTCAAGTCTCTGATGAAGCTTAGAGATTTCGACACGCATCTGAACTCTTAACTTTGCATCAAGGTTTGAAAGAGGTTCATCCATAAGGAATACCTTAGGGCTACGAACGATTGCACGACCCATGGCAACACGCTGTCTCTGACCACCTGAAAGAGCCTTTGGCTTACGATCAAGTAAATGTTCAATATCAAGAATCTTAGCAGCTTCATGAACAGCCTTATCGATATCAGCCTTTGGTACTTTTCTTAACTTCAGACCGAATGCCATGTTATCATATACTGTCATATGTGGATAAAGAGCATAGTTCTGGAATACCATCGCGATATCTCTATCCTTAGGTTCTACATCATTTACTAACTTATCACCAATCCATAATTCACCTGAACTGATTTCTTCAAGACCAGCGATCATACGAAGAGTTGTAGACTTACCACAACCTGAAGGTCCTACGAAGATGATGAATTCCTTATCAGCGATTTCAAGATTAAAATCCTTTACGGCAACAAAACCGTTCGGATATACTTTACAAACATTTTTAAGTGATAAACTTGCCATTTTAAAATATCCTCCTAAATAAATGACGCCTTTCGCTTTCGCATCTTGCCCGCGTCTGTTGTTGTTATAAATAATACAATAATCAGCCGATAATTACCATATTGTATTTCAACAAATATCTGCGGATATTTTCGTCAAATTTACTATAGACACTGATTTACTGTAACTTTTGTACAAAACCATTCCCCATTACTTCACGAACATCACCAACGATTAAAAAGCTGTTTTCGTCTATTTCCATTACGATTTCTTTCAGATACGGTATCTGTTTGATTGAAACCACGCACAGCAGCACACTTTTTTCCTGCTGCGTATAGACCCCGCTTGCAGGAAACCGTGTAATGCCACGGTGCATTTTTTCCATAACCACCGGTGCAATCTGCTCATTTTTATCGGAAATAATCCACACTGCCCTTGCCTGCTTCGTGCCTTCCAGCACCGTATCTGTCACCAGCGCCGTGACATAAACGGCAATAATGGCATACAGACTGACACTCATTCCGAATACCAGCACACCTGCAATAATAACCGCCATGTCCAGCACCTGAATAATACTTGCCAGTGCATACTGGCGGAAAAACCGGTGCAGCAATACCCCCAGCATATCCGTTCCGCCGGTTGTAAATCCGGATTTTAACACCAGTCCGATACCGGCTCCGCAGGCTGCCCCGCCATACACTGCCGCCAGCAGATAATCCGCTGCATCTACGGGAACTGCCGGAAGCACCGCCAGGTACAGTGTAAGCAGTACCGCCCCGGTAACAGTGTTTTTTATAAATTCTTTTCCTTCTATATAAAATGCAGCAATAAACAATGGCACATTTAATGTAACATTGGTAATCCACAGTGGCACGCCGCCCGCCCATACGCCACCTGTTACACGGTTTACAATGACTCCAATTCCCGAAAATCCGCCGGTCACCATACCCACCGACTGATAAATGCTCTTATATGCTGCCGCCATCAAAAATGTCCCTGCCGCCAAATACAAATACCGCTTCATCCCACACTCCGCTTTCCTTACTTTTCCCACAGTATGCCCGGAAAATGTGCGGACTATACTAACCAGTGAAAATAGTTCGTTCGGCGAAGTTTTCCTCCACCATCCAACAAAGGTGCTGGATCGAAGTTAAGTAACACTATGATAAAATCCCTCCGGGCTGCCACCCTACTCCGGCGAAAATAGTTCGTTCGGCATCGCCACAGTCCAGCAAATGTGCTGGACCAAAGTTAAGTAACACGTTGAGGGACAGCACATTTGCTGGACCATATTTGTATAAAATGTGACATTTTTTCTCTTTTTTCTTCATTTTTTTGTAGAAAAGTGTTGCATTTTCCAAATCCTTGTATTATAATACATACATAAGATACAAACAGTTGATAAGTTATTTGAAAGAGGTGCAATATGGATATAGCTTCTTTATCAACAGCAATGAGCACACAGAACATTTTGAACGATGTCAGTGTTGCGATGCTTAGTAAATCGTTAGATACCGTCGAAGATATGGGCGATGGAATGGTAAAGATTATGGAATCTTCCGTTACTCCTTATCTTGGACAGAATATAGATTACTACGTTTAGTTTTTCTTATTATTTTTTCCTTTCTCATTTTCTTATAAAAAGGGAGTTGTTATGAAGTAATTCATATACAACTCCTTTTTTATTTAGTTTCTAAACATTACTTTGATGTAAGGTTCAGAAACTTTTATATTCTTTTTAACTTATGCATTTCCTTTATGTATCCCCCACTCTCGCTCTGTCCCGGCATTCCTGCTTTTCCTGCGGATTCCGGTTTGTGTTTTGCGCTTCCAATTTTCGTTTTTTCTCTTTAATAAAATACAGCCGCCACAATCCACAAAATCACAAGAAATACAACATTCCAGCCGGTAAATACCAACATATACTTTCCTTTTTCACTTTGTGGTGTAAGCGCATACTGCTTATAAGAAATCAGACTTGCCATTGATGCAATCAGTGTTCCCAGTCCGCCGATATTCGTGCCGAGAATCAGCGCATTGATATTTTCCGTAAAGCCCGACAGCAGCACCGCCGCCGGTACATTACTGATTATCTGGCTTGCAAAAATTGATGCTGCCAGTTCGTGTCCGCCCACATGTGTCCTTAAAAAAGCACTGAAGCCGTCCATATTTTTAATGTTACCCACAAGAATAAAAAATGCCACAAATGTTATCAACAGCATATAATCCGGCTTTGTGAACAACTGTCTGTCCAATACAAAAAGAACACCGATAACAATAGCCAGTAACATTCTGTAATCCAGTACATGAAGCACTGTCAGAATACACAGGAAAAACAATGTCAAATATCCACACAGCCGTACTTTCTCATCTTTTGCATTTTCCCGGACCATTTCCTCTTTATCCGATACTTCCGCCCCTGACATCTTTCTGTCTGACAGCCCTCTGTCTGCTGCCTTTCTGTCTGATATAGCCCTGCCTGCCGCTTTTCTGTCTGCCGCTCCCTGTTCCAAAATAGCTCTCTCCGCCTGCACCTTAATTTCCCTTTTAGGAATACAAAGCGACGTGACCAGCAGTAATCCAAGTGACACCGCCGTCACCGGAAACATCAGCTTTAAAAACGCTGTAACCGGACTGCCCGACAGCGAATACAGATAGAGATTCTGTGGATTCCCGATTGGCGTACACATACTGCCGAGATTCGCCGCAATCGTCTGCATAACAATGACAAAAATCAGATTTTCTGTCAGACCTGCCGCCTGTAATACCGCCACCGCAAACGGCACAAACGTCAGCAGGGCGACATCATTTGTAATCCACATACTGGCAAAAAAGCAGCCAAGTACCAACACCAGCTCCAGTTGTCTTGCATTTTTTACATAACACAGCATTTTTTTGATAAGCCATTCAAACAGTCCCACACTGCGAAAGCCCGCAACTACTGCCATAAAACAAAACAACAGCGCAAGCACGCGGTAATCGATATAACCAAAATAGTCTGCTGACGGGTGAATTATAAACATACTCACCACAGCCAGCAGACCCGCAATGCACAAAACCGTTTCTTTTTTAACAAATGTTACAAGTTTTTTTGCTGCATTCATTTTTCATTTCCTCATTTCAAAAACATTTTAATGTGCCAAATCCGAAAAGCCCATTCATCCCATCCACTTCATCTTTTCGCAGAAAAGGACAATATCGTGACATTTCTATCACAATACTGTCCCCAAAATATTTTTATCCAAAGCATTTTCATCCGGAAACTTTATATAAATTCTATATAAAGCATATATGCAAGTGCCGCCGCAACTGTTGCAATCAGCGGAGGTGTTATAAAACGCTCGCCGTTTTGCGGTTTAAAGCCCTTATGCAGCTGTTCTTTCAGATACTCCCATCGTCCGTTTCTGACTGCAATCTTTTTAAACAGCAGATAGGCAATTCCTAAAAACCCTGCCGCCACAAGTCCAAGCATCACAAGCTGTGCAATAATCACCGGCACACTGTTCATTGAACTTTCCGCTGCTTGCGCACTCTGTTCAAGCAGTTCACTGCCGCCTGATGTCATTGACACCAGCTGCATCAGAATCACCGAATAGGAATTCGCTGCAAAATGTGCCAGCATTGAAGAATACATAGAGCCTGTAGCCTCTACAAGCAGTGCAAATATAATTCCCATTACCGCCGCATAACTTAACTGATTGATATTCAAATGCATCAGCCCAAAGACCAATCCGCTAAGCACCGCTGCCCCTAAAATTCCATTTTTTCTGTAAGAATGATAAATCAATCCACGGAAAACGAATTCTTCCACACACGCAGGCAGTACTGCAATAATCAGAAGCTGCAGCCAAAATGGATATGCAACCAGTTCCTGCACAGATCCCTGCACATAATTTGTTGAAAACAGTCCTGATACACTGTTGATAAATAACATCAGCGGAATCAGCGTATAACCAATCAGCAGGCTTAACAGTCCGTCCGATATCCGCAGTTTCCGGTACGGCATACACGCAATAATATTAATCTTATGGACTGCTACGTAAACCAGTGCCGGAAGCAGTACAATTGCCTGACTGATAAGATAACTGCCCCAAAGCGGTATATTCACACCCGTTACCGCAATAACAGCTCCTGCAAGAATCGTCAGCACAATACTGCTTACAAAAAGTACCGGAATAAATCTGTTAATTCGTTTACACATAGATTACTTCCATGCAATCGCTTCAACTTCAAGTAAAACGTCCTTTGGCAGTCTTGCAACTTCTACACAGGAACGTGCCGGGAACGGTTCTTTGAAATATTTCTTATAAATTTCGTTGATTTTGCCAAAATCGTTCATTTCCTTGATAAATACGGTTGTCTTTACAATATTTTCTACCTTAGAGCCTGAATCTTCTACCAGATGGCAAAGATTTTCAAATGCCTGCTCTGCCTGTGCTTCCACACCCTCTGCAATTTCACCGGTTGCAGGATTTACAGGAATGACACCTGATGTAAATACCATATTATTAATTTCAATTGCCTGTGAGTAAGGTCCAATTGCCCCCGGTGCTCTCTTTGTACTGATAACTTTCTGCATAATACTTTCTCTCCTTTTTACTTTTTCAGCTTGATACAGCTTTCTGCAATCTCAATTTTTCCTTCTTTTAACAGACGCCCGACCGCACGTTTAAACGCATTCTTACTCATATCAAATTCGGCTTTGATAATCTCAGGCGCTGCTTTATCTGTAAAAGGAAGACTTCCGCCTCTTTTTTCAATTGCATGATATATTATACTGGAATCTTCATCCATTTGTATATAGGCTTTTTGTTTCAGACTGATTGACAGTTTATGGTCATCGCGCACTTTCGATACTCTGCCGTGAATTGTATCGCCTATCTGAATCTTTCCGAATACTTCATTTTTCGGAATCATGCCAAAATAACGGTCATCTACCGCTACGTACACACCGTAATCCGGGTTAATTTCAATGACTGTTCCCTGTACGGCGCTGTCTTTTACATATGGACTGTCACAGCTTAAATAATCATATACGCGCATGGTTGCTGCCAGACGGTTACTCTTATCAACATAAAGTGCCGTCAGACAGGTATCACCTTTTTCCACATGCGTTGTCTGCTCTTTAAATGGAAGGAACAAATCCTTTTCCAGTCCCCAGTCTAAAAATGCACCGATTTTACCAACTTCCGAAACCTTTAACTTTGCAATCTGTCCCAGTTCCAGCTTCGGTGTCTTCGTCGTCGCAATCAGACGGTCACTGGAATCACGGTAAACAAAAACCGTCAGTGCATCGCCCACTTCAATATCCTGCGGAACCTGCTTCTTTGGCAGTAAAACTTTATCTTCTTCTGTACCAAGGTAAATACCAAAATCTACGATTTTTACAACATTCAAACATTGTGTTTTTCCTAATTCAATCATACCAATCTCCATTCCGCAGGCATTTTAATGCCGGAGGAATCGCGAACTGAATCTATTCAGTTCTGCGATAAGGACAGTTTTGTGACGCCTGCGGCACAAAACTGTTGTGTAAAAATCTTAGATTTAAGGATTTTCACACCAATCTCCATTCTGAGCAACTTGTTGCGAAGCGGCGATGAGAAATTCGCGAAAGCGATTTCTCATCTGCCATCATAGCTATTTGTTTTGCTCCGAAACAAATAGTTCTATAATGCAAAAAATCCCTCGCAATCATGCGAGGGATAAAGGACTGGGCTTGAGGGACTCGAACCCCCACAATGCTGGAATCAGAATCCAGTGCCTTACCATTTGGCGAAAGCCCAATGTCGTTTGCCGTATGTCGTAACGACAAGATGTATTATATAATAACAAAAAACAAAATGCAAGCACTTTTTTCATTTTTTTCGAAATTTTTTGTTATTTTTTTGCAATTCCAGTATTCATGCGGCTTCCCAGCATTTATTTCTTTGTTATTTTTTAAAATGTCATCAAAACCGGAAACCCTTCCCGGTATTCCTTTACAATGTACGGATGCTCCTTCGCATATTCATAAATGGTTTTTCCAAGTCCGTCTTCAACCAACGCCTTCATCTGTTCCAGCGGCACCTGATTAATTGCCGGACAGGTCGGTGTCAGTGCAATGACATACTTTTCATTTTCCTTCATAATCCGGAGCGGCCATATTTTACAATCAAACGGCTTTTCTTCATTATTTAACGTACAGCCCTTGTGCGCATCCAGAAATTCACAGGCGGCTTCCTCCTCGGAATCCTGCGTACGATATTTCCCTGTTAAATCCATCTGACCGTATTCTTTTCCCGAAACCGTCTGCTTTTTAAACACAACCGGACTGCCCTTCTTTTCCAGTGAATCCATAACCTCTTTCGGAAACAGTGGTGTTTCCCAAAGACTGCATCTTCTGAACGAACAGCAGAAACGGCACTCGGCACACGTTTCTTTTTTCAAAACTTTTGAAAGCATTTTCTCTCCTTCTTTCCAATCAGACCCGCAGATTTATTTTGCAATGTCCTGTGTTTTTAAATGTGCATTATATTTCTTAACCAGCATTTTAGGATGGTAGGACATTTTTGCCTTACGAAGCCCCTCAATTCCGATATCTTCTTCGCGATTCAGCCATGTGCAGTTTAACGTCTGTGCAAACAGCCTGTTAATCGCCGCATATGCACCATTTGTCACACATTCACCGACCGCCTTTTCAAAATGAATATCACACGTATCTTCATTAATATAAGAAGCAACCGTCATCGCCGCCGGTGTATCATTGACGTATAAAAGCCCGCCTGAAAGCTCTAACTGTTCAAAATGCTCCAGCGCTTCTTTGACCGCCGCATATTCTTTTTTCTGCGACTCGTCTTCTTCCTGCAAATGTTCATAATACCACATATCTTCCACAAGCACCGCATCCTGCCAGTTTGCCGCGCCTATCTGCTCAAAGCGGTATTCCGGATACGTCCTTACAAACTTTGAAAAATGATTTTTCTTCTTATGAAATGCCTTTCCTGCCAGATTTGCCAGTTCTTCCTGCGAATAAATGTAGTCGCTGTCCCCCGGATTGCTCTCAAATACAAATGTATCCGGGAAAAACTCCTCTAACATCTGCTTTTGTTCTTCCGTGAGCAGACAGAAGCACAGCGGCTCCCTGCGTTTTTTTGCATCCTCTTTTAATGCTTGCAGTGCTTTTTCCGGGTTGCCTGTGCCTATCGGAAAGGTATATCCCTTTCTTCCGTAATAGCCATTGTAGTGCCGCAGTAAAAAGCCTCTGTAACTGCAAATCTGTATGTCATATTTTTCACGAAGCAGATACATATTGGCAAATGAAACATCACTGCCCATATTTCCTGATTCCGCAATTATTTTCCGAATCCAGTCACCATCGGAAATGGAAGGTGTTGACCATTCAAGCATAACCTTAAAGCTTCTCCGTTCTATCATTATTAAGCGTCTTACGCATTTAATATCCATATTTTGCCCTATTTTAGCATATCGACCGGTACTTCACAACCAACGCGCCATAAAATTTCTCTAAAATCCGTCAAATACATTGACCCTGCATTTTGTTTCCAGTAAAATAGATTATTAGCATATCGAAAGGAGCTCTTAAAAACGTATGAATAAAAAAAATATTTCACTGATTTTAATTGGCATTTTACTGCTTGTGTTACAGTTCTATGTCCGGGTCGGCAATGCCACGATTGATGTCTTTTCTGACGTCATCGGCTTTATCCTGATTGTCATTGGTATTTTACCGCTTGCCCCACGTAATGTGTTATTTAAAAAAGCAAGACTTGCCGCTATTTTAGGAACGGCTGCCGCCGTTATCGGTCAGGCACTACTTTTTAAGGACTGGGGTGACAGCGCTTCCCAGATGCGCACAATGGCTGCCGGTCTTTCTACTATTTTTACAATTTACTTTACTTATTATTTTACAGAAGCCATCATATTAGAAGCAAAATTTCAGGAAAAATCTGCCACAACACGTTCTTTCAGAATCGTATGGCTGTTGCTGGGTGCATTGGTATTTATTCATTATATCGCATTTATGTCCAATATTTCCCTTGCCTCGATTCTTGTCGGTGCAGGTTCCGGCATTTGTGCCATTTACTACTGTTCAACCATGCTGACTGCCTGTAAGCAGCTTTATATGGAAGGTCTTCCTACAAAGCATATGGACATTTCCGCAGAAAAAGCTTCAAAAAAATAAGTGCAGGCAATTGCTGTATTTACATTCTTCGTTTCTGTCTGTACCACATTGACAGATACAGCTGTTGTAGATAAAATAAGCACATAGAGATGGAGATTAGAAATGAAAAAGCTTGAAATTATTATAAGACCTGAGCGTCTTGACGATTTAAAGACAATTTTAAACAGCTGTAATGCACACGGTCTGATGATTACCAATATCATGGGATACGGAAGCCAGAAAGGGCATAAACAAGCTTACAACGGTGTTGATTTTGGCGGTAACCTGCTTCCGAAGGTTAAGGTTGAAACGATTGTCGATGATGATACCGCAGAAAAGATTATTGATTTAGTTATTGAAGAAATTAATACCGGTCTTTACGGCGATGGTAAAATCTTTGTCTACGATGTCTGCGATGCGGTTCGTATCCGTACCGGCGAGCGCGGTGTTGATGCATTATAGTACATTTTTTTAACAGAATATATTTTACGATTATCAACGGGGATAATTACAGACTGTTTCGACAGAGTAATTATCCCCTTTTTGTATATTATTTTCGTTATCTGTATCCCATAACCGTACAGATATAGACGGAATATTTTATTCCAAAAAAAGTCCCGCAGGATACTACCCAATCCTGCGGGACTTTTTATTTTGGTCTTTTACTGCTTTCATTTTCACTACATTTTAACTTTTACTTACAGCTCATCTGTATCCGCTTCATCTTTTTTCACATACTGCTGCAAAATTCTTGAAAAAATAAATGAATCAATATAAAAAATCAATGGAATCGATATAAACATGATACCGACATACTGCATTGTAAAATAAATCAGTCCATATGTAGCAATCATCATGCTGATGGTCTGTGGCAGATGGTGCATGCAAAGCACCAGTGCATTCTTTATCGTTGCAAATACGGTATTGTCAAACTTTGCAAGCACCGGAAATACATACAGCACAACCGCCGCCAGCACAATTAAAATACCGATTGCCGCAAACATCAGCAGCTGTACCAGCGTACCGCCGCCGTCTGCTGCCCATTTTGCACAGACATTAATGTCTACCAGAAGGATTGCCGCAAACGCTGCTAAAATCAGTTCAATCAAAATACTCTGCTTTAAATTCTGCTTAAAGGATTTAAAAAATTCCTTCCAGACATAGCCTTCTTCATCTCTTGCCATTTTCAAAGCCGCATAAAACACCGCCGTCAGCGATGCACCGATTGTAATAACCGGAATACTGCACACCATCGCCAGCAGGGTCAGAATAATAAAATCACCGGCTTTGGTGAGTGTCTTAAAAAATTTACCGTTTATGTCAAATACGCCCATTCTTCTACCTTTCACTCTCTGTATTGATAACATGTATGATTATATATGGATACTGTCGAAAAAGCAAAGCATTTTTCTTACTTTTTCATTAAATATTTCTAAAAGCAAGTGCCTTTTATACAAATTTATGTTACACTGACTAATGTCTTTCAAAACGAAACTGTAAACATTTGCAGAAAGGAGTACTATGAAGCCATTTTTTAAAAAGAAACCTGTAAAAGAACAGATGACTCCGTTTAAAGATTTGACTTTCTCCGAAAAAGTCCACTATATCTGGGAATATTACAAATATTTTATGCTTGCGGCAGTACTTGTAATCATTGCTGTTGTAAGCTTTGTCATCTCTTTTCAGCGTAACAATTATACAACCGCTTTCAGCATGGTTATCATTGACGGCAAAATGACCGGCTACGATACCGGAACCGATGCCATTACGACCGGTTTTACCGGATATCTTGGCATTGACGGCAAAAAGGAACGTGTGGAATGTGATTACAACTATTCCTTAATTCCAAAACTTTTAGACCAGGACGTCAGCGCCAGCCAGCAGAAAATCTACACACTGGCATCCACCGGCTCGATTGACGGTTATATCGCAAGTCCTGATTATATCGATTACTTCTCTACGGATAAAGAGCCGTTTTTAACGGATTTAAGAGAAGTTTTAACCGATAAGGAACTGGAAACCTTAGCCGGTAAAATCATTTACTATACCAAAGAAGACGGTACAAAAATTCCGATTGCACTGGATTTAACCGATACCAAGATCAAGACCGAAACGGACTTTACCATGGATAATCCGTGCTACGGCATCGTTGTAACCGCGCCGAACTTAGAAAATGCTGTCGCCTTTATCCGCTACGCATTCGACTTATAAGTTGATACTGCAGCAGTACCGATTCATTCCGTTAATTGATACTGCAAACATACAGATTCATTCCGTCAATATCCTCCGCATAAACTGTAAATCCCAGTTTTTGTGCGAGGCTGATTGACGGAATATTTTTTTGATGACAGCATAAAAATAAATGACTGCAAAGCTCTCGCTCCTTTACATAATCAAGAATTGCAAGGCACGCTTCCGCGGCATACCCCATGCCCTGCCACGGCTTTCCGATAAGATAGCCCAGTTCTTTTTGTAATTCTCCGTCAATTTCGCGGTTTTCAATCCCCGCCCGTCCGATGACTTTATTATCTTCCTTACGGATCACCAGCCACAAACCATGCTCGAAAAAGCCGTACATATTTTTGATGTACTGTCTTGTAAATTCTTCTTCCTCAGCCCTTTCATACAGCGGTTCAATATACGGACAGTCCCGCAGTGTATCATAGACCTCGTACAGACTGTCTAAATCCGCAAGCTGCATTTCCCGTAAAATCAGCCTGTCGGTTTCTGCAATCTCAAGGGGAAATCTGTAATATCTGCAATAAACGGTTTCCAAGTACATTTTGTCGATTGAATCGGTATTTTCCACGACATATTTTGCACTACCCCTGTAATCAAAGCCGTAACCGATTGACGGAATATTTTTTACAACTTCGGGCAGTTCCGTATCCTGTAAGTCTGTTAAAAGCACCCGCCCCGCCAACGGTTGTAACCGTTTCAACCGCTTATTAAATGTTTCAGACGGTCCTAAGGACTGCAGCTGCTCCCGGCAGAGAATTTTTAAGTCCCTTAGTTCCGGCTGTCTGCGCAGTTTTTCACATATCTTATATTCTTTTTCTTTATCCTGCATGATGACTGCGATTTCCCGCACATTTTTCTGCATATTTTTTATCCACTTTCTTATTTTCTCAATCTTTTTTATTTTTTGCCGATACACATAATATATATATATGATATCAGGGTCAAAGGGTTATTCACCCACATGAGCTTGCTCATAGGTGGGTGAATAACCAACACAAACTTATACCGTTATAATATCAAAGATAAGGAGGACCTGCAAATGTCATCTGCTTTTATAAATTCACTGGGCAGCAGCTTTGGCAGCCTTACAACAACACAAACGAAATCACAGTCAAGAACGAAAAAGAAAACTACGCAGTCCGGTAAAATTGTCGTTAAAAAGAACATGACCGCACAGGGGTATCTGATCCGCATGGCAAATGCCAAATCCCCGGCACAGGTTGCCGGCATTATCCGTGCCGCACGCGCCGATGCCAACGCCATGAAAAATTCAGATGCAGGAAAAACAGCCATTGCCGAAGCCCAAAAAATTGCCGATGCGATTGAAAATAAAGGGACTTTAAAAATCAGCCGTTTAAAAAAGGAACAGCTGCTCCGTCAGAAAAAACAGATTGAAGAATCCTGCGGTGCAAAGAAAAAAGCCGCTTTGACGTCCAAACAGCTTAAAAAGAAAAAACGCGCCCGCAAAGCCGAGGAACGCGCCGATGCCGCAAATGCCATAACACCGTATAAAAAACAAACAGAGGAAGACAACGAATCCAATCCCTCATCTTCCTCTGATATGACTACGCCCGGCAGTGTCATTGACGTTGCGGTTACGGCTGATACCGGCTGCGCACCCGCTGACGCTTCAAGCGTTGATGTCAGTTTATAAAATTTTTTTATCTCTGTACTTCATTTCCGCTTTCAGAAAATGCGAGCTGGCTGACTTCATCTGCCGTAACAAGGTTGAAATCACCGCTTACGGTATGCTTTAAGCAGCTGGCTGCATTTGCAAATTCAACCATTTTCTGAGCATCGTACTTCTGTAAGCAGGCATAAATCAGACCTGCACAGAACGCATCGCCCGCACCGATATAATCTAAAATGTGCATGAAATATTCTTTGCTGTAATAAGCCTTTCCGTCTGTATAAATCATAGACTGTAACTTAAAGGTTGTGATAGAAGTTTCTGTACGCCAAACTGCTGCCACCATTTTAAACGGAAAACGCTTCATGAGTTCTTTTGCAATGTACTCGTTCTTTTCTGTGCCTTCTCCGACCGGCTCAAGCTGGAAAATACCAATCGCATCGTCTTCATTGGCAATACAGATATCTACATACTGGCAGATTTCTGTCATAACCTTGTTTGCCTTTTCACCGCTCCAGAGCTTGCTTCTGTAATTTAAGTCACAGCTGACAGTCATTCCCTTTTCTTTTGCTTTTTTGCAGGCTGTTAAGCAGACCTTAGCCAGTGTATCGCTGATTGCCGGTGTGATTCCTGAAAAATGGAACCATGTTGCATCTTCAAAAATGGCATCCCAGTCAAAATCACTTTCTTCTGCCAGTGCAATTGCTGAACCGCTTCTATTATAAATAACGTTTGATGGTCTCTGGCTGGTCTTCTTTTCCAGAAAATAAATACCAATCTGGTCGCCGCCGCGGACAATCTTACTGACGTCCACACCGTACTGACGCAGTGCATTGACTGCACTCTGACCGATTGCATGTTTTGGAAGCTTAGTTACATAAGCCGCATCCACACCAAAGTTGGATAAAGAAACGGCTGTGTTGGCTTCTCCGCCGCCGTATACGGCTTCAAACGAATGACACTGTGTAAAACGCTCACTGTTTTCCGGTGAAAGACGCAGCATAATTTCACCAAATGTAATAATTTTTTCCTTCATTTTATTCTTTCTCCATTTTCTATATATTGATATGAGTGTCAAAATACCTTTTTCCACTTATTTCATTTTGTGTCGTATTATAGCACATTTTTTGATACATTGTATAGTACATTTGCAAAAAATTTACGTTGACTTTTATGCAATGACTGGATACAATAACGAATATACTTGATATTCAGAAAGGAATTATTATTATGGCAAATCAAAATCCAGTTGTTACATTTACAATGGAAAATGGCGATATTATGAAAGCCGAGCTTTATCCGGAAGTTGCACCAAACACTGTCAACAACTTCATCAGCCTTGTAAAGAAGGGCTTTTATGACGGATTAATTTTCCACAGAATTATTGCAGGTTTCATGATTCAGGGCGGCGACCCGGAAGGTTCCGGCATGGGCGGTCCGGGATATTCTATCAAGGGTGAATTTAACATCAACGGTTTCCAGAATGACTTAAAGCATACAAAGGGTGTTCTTTCCATGGCGCGTGCACAGCACCCTGATTCTGCCGGTTCACAGTTTTTCATTATGCATGAAAACGCACCGCACTTAGACGGACAGTATGCGGCATTCGGCATGCTCACAGAAGGCGTTGACGTCTTAAATAAGATTGCCGAAACCGATACGGACTGGAGCGACAGACCACGCAATCCTCAGGTTATGAAGACGGTTACGGTTGAAACTTTCGGTGTCGATTATCCGGAACCGGAAACACTCTAATCGTTATTGCACATTTTAAAAATTGATAAATTAATAAATTGAACCCGGCAGAATTTCAAATGTATCCGATACATTAAAACTCTGCCGGTTTTTTATTCTGTTTGGCAGGATTTGATAGTCTTAATAGTTTTACTGCATCCATGTCTGGCTTTTTTTCAGTGTAATAGTTAAAGTTCACTTTAAGTCAAGCTTTTTACTTAAATTTTACATTTTTATTATGATGAGCTTTTTGCTGGAATGTCCAATATCTATTGTGCATATGGTGGTATGCGTTTTATGTATAATAAAAGCGGTACCGCATAGACATTTTATCTATACGGTACCGCCCTTTTTTCTTTTATTACATTTACAATACCCGTGCGCCGTTTATTCCATAGACACACACCAGAATGTACAGCACGTATCCGGGAATACACACTGCCTTAAAAATCCCCCTGATTCAGAAAGACTGCTCACTTAATATCCTTTACAAACTGCTCCAGCTTTTCCTTATTATCCTTTGCCTTATCACTGTGACGGTCTGCGAGGGCGACTTCACTTTTTAAATTTTTAAGTTTCTTTGACAACTGTGCAATACATCTGTCATTGTCCCCGCCGCCGCTGAATGTAAAGACAGCATTTATTCTATCAGCCACTCCGTACTTTTTAATAAAGGTGTTTACCGGAGATGCCGGTAAGCCCGCCCATATGGGTGTTCCCAATATAATTTCATCGTAATAATCTATATTATCGGGAACGCCTTTTATTTTCGGTGTTCTTCCAAATGTGGACTGCATTCCGCCGACAAGCATTTTCGCCGCCGGTTTTCGCGGAAGCGGCTTTGCCAAATCGATCTCAAATAATTTTGCGCCCAGTTTTCTTGCAATCTCTTTGGCGGCTTCTTTTGTATTTCCTGTTAATGAATAGTAAATAACTGCTTTGCTCATTGTGTTGTTCTCCATTTGTTCTTTATTTTATATGATTTGATAAACTTGAAGTTTTGCATACGTTATTCTTCTAATATTTTTGTAGGGTTCGCATCCGTTACAAATATCATACTATCATAAAGCACCGCAGGAGGTTGAAACATTCGATAACTTGGAGGAAGAAGTCGCATAATGATTGAGTAGCTTTCTCCAAGTGTTCCCATATAGGTGTATTCAGAAGCCTGCCTACCCAGTTCAGAATTTTCCGGGACTTTAGTAAAATCCAACCAACAAATATCAAATCCCGCCAGTTTTGCCGCCTTTGCTAAAGGGTCATGGGAATAAAACACCTGAATTGTACGCTTTTCAGGCGAACGGGTCGGCATATTGCAATGGGTTTTATAAAAATCGGTACCAATGACATAGTAACCGTTTGCTGCGTCCTTGGAAAGAAGTTTACCCATCGAGTCAGAACTGCCCCATTTTGCGACATGGCTGTTGTGACCTGTCACAAAGATTTTTTCATGCCCATTTCGCTGCTCCTGCTGTAAAATCCACTGTACATTTTCTGCCATAAATTGATCTCTTAATGTAGCACCATCAGCATTTGTCAGAGTTTGAAGCTCGGAATGCTGCATTAAAATATCTACAAAGTGAATTGCATTTTCCGAACCGTTCTTGCTTTCCAATTCTTTCTTCACTTGTGTAAGGGTTTCAATTCGAGTAGATAAATCGCATTCACTGCTCCAGTTTTCACCTTCCACAAGTTTCTGCAAGTTTGTTGTGTCCACTTCCAGTTCTTTGCAAGATTCTTTCAAAAACCTCATGCTGTAAGAAAGCCTCTGCATATCAAAACCGTAAAAGCGAAGGTCTTCGCCTTCCAATGCACTTTCATTGTACTGGCGCATATAGGAGATAAGTTCTGCCATCTCTTCCGTTCTATAAATGGAAAATCCAATCGCTGCGGCTGCTTCCTGTGCTGTCCCCTCACCGCCGTGTATATATCGGTTTACCTGCTCGCAACCGCCGTAGTCACCTTCAAGGGCAAACGCCCTAACACCATTCTTTTTTACCAGCTGCTTGAACACTTCCAGCTTCAACTGCTGAAATTCTGCATTTCCATGAGTAGCTTCTCCCAATGCAATTATTTTTGCACTTTCAGGCACGGTTATATTTTCCACGGGTTCAGCATAAGCTAAAAACTCTTTTGGATTCACATTTTCTCCTGTGCCAAAACCTCCAAAACGCATAAATACAAGTGCCGCTAAAGCCATAACACCTAATAATCCAAAAACGATATATCTTATCTTAAATCTTCTTGTCTTTTTATTCTTCATATCTAATAGACCTTTCCTTTATAATGAATCAGTTGTCTTACATCCGTTTTACACGCTTATTGTACTTCACGTAATAGTTCTTCTGCCGTAGTGTTGAACAATTTTGCAAGTGTAAGCAGATTGGAAGTGCTTGGGTCAGATGCTCCGGTCTCCCATTTAGAGACAGCCTGCCTGCTTACGCCGATAGATTCTGCAACAAACTCCTGCGTCATCTTACACTCTTCACGATGCTGCTTCAAAACCTCACCGAGAGATTTCTTGATGCTGGACTTTTCTTTTCTGACATTGCCTGATTTGACATATCTACTCAATGCTCTTATGAGGAAAATTCCCACAGTGATAAATGCCGCTATCACCGCCACCCCAATTAGCAGTACAATACCAAAAACAATAACTCCTAAAAAATCATATTTCACTTAATTACCTCCTTTCGTGACTTCATGATAGCGAAATTTCATGGTTGCTACCACCAACTATCACGATATTTCTTTGGTTGCGAACGGTTGCGGAACTAAAATAACACTTTTTTATGTAAAAGGCATATATGTAAATTAATAAAACGACAAATCCCGATTTCTCAGTTTCAAAAATTGGAAGTTATCGCTTTACTTTTGTTGTATCTTAGCCAAAATACTTTCTATTACAAGTGTTACTGTTATAAAGGCTCCTACAAGGGTATAGTAGTTTAAGCCATACATCAATGGCAAAAGAGAAATAACTACTGTAATAATGGAAAGGACAAACAATGCTTTGAGAACACCTTTCTTCTTCAATGAAAACAATGAAAGTAAGAAGATGGCAACAGTAAGTGTGGCTGTAATAAGTGGAGCAAAATTTGCATAGCCAAACGGTGTAAGGCTAAAGTATGAGAATGTTTCTTTTACTCTTTCTGTTGGAGATGTTGCAAAAATACAAACTGCTCCCAAGGGTAATAATTCTAACACTATTGTTAAAGCTGGCAAAACCGCTAAGCAGACTTTCTTCATGTTGTATATCTCCTTTACAAATTCCGATTTAATTAACTTCATTATATATTTTCCGGCTAGAGTTGTCTATACATTATCCCCCCCCCGGCAAAGTATTCAAAAAAGCGGAAACCATACTCCTTTCCGTGACCCTGTCACGAAATCGCAATATGATTTCCGCTTCTGCTATTCTTTTAATATTTCACAAAATACCTGTTCAAATTAAAAATGTCCGCCTGAGCTGCCGGAGTTTCCTCCGCCGCCACCGCCGCCGGAACTTCCCGAACTGCTGCTGGATTCAATATGACGTGTAACAACCGTTGTATTGATAAAACGGTCTTCACGTCTTCTGACGTTGAAGTTATGATTCCTGGTATACGTTCTGCTGTCCACTGTCATCTTAGACTTTGCCTGAAACATCATGGCAATGACCGCAGCCGCAGCAACTCCCAGTGAAATTAAAAGCTTCTGTGGCAGATACAGTGACAGTCTGTAAGAAAGGCTGGTATCGAGCTGTTTGCGTACACCTGCAATATATTTTTTACAGCCTGCATAATAATTGCCATCTGAAAGCTTATCTTCCGCTTTTTCACGGATAGCATCTAATTTACTCTGCGTAAAGCTTTTCGTCGTTCTTGCAATACCTGATGTAACCAGCATATCCGCCCGTGACTTCATATCAATGACATAGACAATTGCATCCGGCTCCGAACTGCTTTCATCATAGCCGTAGCTTTCATTAATAATGCCGCGTACATCATTTTCCAGTTCTTTATCGTCCAGTCCTTTGCTCTGTGTCAGAATCACGACATCCGTCTTGCAGGCATCAGATGCTTTCCGGCACATTTTAGTAAGCTGTTCCTTTTCCTTATCGGTAAATAAACCCGCATCATCGACCACATACTCTTTGGACTGCGTATCTGCCCATGCATCCTGCGGCATACCGCCTAAAACTGCTGCCGCTAAAAGGAGCAGGCTCACGAGTAAAATCATTTTCTTTTTCATGTTCATAGCGCAAGCCCTCCTAATGTCAGCACAATCATCATGATTACAAAAATTCCTACAAAGTAAGCAGCTGCTTTTCCTTTGCTGATTGGACGGTCTGCTACGATTTTACCCGTCTGTCCGTTTAAAACGAAGTTAAAATCTTTTCCGTGATAACGGCAGTTTAACATCCATACCGGAAGCAGTGCATATTCGTTGTGCTTATTATTCATGGAAATGTGATTATCCAACACGCTGACAGTCGAATATCCAAGCATTGTGCTTCTTGCAATCTCCGTAATATAACGGTCTACCCT
This sequence comes from Lachnospira intestinalis, assembly GCF_040095895.1. Lineage (NCBI taxonomy): Bacteria > Bacillati > Bacillota > Clostridia > Lachnospirales > Lachnospiraceae > Lachnospira > Lachnospira intestinalis. The sequence goes on from NZ_JBBMFS010000007.1 coordinate 157,267, forward strand.
TTTTCTGACACGGCTCTGCATCTGCTCATCGGTGAAATTATACCGTTCTGAAAGATATCCTGACAGATATGGCATTGCAAACGGTTTTAACGCCGTATAGTCAAACGGCTCTAACTTATCCATCGTATCATCGTCCATTTTTTCCGAAGCATCTGCCGGCACTTTTTCAAACTGTGCCTCTACATCACGGTATACGTGAAAATGGTCTGTATATGTATACTCTGTATCGCCGTGGCGCTCGGTTCTGATTTTTTCGGCTTTTGCCGTCATCTCGGTTTCGGCATCGAAATCATACAGCCAAAACGGCACATAAACACCGGAAATTTTTTCAATGGTGCTTTCTGTTGACAGTGTCTTTGGCGTAAGCAGCCCTTTTTTTACCCAGCTTTTATACATTTTCTTTGCTGCTTCCCGGTCAATCTGAAACGGAATGACCGATGACGGTGAAAATTCTCCGCTTAAGCGGTCTTCCACCAGTGACGGATTGCCGCAGAATGAACAGATTGTTGCAGATGTATACTCATCTGCCAGCAATTCTGCACCGCAGCTCTGGCAGTGATACACTTTCATATTCATGCTGCCTTTACCCTTTTGTCCCTCTGACTGTGCAGACTGTGCGTTTTCCCCGGCTTCTGCATCGCTGTAGAGATGTCCGTACTGCTTTTCGTAGTCCTGTACATCCATTTCCATCTGGCAGGATGGGCACTTAAGTTTTTGTGCCGTGCTGTCAAATTCCATTGCCGCCCCGCAATTCGGGCATTTGTACGTTATTGGCATATTCCCTCCATTCCCCTTGATACTTCATCAGGTACACTTTAGTATATTATGATACTTATTATATGATACGCTATCCGTGTAAGCAAGAATCCGCATCATTATATCATCTTTTCTTTAATGCCTTTCGCTGCTTCGCCATGCACGTTATCGTTCTCAAGCCTGATGCAGAACTTTTTGCAAGCACAGTTCTGCTTCGAGCTTTCGTCCGGCACGGCTCATAGCTTTCGGGCATTCATATTTTGTTCATATTTCTTTTAATATCTCTTAACAATATGCACACGTTTTCTTCACTTTTCCTGCATATAATACATTTGTATTAAGAAATTAGCCAATATTTTTTTAATAAAGATTTTTTTCATAATCCCAGTTGTTTAAGTGAATAAACAACTCCTCCCTCTTTTCATCGCCCCTAGCCAGGGCGATGTTTTTTTATCGGATCAAGAAGGAAACAATCATCATCACAATTCCCACAACCAGCATGATAATTCCGGTTTTGCGGTCTTTGTTGACTGCCGGTGACTTTAAATCTTTACGGTCTCTTTCATCATAGAAAATATTCCACTGGTGTCTGGAATTGGATATTTTTACAATTCCGATAAATGCAATCATCATGCCTGCAAAAAACACCATAAACCCCAAAAACGGCAGATATGAAGTTCCACGATAACTCTCACTGTCATTAAAATCAATATCACATAATACACTCTGTAATAATCCCATTGCCTGCACTCCCTTCTGCCTCACCGGCGGATTTTGTATTTATTATACAACATTTTTCACAATACTAACAGTCTGTTATTTTGAAAACATCATAAAACCTTTATAAATTGAGATTGCCGCTTTTATTTTCAGTCAATTTGCGGTATAATCAACCTATATTAAATTAAAAAATATCAGGAGGTACGATTTATGTTGGTTTCTGCAAAAGAAATGTTAACAAAAGCCCGTGAGGGTAAGTATGCTGTAGGTCAGTTTAATATTAATAACCTGGAATGGACAAAGACCATTCTTCTTACAGCGCAGGAATTAAATTCCCCTGTTATCCTCGGCGTATCAGAGGGTGCAGGTAAATACATGGGTGGTTTTAAAACTGTTTCCGGTATGGTAAACGGACTGCTTGAAGGATTAAATATTACCGTTCCTGTGGCTCTGCACTTAGACCACGGTACATATGAAGGCTGCTACAAGTGTATTGAAGCCGGTTTTTCTTCTATTATGTTTGATGGTTCCCACTACCCAATCGCAGAAAATGTTGAAAAAACAACAGAGCTTGTAAAAATCTGTAATGAAAAGGGACTTTCCCTTGAAGCGGAAGTCGGTGCAATCGGCGGTGAAGAAGACGGTGTTATCGGCATGGGTGAGTGTGCTGACCCGAATGAATGCAAGTCAATTGCAGACCTTGGTGTTACAATGCTTGCTGCCGGAATCGGTAACATCCACGGCAAATATCCTGCCAACTGGCCGGGTCTTAGCTTTGAGACACTGGCTGCCGTAAAGGAAAAGGTCGGTGATATGCCGCTCGTTCTCCACGGTGGTACAGGAATTCCTGAAGATATGATTAAGAAAGCCATTTCTTTAGGCGTTGCAAAGATTAATGTCAATACAGAATGCCAGCTTGCTTTCGCTGCTGCCGTAAGAAAGTACATCGAAGCAGGAAAAGACCTTGAAGGCAAGGGATTTGACCCGAGAAAGCTTCTTGCACCTGGCTGTGATGCAATCAAAGAAACTGTCCGTGAAAAAATCGAATTATTCGGTTCTGCAAATAAGGCCTGATTCCGGTAATACAGCATGAACAACGATAAAGAACAGATAACTTCCAATGAAAAATCCGAAGACGTTTTAGCAGATTTATCAAAAGATGAGCATTCCGGAGAGGAGACATCTTCTCCGGAATCTTCCGGTAAAAAGACATTTACGGACACTGACGGTTCAGATTCTGTAAATGCGGACGTTGCCGCAAAGCCGTCTATTTTACGGTGCATTATTTTGATTGCGGCAATATGTGTCTTTTGCTATTCTGCTTTTATGTTGTTTCAGATTTTCTGGGAATACAAAAAAGGCAATGATATTTATGATACCATTCAAAATCAGGTATTAGATACAGACACACCAACTTCTGTCACGCTTGACGATGAAGAAGTCGAAATTCCGTTTGTATATGACCATAAGCAGCTGCTCTCCATCAATTCCGAAGGACTTGGCTATCTTTACATTCCTTCAATTGATGTACGGCTTCCGATGGTCCAGTCTACAGATAATGATTTTTATTTGACCCACACCTTTAATAAGACCGCTAATAAAAACGGCTGTCTTTTTGAGGATTACCGGATTACCGGCGGACTTTCCGCTACCAACGTCATTATTTACGGACACAATATGCACAACGGCAGTATGTTTGGAAAGCTTTCCCGCTATGATGATGAAAGCTTCTATTATACGGAAGGCCACGACATGTTTTATATTTACACTGAAAATAAAATCATGCAGTACCGCATTTTCAGTGCATATATCAGTGAACCTGTCAGTGATACGTACACCTTTAATTTTTCAACGCTTTCCGGATTACAGGATTATGCCAGATCCATGAAAGCACTTTCAATTTATAATACCGGTGTTTCTGTTGATGATGTTTCGCAGGTTGTAACACTTTCTACCTGTACCTCTGACGGTTCGAAGCGTTTTATCGTTCAGGGTGCTTATGTGGGAGAAGCCTTATTAACCTACTGATTTTTGACATTCTTTGTGCTTTTAATTTAATTTTTAAATAAAATACAAAAAAGAACTTGCATTCTTAGACATTTTGCGTTATTTTATTTAAAGACAGAGAGCAAACAAACAAAGTGCTGTCGATAATTAAATAGTAGAACAAAGGTGTTCCATATTTATCTGCATATAAATTGGAATGCCTTTTTTGATTTTACTATTAATATATTAACATAATAAAAGGAAGGAAGACAAAGTTATGAGTGAAAAATTTAACGTAGCTGACATCTTTGGTGAAAATGTATTTAACGATACTGTCATGAAGGAGCGTTTACCAAAGAATGTCTACAAAAACCTCAAATTAGCTATGACAGGCGTTCAGGAATTATCTTTAACAGATGCCGATGTGATTGCAAATGCAATGAAGGACTGGGCAATTGAAAAGGGTGCTACACATTATACACACTGGTTCCAGCCATTGACAGGAACAACTGCTGAAAAGCACGACTCTTTCATTTCAGCACCAAAGGAAAACGGAAAAGTTCTGATGGAATTTTCCGGCAAAGAATTAATCAAAGGTGAACCGGATGCCTCTTCATTCCCTTCAGGCGGACTTCGTGCAACATTTGAAGCAAGAGGCTATACAGCATGGGACTGCACTTCACCGGCTTTTGTCCGTGAAGATGCTACAGGTGCTACACTTTGTATTCCTACCGCTTTTTGTTCTTATACAGGCGAGGCACTTGACCAGAAGACTCCGCTTCTTCGTTCAATGGATGCTATTAATGAACAGTCATTACGTATTTTAAAATTATTCGGCAACACACATTCTAAGAAGGTTACACCTTCTGTCGGTGCTGAACAGGAATACTTCATCGTAGACAGAGAAAAGTATTTACAGAGAAAAGATTTAATCTTCGCAGGCCGTACATTATTCGGTGCCATGCCTCCTAAGGGTCAGGAACTTGATGACCATTACTTCGGTGCTATCCGTGAAAGAATCGGTGCATTCATGAAGGATGTCAACAAGGAACTCTGGAAGCTTGGTGTTTCCGCAAAGACACAGCACAACGAAGTTGCTCCTGCACAGCACGAACTTGCTCCGATTTATGCACAGTGCAACACAGCTACAGATAACAACCAGCTGACAATGGAAGTTTTAAAGAAGGTTGCTTACAGACACGGTCTTGTATGTCTGCTTCATGAAAAGCCATTTGCAGGTGTAAACGGTTCCGGTAAGCACAATAACTGGTCTATCACAACAGATGACGGTATCAATTTATTAGAGCCTGGTAAGACACCTCATGAAAATATCCAGTTCTTACTGGTACTCGGTGCTGTCATGAAGGCTGTTGATACCCATGCTGATTTACTTCGTGAATCTGCTTCTGATGTCGGCAACGACCACAGACTCGGTGCGAACGAAGCACCTCCTGCTATCATCTCTATGTTCCTTGGAGAACAGCTTGAAGATGTTGTTATGCAGTTAATCGACAAGGGTGATGCTACAAGCTCAATCCAGAAGGGTAAGTTAAAGACCGGTGCTTCTACACTTCCTGACTTAAATAAGGATGCTACCGACAGAAACAGAACATCACCGTTTGCTTTCACAGGTAATAAATTTGAATTCCGTATGGTTGGTTCTGCCGACTCTATCGCTCCTGCAAATGTTGTATTAAATACTATCGTTGCAGAAAGCTTTAAAGAAATCGCTGATGAACTGGAAAAGGCTGATAACTTCGACATGGCATGCCATGATATGATTAAAAAGCTTTTCACAGACCATCACAAGATTGTATTCAACGGAAACGGCTATACAGATGAATGGATTGCAGAAGCTGAAAGACGCGGTCTTCCAAACATTCCTTCTATGGTTGATGCAATTCCTGCTCTTACAACACCAAAGGCTGTTAAGCTGTTTGAAAGCTTTGGCGTATTTACAGAAGCAGAATTAAAGTCAAGAGCTGAAATCAAGTACGAAGCTTATGCGAAGGCTATCAATATCGAGGCAAAGGCTATGCTTGATATTACAGGCAAGCAGTTAATCCCTGCTGTAATCGCTTACTCAACAGAACTTGCAAACTCTGTTCTTGCAGTAAAGGAAGCCGGTGCCGATGCTTCTACACAGGCCGATTTATTAACTACCGTAACCGGTTACTTAAAGGAAATGAAGACACAGCTTGCTGCACTGGAAAAGGCTATTGCTGACGGTGCTGAAATCAGCAATGTAGAAGAACAGGCGAAGTTCTTCAGAGATACCGTAAAAACTACAATGGATGCTTTAAGAGCACCTGCCGACAAGCTTGAAATGATTGTTGACAAAGACTTCTGGCCATTCCCTTCTTACGGTGATTTATTATTCGAGGTTTAATTTATAAAGAATTTTACTTAAAAATCGTATGATAACTATATAAAATAAGGGTTGTTCCGATATTTCATTGTCGGAACAACCCTTATTTTGGTCTTTATTGCTTTATTACTTTATCCGCAGCTCTTTAAGCGCAAGGCTAAAACAGCGCTTAATCACTCCGTATCAGATACCCGTTCTGTCTTGTGCTGTTGTCTACTGCGGATACACAAGACGCTCCGGCGCCGGATTATCTAAGACTTCCTGCTTGAACTTTCTCATATAAATCTTGGCAAGATTTAAGTTGTTGTCCAGATAATTTCCGCAGTCCCTCGGAGAATATCCCGGAATTTCGCCCTCATAAGACAGTACGAAATCTGCGGCCTCACGCAGTACCGGCAAAATATCTTCTGATTTTAAATCTCCTGCAAAAATCACATAAAACCCGGTACGGCAGCCCATTGGTCCGAAATAAACCGTCTTATCAGCCCATTCCCTGTGGTTTCTTAAAAATGTCGCAACTAAATGTTCAATAGAATGAATCCCCGGATTGTCCATCGGCGGTTCTTCGTTTGGTCTTGTAAAACGCAGATCAAAGGTTGTCAGCACCTGATCTCCTAAATAATCTTTTCTTGAAACATAAACACCAGTGAGTAAATCAAGATGATTTACCGTAAAACTTGCAATTTTATTCATTTTTTCTGTCCTTTCCTTCTATTCCTGCAATTCAACCGGAATTGCTGTACATCATCCGCGGATTGCTTTTTCCAACATCTTAAATTCACTTTCAAATATACAGTTGCGGATTTCACCTGTCCACAGCTTGTTCTTACATTCGTCAAAATCAATCCAGCGTACAGACTCCACTTCTTCTTCCTGAAGCTTAAAGTCCGAATCCTTCACCGGTTCATCATAAATGTAAACGGCGCTTAATTCATGGTTTTTAAACGGCTTTCCGTCAAAAACCGCTTCCATTGTCCCGTCATGCATTCCGATAAATTTAAGCTTCTCTGGGTCTGCCTTAATTCCCAGTTCTTCTTCCAGCTCCCGCACCGCCGATTCCAGATAATCCTGTCCTGCGGGAATATGCCCTGCCGAGGATATATCATAACAACCGGCATACGCATCTTTTGTTGCGGCTCTTTTTTGCAGTAAAATATCAAATTTCTTTTTATTTTTGTCTGTATAACGCACAAGCCATACGTGCGATGTTCCGTGAATATCCCCGTCCGTATGCACCTGTGTACGCTCTTTGATTTCGCCTGTCAGCTCACCATTTTCTGTACGAATATCTAAATACTCCATGCGCTCACCTTTCGTTTCCTTTTATATATACCATTTTGCGGTTTTCATGAACGGATTCAATCTTTAACACCTTAATGGAACTGATAAACTTCGACAATGTGGAATAACCGTATTCCTTAGCTTTAAATCCCGGATACTTTACATGGATTTTCTGTCCCAGTGCGGCAAGTTCAACTCCTCTGCTGCCGGCTTCCCGCACGCAGGCGATTGCAAAGTCCGTTACCTGCTTTTTATTGCCGTTGTCTTCTTTTAAACGGACAATCACGGTATTGTTGACTTTCTGTAAGTCGAAATTATCAATTTCCTCGATAAATGTAGACAACGAACTGTATCCGTAGTTTCTGACATCAAAATCCGAATATTTCTTCTGCAGACGGCTGCCAATCTCGCCCAGTCCTGTCGGTCTGCCCTTGTCGTCATTTTCAATGACAATTTCAATGATGGCATTTTCAATGACCGCCTGACTGATGATATTTTCAGGAATCCTTTTCTGCTTCCTGACCGGTGTTTCTTCTTCTTCCTCCGCCGCCTCTAACAGCAGTTCCAGATCCGTAAAAACGGAACAGGCTGCCCTGAATGACCGCGGGGTTTTATTTTCTCCCATGCCGATAACGTCCATGCCGGATTCTTTTAAGCGGCTCGCCAGCCTTGTAAAATCACCGTCACTCGATACAATGCAGAACCCGTCCACATTCCCCGTATACAAAATATCCATGGCATCTATAATTAATGTGGAATCGGTTGCATTTTTCCCGACCGTATTGCGGAACTGCTGAATCGGCACAATTGAATTTTCCATAAGTGCATCCTTCCATCTGCCCGCCTGCGGACTCGTCCAGTCCCCGTAAATTCTTTTATATGTAATCACACCGTACTTTGTCATTTCGTCCAAAATATACGCAATATATTTTGAGGAAATGTTATCGGCGTCAATTAACACTGCATAGTGCTTATCTTCCATTCCCTTCTGCCTTCCCTGTCCTACATCTGATGTCTTACAATCTTATATTCATCGTTGCTCTGATAGTATGGACAATTCTTATATTCCGATGCACAAAAACGTGCATAATCATCTTCATCCATATTCACATCACATACATATTCTTCCATTTCTTCATCGTAAACTAAATTGTTGCAGTAATCGCAGCTAATCTGTCCCGCCATGTTATACCTCATTTCCGGACGATTCAATCGCAAAGGTATTTCCCCTGCCATAATGACTATCTGTTTTCGCCCGGAAACAATATAGCCCGCGGCTGGCTTTTACCTGCCGCATAAAAAACCTGTTAATATTATAACAGACGATTCTTCAAATGTATATTCAATTTCCTATAAAAAAAGAGTGCATTATCCATAAAAATTTTATATAATAGAGATAACAAAACAACGTGAACAACTAAATAACAACGCAAGGAGGGGTACTTATGAAATATAAGGTCTTACTAACCGGAAAGAACAATGTTGCAATTGATGAATTTTTCACAAAAATGTATAACAGCTTTGAGTGTCAGACAACGTCCAATCGCTATGAAGATATGATAAGCCATCTGCACGCTTTCAATCCAGATGCTTTTGTCTACTGCTTACAGGACGAACCGGTCGATGATATTACAAAAATTATATCTATGAAAAGCAGGAATGCCGGACAGCTTCCGCTGATTATCATCGGAGATGCTGCCGACTGTGACAAATTTACAAAAGCCGCTGTTAAGGTTGCGGATTTGATACTGCAGCGCCCTTTAACCGCCGCAGTGATTGAACAGCGCATAAATGTCTTTTTAAAACAGAAAAAGCGAATGCACGAACCGATTGCTGAAGAATTAAAAAAAGCAGACCTTGCCTTTAACGAAACATTTCCGCCAAAAACAGATGTGCCGGACGTGACGGATATGCCGGATATACGTGATATTGCAAATATACCGGGAATGACTTCCGGCAAGAAGCATATTCTGGTCATTGACGATGATGCCCGTATGTTAAAAGTCATTAAGCTTCATCTGCATGAAAAATACGATGTCGCAACTGCCATCAGCGGAAAAATCGCTTTAAAATTCTTAGAAACCAAGCACACCGATTTAATTTTACTCGACTATGCCATGCCGGATGAAAACGGTCTTGTCGTACTTGAAAAGCTGCGTGCCAATCCGTCGACCAAAAATATTCCTGTCATCTTTTTAACCGGCATTACCGACCGCAAAAAGATACAGGAGGCACTGGTGATGAAACCGCAGGGTTACCTTTTAAAACCAATTAACAGAAAACGCCTGCTTGCTGCCATCCAGAATACACTTGAATCGTAGTCGCAGCTATGAGAATAAAACTACCTGCGGAAGGAAGATGCCTATGGAAAACGAATTACATTTAACGGATTTAATCGATGTGGAAATGCTGCAAAAAATTCAGGATGCTTTTTCTGACATGACCGGCATTGCTTCCGTCACAACCGATGCTGACGGAGTTGCCGTAACAAAAGGCTCTCATTTTTCAGACTTCTGCATGAAATATACACGTTCTTCACCACTGGGCTGCCAGCGGTGTGAATTATGCGATAAAAACGGGGCGGAGCTGGCACTTAAAAAAGGGGCTTCTTCAACCTATTTCTGTCACGCAGGACTCGTGGATTTTGCCGCACCGATTATTGCGGACGGCAGAATGGTGGGCTGTTTTATCGGCGGTCAGGTGCTGACCGAGCCGCCGGATATTTCAAAAATCATGCAGGTCGCCGATGAACTGGGGGTTGACCCTGCCAGCTACATTCAGGCGGTTATGAAAGTCAATATCGTGGAAAAAAGCCAGATTGACAAAGCAGCAAGCTTTTTATATACCATTGCAAACGGTCTTTCCAATATTGCCTACCACAAATACCAGCTGTTTCAGGCAAATATTGAGATTGAAAAGGTTAACCGCATGAAGTCGGATTTTCTTGCTAATATGAGCCATGAAATCCGTACCCCGATGAATGCTGTAATCGGCATGGCAGAAATGGCGCTGCGTGAAGACCTGCCGCCTGCCGCAAGGGATTATATTACTCAGATTAAAGCCTCTGGAAAGACACTTTTAACCATCATCAATGATATACTGGATTTCTCAAAAATTGAGTCCGGCAAGATGAATATTATTCCGGTGGAATATGAACCAATGTCTACAATCCACGATGTTGCAAATATTATCACCACGCGGATTGGAAGCAAAAATGTTGAGCTGATTTTAGATATTGCACCGGATATCCCTTACAAGCTGTTTGGTGACAGTATCCGTTTTAAACAGATTTTGTTAAATCTTGCCAATAATGCCGTAAAATTCACCAAACACGGACGCGTGCTTTTAAAAATTTATGCGGATCCTGTAGAAAACGGTGAAACTGTTTTACACGCTTCTATTGAAGATACCGGCATCGGTATTAAAAAAGAACATATTGGAAGACTTTTCCGCTCCTTTGAACAGTTAGACAGCAAACGCAACCGCAATATCGAAGGCACGGGACTGGGGCTTGCTATTTCCAAGCTGCTGCTGACGTTGATGCACGGCACTATTTCCGTTGAAAGCGAATACGGTGTTGGCAGTACCTTTTCTTTTACACTGCCGCAAAAGGTCCTGGATGACCGTCCAAGCGGTGTATTTAACAATGATCCGCCGGTTCATGCTGCACTTTTTATTAAAAACAGCCTAGTACAGGAACAGTTGCAAAAGGATCTGGACCGTCTGCATATTGCTTATGACAATTGTACCGTGACCAGGACTGAGCCGGGCAATACACCTGATTATCTTTTTATCGATTATGCGGTATTTTCCTCTGCCATGCAGGATTATATTCAGGCACACCCTGAACTGACCGCTGTATTGATTACAGACTTTTATACTTCGGTCAGTTGCAATTTAAAGAATCTGCACATTGTAAAAAAGCCGCTGTACTCTTTAAATCTGATTTCGATTTTAAAAAATGAAGATCTGCATTTTGATGAAGAAGATGATGCCGACCACTTTGAATTTACGGCACCGGATGCACAGATTTTAATTGTCGATGACAATGCTATTAACCTGACCGTTACGGAAGGACTTTTGAAGCCGCTTGGTATGCAGATTGACACCTGCCTCAGCGGAAAAGAAGCCATTGAAAAAATTTCGTCACAGATGTATGACATTATTTTTATGGATCATATGATGCCGGAACTGGACGGTGTGGAAACAACGCACATTATCCGGCGTTTTCATCCTGAATATGACGATGTTCCGATTATCGCCCTGACTGCTAATGCCATTGACGGTACAAAAGAAATGTTTTTAAAGGAAGGCATGAACGATTTTGTACCAAAGCCGATTGAACTGCAGTTTTTAACTGCAAAAATCAAGCACTGGCTTCCTGCGGAAAAGATTGACCGACAGCACGGTATGTCTGCAAGCAGAAATACCACAGGCACTGACAACACTGTAACTGCCACTAATGCCGCTGCGGACAATACGCAAGCATTTCCGGCGATTGAGGGACTTGATACAAAAGCTGCCATACAGCTTCTTGGCAGCCCGCAGTTATATATGACCGTTCTAAAAGATTACTACCGTGTCATTAAACAGAAGGCAGAACTGATTAAGAAATATGAGCAGCAGGAAGACTGGCACGCCTATACCATTGAAACCCACGCATTAAAAAGCGCTTCCAGACAGATTGGTGCGACTGACCTTGCCGAATCCGCTGCCCGTCTGGAACTTGCCGGTTCCAGACAAGATGCAGCACTCATTCATGAACAGACTGTTTCCCTCCTTCATGATTATTTACAATACCAGTCTATTTTGCAGCCATATTTTCAAAAGGAAGAAAAAATCTCCGCACAGGAAACGATTACTGCACCGGTTCTGGAGAAGCTTTTTTATGCCATGTATGATGCAATTGATAATCTGAACAGCGATACCATGGAATCTACGCTGGAGGAAATGACACACTTTATCTATCCTGACAACCAGCAGGAATTTTTAAATCAGCTAAAGACGGCTGTTTCCGATATTGACGTGGAACAATGCACGAAAATCCTTGATGCATGGAAATCTGTTGTTTAATATCGTATTTTATCAACTACAATACCCCGCAGCGTATTACATTTCTGTTTATACCCTGCGGGGTATTTCTTAAAACGTGTAGCCTTTTTTGTCCATACCGATGATAAACCTGATTTCACGCTGCTTTGCAATCTTATTTTTCTTCTTTTGATATACTTTGCGCCAGTTTTTCTACGGTTTCCTGTGGCAATTCAGCTAATTCTGCGACAGATTTTATGTCATTCCCCATACTAAGAAGTTTTGTGGCAATCTGAATTTTAGTATATTCTTCGCCTTCGCGGCGTCCGCGGTTTAAGATATCTTTTGCTTCATAGTTTAATACTTTTCCGCCCATTGTCCGGCTCACCCCTTTCGCAACATTTTTATATTTAACAGCAAGATGCTCTATGACTTTACGTGACATATCAAGAATAGCAGCTTTGGCATATCTGTTCAAGTCACCCATCTGGCAGGCGATTTC
>NZ_JBBMFS010000008.1:0-169441 GCF_040095895.1 Lachnospira intestinalis
CCACGCCAGTCATGGTATCCAACCAGATCATCTTTTACCAGATGAATGTGGCTTAAACTGTTTTCTTCCATGTTCATGCATACCCAGATAGAATACACTCTTTTGATGATTATACCGGCACCCTTTGGTTCTTCCGCTGATATCCGTATTTTATGTATCTTCACTTCTGGAACTCCAGATTTTACAGATGCTACAAAAAGGTAAATCTTGATGACTACGGAAGTTTGCGGAAGAACCCGCCGCACCATAATAATCATTATTCAAATTGGAATTTTGATACCTACAATTCTTTAACACCTAACTGGTATTATAAAGTGTTACGATAAAATCCGCAATGCCTTGATTTTACTACAGTTTTGGCAAGTGAGCTTTCCCTTAGACTTTCCCTTATGTTATATCCTTTTCCCTTGTGTTACGACACCTCATAAGGGCAAAAACAAGGGAAGCAAAATCCGGTAACAGCTAATAACATTATATAAATCACATAATCGGCTGGAACTGGTCAAGATGCTTCTACAACTGAAACAGATAAGAGAAAGGACTTTGCAATATGAATATCGTTCATGCAGAATATAATAAATATCACAACATCATAGACATCAATTATTACAATGGCTACATACTTCGGATTGACTGTGGCAAGGCAGAAGATGGATTGATTACTACTCCTAACTCTCAACGAATGTTGGATGCACTGGCGATTGACAATCCACTAGAATATGCCCGTTTGTATCTTGATTCAGAAATGCAAGATTGGGTGAATGCGATGAATATGGAATGGTATAGCACTTGATAAAAGAACATAAAAATGAGAAGAAATCTGTCAAAAGTATTTCTATAAAATACGATATTTCTTTAGCCCTTCCATAAATAATGAAATAGAGCCGATAACTCACAATCGAAATAACGAGTGATTCATCGGCTCTATATTTTATGGTTATGGATATCATGAGTATCGCTTTATATGCAATTGCTATTTTGTTAATTCCCAATATTTATGACCCATAAAGAAGATTGTTAATTCGTTTTGATCTACTTCTATCTCAAAATTCACGCTATTATCTCTCTGTTCCACAAAAATCATATTTGAGGAAGATATGCTATATAATGCATTGCCACAGGTAATACCCAATTCGGGCATATCTTTGTTTACAACAAGTCCTCCATTTTCTTGAAAGGTAAACACTTCCTCTGCATTTGCATTCTTCCATGTACCAATAATATTTTTTTTATTCTGAATGTGCTTTATTTTTCCAACACATACAACGATAAGTATAGCTACACTTACAATTAAAGCAATGCCTACAACACTCTTTGCCAATTTCTTTTTATTCAATTTCTATTATCTCCATTTTTAGTTTCTTTAAGATTGAATGATTCCATATTGCTTAATTCAGTATCTCCATGAATTTCTAACATTGATACGCTTCTCACAGGAAATAGAATAGGAGAGATTCATTCATAAATAATTAAATCATTCATACTTACCTGAATTTGTAATGTTTTTCCATATTTTCTCATAATTATCTACTATAGTTTTTTCTGAGGTCAAAAATGCAAACATAGATATACTTGAATAGAGAGTTTCCGCCGAATCAAAAACCACACAACTTTCATCATGAGTTAGATTTCTCTTTGAATATATTTCCGATACAGGCATAAATGAATTTTCTTCCTCTTTGGTGTATTTATACCCATCAATACATCCTAGATTTTTTAAAAATATTAAATAAGTATCTTCGGTCTTCAGATATTGCCATCCGTTAGTGTAAAATTCTTCACCTCTAACAAATGATACAGGTTCTATAATGTAAATACAGTCACCTACTGAAAGATTAGCAGAATTATCCTTATAGATTTCCTCTATTTTTACCATTGTTTTTGTTGATCGTAAACTCATTTCACGAGAATTTGTTACAGTTATACGAGCTATTAAAGAAGAATCTTTTTCCATATCATCCAATGAGTAATTACTTTCATTGTTAAAGTAAGAAGTTTTCTGCCCTCCTGTATAGAAAATTTCCATAGCTGTATTTTCTGATAAAGCAATATCAGGATCATGAACCCCTGTAGTTGTTTTTATCCCAGTCTTTCCATAGAATAAGGCTGTCACCATACAAATGATTACAACACAGATAGTTAATACAAATTTCTTCATTACATCAACTCCTTAATTTTACCAAATTCCATGCATATCTTCTCATCCGCTAATATTTCAATATCTTCTTTATTATGGCTTGTCAGTATAGTAATGGTATCATTCTTTTTTTCTTCCAATATACGTTCACGAAATAAATCAATGCTATGCTGATCCAATGCGTTAGTTGGCTCATCCAAAAGCAAAATTTTTGGATGTTCCATCAGTGCTTGACAAAGAGCTAGTTTTTGACGCATTCCTAATGAATATTTATTTACTTTTTTCTTTGATTTGGGATCAAGACCAAAGTATATCATTATTTCATATATTTCTTCATCTGATACAATTCCTTTTATATTGGAAAGCATTTTCAAATTTTCAAATCCTGAATACATACTCCAAAAAGAAATATTTTCAATAACAGCTCCTAAATCTGGTAAAACATCCATATCTTTATGTAATGCCTTGTGATTATATTTTATGTATCCTTTGTCTGTATTTATAAAACCTGCAATGGCTCTGAGTAGCATTGTTTTACCTGAACCATTTTTACCATATATTCCATATATTTTACCAGATTCAAATGTATAACTGATATCATCAAGCACTTTTTCACCTTTAATTGACTTTGAAATAGATTTTACATATAAATTCATGGATATCATTCACCTCACAATATTTGTTTTTTTTCGCAAAGAAATTTACCTATCCACACCAAAACAGCGGATGATATAACTGAAATGAGACAGCTTGACTTAAAATTCAATAAATCTATATTGCTTGTAGTCCATTCGTAATTTTCTTCGACATAATATATAATAAGCTTGTTATGCCAATTAAATAAAGGAATATGTAGCAAGGAATAATGCCAAATTTTCCATATAACATTTCCCATTGAAAAATAAAATCCACACACCATTACTGGAATAAAAAATACAATAAATGCAACGATGTATCCTATAATTGAATCTTTCCAAAATGAAAACAAATAACTAATCATTTGCAAATGAAAAATCTCTATCAATAGCATAAAAATAACTTTGAAATCTTCTAAGCCATTAGAGGTATGCTCTACAAAAAGAAAAAACAAATAATCGGAAACAACTACAATACAGTCACGTAATATCATTTTTATTAATATATCCTTATAAATTATGTGTTTTTTCCCATAACGAGGAAGTAGAATTACCATGTTATCATTTGCATCATTAAATAAGTCCATTGTAAGATAACAAATCTCAAGGATAAACAAAATCGCAAAAAATGATAAAGATATAAGGTCAAACGAATGATCTATTAGTATTCCCCCAAAATATATTTGTGAACGTACTCCTTCTGTTATTGTAACCAGACTATTATGAAACCCCAAGTACACATTAGCATAAAAATATCTAATTACAAATGTTATAAGTGATACTAGTAAGCATTTTCCAACATTAACATTCAAAATTTTTTTCTTATATAACTTCATAATTTTTTATTTTTCTCTGTATAATGCCAATACTTAATCCAAAAATAAGCAATATCAGAACAATTTCTCCTATTATATTTCCATGAACATTAGGCATAATATAACCTTGTATAGAGAATTCATTTAGCCCAAAGACAGAAACAATCAAATTAAAAACAATATAGAATATAAACAAAGCACCAGGTATCTTTGCGAAATATAGAACTTTCATTTTGTTATAATATGAAAGAGCATAAGCTAAGATAGCTAATCCCGAGCCAAAAATTCCGTAATTAAAAATGTATATTAGATTATATAAAGTTGGATGTTGCAATCTCACCATATCAAGAAAATTGTCAGCGTTATATGATACCAAACCTATAGCGTAATCAGGTTCTCCCCAAGCACTGTCATATCCATGTATTGGATATGTCAAGTGGCATAATAATAAATTTATGAGCATTGGTATTGTTATTGTCAAAAAGGTTACAATCAGAATGCCAAATAATTTTCCTGCTAAATATTTCTTTTTCCCGATTCTTTGAATAAGTAGGATTGAACTATTGCTTTTTTCTTCTCTTATTAAGGAAAGTGATGCAATAATTGTTGCATAAACAGGCAATAACAGATACATTATATATGGAATATATGCCGCTTCAGTGCCCTGTAATACGAAATTTTCATTTGCTGAACGAATAAATTGATAACTTTTTCCTATATCATTTTTTACACATAAAATATACGAAGCAATATTTAAAATCATTAGAGCAATAAAAACAACTTTATATTCTGCACGATCAATACAATGTTTGATTTCTATAAGAACCATTTTTTTCATAATCTTTACCAAAAGGGCATAAACCCACGAAGAGGTTTATGCCCATCCCTTCTGTTATCTAAAATCTACATTTCCACTTACAAATGCAGTTGATAATTGAGATTGATAATTTTCCATTCCCATACCGACCTGTGTGTTAGTAGAATTATAACCGCTCTTGGTAAAGATTAAATTACAAGATCCTGTTCCAACACCCTGCTTATACTTATTAGATATTTTACTCTTGCTGTTATTGACAGCCCAGAAATTTGCGTAAGAGGTATTGGTAATTGCTGTTACCTCATTTGTGATGTAATCATCGGATGTTGTTTTTGCATGCATAGAGGTAAAGTTATTAGTCTTATTCAGTTTAAGTGCATAAGCGGTGTAAGATGCCGCCTGAGAATATGCTGCTGAAGAAAGAAATACACATCCTGCACAAAACAAACCAATACCTACTTTTGCAATCTTCTGTTTTAAACTTTTTAACATCATAGTCAATTCCTCCCAATCTTATTTTTTTAACTGCGTTGGTACTTTTGGTTCATACAACAAACCACGGCACAATGAATTTGCATTACTTCGAGCAATAGCAGTCACTGCCTGAAGTACGAGACGGGCACTTTTCTGGGGTGCCTTGTTTACTTGCTTATTGTCCATCGTTTTCACCCCCCCCTCCTTAATTGTCTGACAATTACAGACAACTTTATTTGTTTACCATGGTATGTGCTTAATATAACAGAGTATTTAATTTTTTTCAATCCCTCTATGCACGAATGGTAGCCCAACATGCACGAACTGTTCTACATATAGGTATAAAACCGAAAAGATGGCAGATAGGTTAAGCACCTACCTGCCATCTTTAATCTATATATTTCAGAAATAATGATTAATTATTGTCAGTCTCATATATAGATTTATAACGCTCTCGATCAACTGGAATAATCTCATTATCATTAGCATCTTTATATGTAATAAACTCATCGTATTCTGTAACTGATTTTTCCTCTGAGACAGAATTAATAGAATACATATTCGAATCGTTACACATTACATTTGAATTTGGACCAGAAATTAGTAACGAACCATCCTCTTGTGCATATGCCAAAAAGATATAAATGGAATTTTCGGAAGGCAGTGAATCATTCTCAAACAGATAAATAGCATCTTGTTTTTCTGAAATTCCGCCTTGTTTAACAATAGGAATAGGTTTATCTGTAATAAGTTCACCTTTTATATTTTCGAGAACCTGAATAGTATAATTAGTGTAAGGCGAACCGACCTCCTTAGGATTTCCTTTTTCATCTTCAGTCGTTATAACATTTCGATACTCGGTTCCATCGCAACTGACAACCTTTGCTACAAATACGTAATCACAGATACCAACAGCTTCGCGAATGTTATCAGTATCATATACAAAAGATGCGTGCATCTGGTGGATTGGCAAGTTAGATACATTTGTATTCAGTTGACTTGCATTATTTTTGGATGCACATCCTGTAAAAAACATTCCTACGATAAGAACAATAGACAAAATACCATAGATACTTGATTTTTTCATAGCGTTCTCCCTCCCCTAATAATTATTATATGCGGCATCATATGAATCTTTATCATTTTGAGATAATGCCTGCGTACTAGTATGTCCCGTAATTGCTGCATCCATAACATCTGTTGAAGTACTGTGATCCAACCCTAATGCATGTCCCAATTCATGTGTCGCTACATTCTGTTTTTTACTATTACTATAACCGCTCATATAATAGGTATTGAGTTCAATTTTACCACTAGAATATGTCATGCCTGCCCATCCATTCGAAGCATTGACATCGCTTACGTATACATCTTCTACAACAAAAGCACTGTCTTTTCTGATTACTCCAGATTTATATGCATTCCATGTGGCAGCCCCAGTGTTAATATAACTCATGTAAGTGCTGTTTCCGTCATAGTCTAGATGTTTGCCAGAATCAACAAGATCCCATGTTTGTACATAAGCTTGTGCAAATGCCGTAATAGGAAATAGCATTGCTATAGCCATTAAAGTTATAATGCTATACAATAAATGATTTTTTAAAACAGATTTTTTAAAATGCATACTCCTTCACTCCTTTTCAATCATGTAACAACGGTTATCTTCAATTATTCTTAAAGGTTATCTTTATGAAAATTGAAACGCAACACATACTAGTACACATTATATATCCTGTTAATATTCCTAAAGTACGACATCTTATCATCTCCACTCCATATTATAGATTCTCAGAATACTTAAGATGTAGTAGTATACCTTGAATATAACAAAATCTTTATACTTTTCAATACCTCTATGCATGAATGGTAGCTCACTATGCACAAACGGTAGCATATTATGTTGTGTACCTACTTTATTGATGATAAAATATGACGGAGAATGATTAAAGGAAGTGGTAGCTATGCTATATATTGACTCAATATGGGAATATATTGTTAATTTCTTAGAACTGGCATTGTTTATAATATTTATCCATAAAAAATTGCGTATTCGAGCAAATTATAAACATCAAGCAGTTTTGATGTTTCTTTTCGTATCATTTCAGTTTGCTGTGTTATGCACGCTGAATAAAATGGGAATATCATCCTACAGCACTTTGATGTCATCTTGTGTTTTGGACATTGGATATGCAGTATTGTTCTATCGTGATAGTATAATTCGCCGTATCTTTTGGGGCTTTTCGTATTCCATCATTTGCTTAGTTGCAGAACAGATTTCGTTCTTTATTCCCGTTACTCTTTATAAAGGAGCGTCTCTGGAGCTATTATTAGGTGGAACATTACGGAAGCCATATACCATGTTATATTTGGCAATGATAGCTGTTTTTGTCTTGTTATTTCATTCTATTGGAAACAAAGACATATCTCTTTCACCGTTCCAAAAAGTTGCATATATTTTCATCGCAATTTCTGGACTTGCAATCGGGCACTACATATTAAGGCTGACTTTGGAATCTGTTGATAAATTTGGTGATTCATCCTTTTCAGCTAGGCTATCATTGGTTGACTTGTTTTTTATTATTTTATTTTTAGTATTGATGCTATACATATACCAGCTAGGTTATTCAAAAGAAGAAAACATACGATTACTGGAAGAACAAAAGATTTATGAGCTGGAAAGGACTGAGTTCAATAGCTTATCTGAGACAACTGAACGATTACGAAAAATGAAACATGATATGCAGATTTATGTGGATGCAATCAACGTATTAGCAAAAGACAAGAAATGGGATGAACTTATAGCATATACAGAGCAATACCATAACACTCTTGCAACTACGCAAAGTGCCATAGCAACGGGAAATATTGCTATTGACTGCATACTTACCGCAAAACTTGATTATGCTGAAAAACACGGAATTAAGACAGAATATTCTATTATGGCTCCTGAAAATTTTCCGCTTGATTCTGTTGAGCTTTCATCCATACTTGGAAATATATGGAATAATTCCATTGAAGCAGGAGAAAGACTTATAATCTCTGATCCAACCGAGCATCCATACATTTATTTTTATATTAAACCTTACCAGAATATGATACTGATTCACATTGAAAATAATTATGATGGTGTGATAAAAGGTAGCATTGATGGAGACATTTTGAGTGTTAAACAAGGAAAAGAACATGGACTTGGGATAAGACGAGTAAAAGAGCTTGTAGAAAAGGCAGATGGCGTATTGCAGATTACATCTGATAACAAAATTTTTTCCGTACATATTATGATACCGGATAAGGAGAATAACAAACTACTATGAAAATGAAAATAACCATACTTGAAGATTCTGTGATCGAATCAGAACGGCTGAAAAATGGAATAAGAAAATACGGGCAGCAATATGATTGGGATATTGAAATTGACGAATACGAATCGGGCGAAGAATATTTTTCAAAAAATTCTGAAGGCACAACTATACAGGCTTCAGCATTTTTCCTTGACATACAAATGGGGCAAATGAATGGAATTGAGGTTGCTAAACGCCTTCGTGAATCTGGTTATCAAGGTATTATTGTATTTTTAACAGCTTTTAGAGAATATGTATTCCGAGGATATGAAGTCAGAGCTTTAAACTACTTGCTAAAACCCGTCAAGGAAAATACTCTTTTTCTGTGTTTGGATGAAATCGCGAAGGAGTTATCTAATAATACCTACATATACCGAAACAAGCAGGAAATTGTAAGTATTCCCTATGCAGATATATTGACATTTTCGAGCAGATTACATTATGTGGATATATTGACCGTAGACGGCAAATGCTATGAACAAATGTCTACCCTAAATAAGATTATTGTCCATTTGCCAAGTGAATTTATCCGAACCCATCGTTCTTATATTGTAAATATGGCACATATCTATCGTATTACATCAGGAACGATTGAATTGTCAAATCATCTAACTACACAAATCGCACGTTCTTATTCCAAAGACGTGATAAGTGCTTTTGCCAAATATACAACAAGATTTGATACAAGCGGGGATTTTGAATGATTACGAAGTGGGCTACATCTATTGCTAATAAGTTAGCAGAACTATCCGGGGAGGATGTTTCTGCGGATCAATTAGAAATATACATATATGGCTTAGAATGTTTTTTGAATACTTTTATAACCATAGTGTTATTGTTCGTATGGGGAGTTTTATCACATACACTCGGCTATACCCTAATTTGGGTAATTACCTTTTCATTGTTACGACATTATACCGGAGGTGCCCATGCTCCAACGCAGTTAACATGTATCTTAGGCAGCTTTTTTCTCGGTTGTCTTGATAAGTGGGCTATAATCTATTTAAAGCCAACTGTACTAGGATATTTGATACTTG
This sequence comes from Lachnospira intestinalis, assembly GCF_040095895.1. Lineage (NCBI taxonomy): Bacteria > Bacillati > Bacillota > Clostridia > Lachnospirales > Lachnospiraceae > Lachnospira > Lachnospira intestinalis. The sequence goes on from NZ_JBBMFS010000008.1 coordinate 9,257, forward strand.
TCCTTATGTGTATATTATTTGCACCTATAAGTAACCATAAAATATGTTTAACCACCAAACAAAAATGGATACATAAACTTATTTCTGTGATAATTGTTAGCATTGGATTTCTGCTGTTTTATAAAATTGGAAACACGAAGATGAATACCACATTGTTTTATTCCTTTTTCTGCGTAATCATTCTTATGATAGTCGAAACAATTAAAAATCTAATGAGACACTTTAAATAGCAGGATGACTTTTCATAAATATTCAAAAAAGATAAAGAATTTGATGGTCTTTATCTTTTTTGAATTTAATTAGATTATCTAGCTCCTCTGTCTGATGGCGAACGATAGTTAAAATCTCTGTCCTGTTCCCGTTTCTGAACTTCTGCCTGTTTTTCTGCCAGCTTTCGATGGATTGAGTTTTCTCCATACTTGGAGTTCCATTCCTTGTTTGCTTTGACATAGGATTCATACTCGGACTTGCCTTGTTTATAGACTTGCAGGAACGCATCTACCGTTGGATATTTGTAATCCTGCACGATATGGGATAATCCCTGCTTCATAATCTTAATCGTTTCTGCGTATTTGTTAGACTGTGCCTGCAATTCCTTTCGTTTCTTTCCTTGGAATAATCCTGTACAGTTCTTCAAATCCTCGTCAATAAGGTCTTTTTTCACTTCCTGCGTATGAATGGCTCTGTTTTGTCGTTTAAGTTTCTCCATAATCTCTTCAAGTCGCATCTCATAATCGTGTGCCAGCTCAGACATTCTTGGTCTTGGCGGAATAACGGTCTTTTCTGCGGTAGTAGTAGCAGGTGCTTTGAATGGTTGGGTCACAGCAGGAATTGTCTGATTGTCTGTCTGTGTAACGGATGGAGCTGGTTGTTTCTCTTGTTTTTCATTTCTTCGCTCCATAAGGTCGGAGATTCTGGCTTTCTGTTGTTCCTGTTTCTGTATCAGCAACTTTATGAGTTCTTTTAACAGCTCGATTGCCCGAAAGATAATCATAAACAAAAGCTCCGGATGATTGCCATACTTGTGAATGGATTCCTTAATCGGAGTTGAAATCTGTTCCTGCTTTACCTTTAAGATTTCCTTTCGCTCCATCCCCGATACCAAAGCGTGATCCACAGTACGATTCCAGTCCTGTATGACCTTATTATTGAGTGTAATCTTATCTGCCTTTGGATTGTTCTTACCGATTTTCTTAGTGGCAAGATAGACATCCCCACGCTTGAATGCAGACAGCTTTTCTTTCTCATCTTTGACAAGTCCGTTGATGACATCGGTATAAAATACCTTGACCTCATCTAAGAAATGTTCCTGCTTAAAGCGAGCGTCCTTGATGGTAAACATCTGTCTTTCGTAGACCTCACCTTTCTTGATCACCTTACACCTTTTACGGATAGTTCCATTCTCGTCTAGGATTTCTTTCTTGGTACGAACATGATTACCTTTCTCATCATAGAACATATTTCTGGTGGCAATCTTTTCTATCGGTTCGTCAAGATAATTTCGTTCTGCAAAGATAAGATGGATATGATAATTCGTCTTTCGTTTGTTATGATGGAGTGCTGCAATACAATCAACACCATACCGACTTTTGAATTTATCCGTCATATATTTTAATAGTCCGTCTGGCGGATAATCCACAAAGGATTCCGGCAGGGCAATGATAAATTCTCTTGCTTCGATACATTTTCCCTCTGTACCGCTTTTCTTAAATTCTGCCTGATTGCACTTGGCAAGTTCTGTCCAAAATTTTCGGTCTGTGGTTTCATATACCGCATAGAGATTTTCCTGTTTTTTGTCACTGGAGATATAATAGATTCTTCCACGAACATTATGGAGCTTTGACATCTGCACAAATGAATTTCTTGGCATAGCGATTTCCTCCTTTCCCAGTTTTGATTTTGGAAAAGAGGACAGATAAGATAGATGAGATGTGAGTAGTAAACTTTCCCTGTGAGCGAGTGCATAGGCACTCGTCTTGCGAACACATCCGCCTTGTGGCGGCTAAGCCTCGCAGAGCGAAATACACAGAGTACAAAACGAAGTTTTGTGCGATGGGTGTATTTCGCTCTCAAACGCCGAGGGCTTGCTTATGAAGTTCACTTTTAGCTGTAACTGTTCCCTCAGCACCTAATTTTGTGCCTTTAATGGCACACTTTTTATGTGCCGTATCCGGCACTCCCTTTTCTTAACAGAAATGCTAGAAGATTGCTATGAAAATCAGCGAAACAATAGACGAATCCGTTAGCACTTTTGCCTTAACAATAGCATTGTTCTATTATTCAGACTTTTTAGCAAAAACCGTAGAAACAGTAGAAGTCTGCTATTAAAATCGAAAAAACAATAGCACGATTCGTTAGCATTTTTGCCCTGACAATAGCATTGTGTTACTTCGCTTACTTTTAAACTGTGTCTGGCAAGGAAGTGGTAGTAAAAGTTCCTATTAAATTTCATTTTTAATAGTGCATTGTTTTATTACATTTTGATTTTAATAGAGCTTTTTACTATTAACTCTTTGAAAATGTACCCCATAGATTGGACACTCAAAATCATAGTAGCGTACACTTTTTGTCATAGGTCGGACAGCTTTTTTCATAGCTACACTTGGTATGACTTCTCACAGCACTTTTTGTAAGTTGGGTGGACTTGTCCTACCAGTCGGCTTCACTTGGGTGGATGGTTGCACCCACTTCATTTTCTGGCTTGGGTGGACTATTCATAACACCTTTTGCATCTTGGGTGGACTTGTCCTACCAACAAGCTATAACTGGGTGGACGATTGCACCCATTCACATCCATCTTGTCCTCATTTTCCAAAAGTTCTGGTTGTATCTGAGGACTTGTCCGTGATATAATCTATTTGCGTGTAGGTATATCATGGCTTTTAGTCAGATACATACCAGAGGGATGGTCTTAGGACTGTCCCTTATTCATTTTTCATTGTTCCCTTGACCGCTTTTACTGCGTGTCTGTCTCGTAAATCCTTCCCCTCATTGAGAATCAGAAACTCGTCTAATCGTTCCCTGCGGATTAAGATTTTTCTTCCCACTCTAAGGATAGGCAGCTTTTCCCATTCCACAAGATTTCTAAGAGTGTTTCTTCCGATACCTGTATAGTCGGCAGCTTCTTCAATGGAGAGAGCAAACTTTAATTCTGTCATTCGATCACCTCATTCCTGCGTAGGATTACAAGTCTTGTATATCAGAGGATGTTCCTTTTTGAAGAAAGGATTAGCCTTTTTTAAAACTTGCGTTACGCAATTCTGATTAAAGTATATATCTTTTATAACGCTATGTCAAGCCTTACGAAATTCTATCATCTTTTATAGAATTGCGTATTGCAATATATCGTGTTATGTGGTATAGTAATGACATACCGAAAAAGGAGGTTCGCAAGTATGTTAAAAGATAAAGAATTGCGAAAGACAATCGGTAGCAGAGCAAAAAGCCGTAGACAGGAGTTAGGATTGAACCAGCCTTATGTCGCTGAAAAAATGGGCGTGACAGCCTCAACCATTCAGAGATACGAAGCAGGAACGATTGATAACACCAAGAAAATGACCTTAGAAGGTCTGGCAGATGCACTTCATGTATCTGTGGAATGGCTGAAAGGTGAGACGGACGAATACGAAACAGACATTACGGATAAAAGAGAATTACAGATTCGTGATGTGATGACTTCCATTCTGAATAAGCTCCCTTATGATATGGAACAGTCCGAAAGTGATTTTTCCAAAGACCTGCTACTACTGATGTTACGGGAATACGAGCTGTTCGTGGATTCGTTCCAGTTCGCTTGTAAGAATTTCAAAGGAAATACAGATAACAAAATGCTCGCCCAGACAATGGGGTTTGAATCCAATAAGGAATACAATGAGATTATGTTCCTTAGAGAAATCACCCACACCGTCAACGCATTGAACGATATGGGCGATATTGTAAGACTGTATTCTAAGAATCCTGAGACAGCGAAAAATCGACTAGCCAATCTTTTATCAGAAAAAGATCCCGATTCGGTATAGATAGGCAGACGGAGCTATGATATACTTACACGCAAGAAGCATTTCACCAGTTCCGATTGCCGATATCGAAAGGAGAAACGATTATGGCAAAAGGTTCTGTAAGGAAGAAAGGCAAGAAATGGTACTACCGCTTTTATGTGGAGGATGCAAGTGGTAACTTGGTTCAGAAAGAATTTGCAGGTACGGAGAGCAAATCAGAGACAGAGAAAATGTTACGCAAGGCTATGGAGGATTATGACGCAAAGAAATTTCTAGCCAAAGCGGACAACCTCACACTCGGACAGATGCTAGATGTATGGGCAGAGGAAGATTTGAAAACGGGTTCACTTAGCAACGGTACAGTCGGTAACTATTTACAGGCAGTAAACAGGATTAAACAACACCCAATCGGAAACAGAAAACTAAAGACAGTCACTTCGGAGCATTTGCAGAAGTTTATGGATTTACTTGCATTTGGCGGTGAGGAAGGAAATTTTAAGTCAAAGGGTTACACCATCGACTATATCCGTTCTTTCCACGCAGTCCTGCAACAGTCCTTCCGATTTGCAGTCTTTCCAAAGCAGTACATCACATTCAATCCAATGCAGTATGTGGTAATGCGTAGGAAAGCCGAGGAAGATGTGGATTTGTTTTCTGATAATGATGAGGATGCAGAGGTTATCAACCCGATTACACCAGAGCAGTATCAAACGCTTATGGAGTATCTGGAAGAAAGAAACAAGCCTGCTGTCCTGCCGGTACAGATAGCGTACTACACAGGTCTTAGACTTGGAGAGGTATGCGGACTGTCTTGGAGTGACATTAACTTTGAGGAACAGTATCTGACAGTACGAAGAAGTGTCCGTTACAACGGAGCAAGGCACAAGACCGAGATTGGTCCGACAAAGCGAAAGAAAGTCCGTATCGTGGATTTCTGTGATACGCTCGCTGACATCTTAAAGAAAGCGAAAAAGGAACAGAGAAAGCAGGTATTCAGTTACGGAGAACTCTATCAGAGGAACTACTACAGGGAAGTTAAGGAAAAGAATCGTATCTACTATGAGCTTTATCATTTGGATGGCACAGAGGACATTCCGCTTGATTACAACGAGATTAACCTTGTATGTATCAGACCGGACGGAGCATACGAAGCCCCTGCAACGGTTGAGACAGCTTTAAGGACAGCAAGGAAACGATTGTCGGAGCTTGATGATAATTTCCACTTCCACACCCTGCGACACACTTATACCACAAACCTGCTCTCAAATGGAGCAGCACCAAAGGATGTACAGGAATTACTTGGACACTCGGATGTAAGTACCACTATGAATGTCTATGCACACGCTAACCGAGAAGGTAAGCGAAACTCAGCCCGACTACTTGATAAGGTGGTTGGAGAATAAAATCGAATAAGAAAAACTTTCCCTTGTAGATACCTCATAAGGGCAAAAACAAGGGAAAAGGATACATATAGAGTGGCAAGGCATACCGCCAAGTCGCATAAAATAAGGAAAGTTGAGATTTTAGTTATACAAACTTGAATTTTTCTTTTATTTTCATATAATCATCTATATAATATGTCTGCACATTACTTTTGGATATAGTTTTTTGTAAATCGAAATCGATTTTTCCACTATTTTTAATAGTTGCCACTACATATTCATTAGAATCTTCATAAACAACTGCAAATACATTATATTTATCTTTAGTTACTGTAGATTGAAATATATATTGGTTATTTCCGTTTAAAACATTCCTTATATAGTTTTCTTCATCACTTACTTGATTTTCAATTATTATTTTAAACTCAACATTATCACGCATTATATTCAACCCATATGTATAAAATGCAAAAGGTAAACTTACAGCTAATGTACATACTATCCCCACCACATTTATTATTTCTTTTATTATACTTTTTCTCTTCTTTAAATGTTGCTTTTTTTCCAATATACTATTTATAACCCCCATATATAATCCGAACATATTAAATACAAACAGCATTATAAATATATAGCCAATATATTCCAAACATTTCCACCAATATCTACGCTTATACACTTGATAAACTGCAATAAATATATTTGTGTCTGTAATTAAAAAAACAATTCCAATTAGTATTAGACCTTCAATACATAATAAAACAATTCCATTTATTACTGTTTGTATTTTTACAACATTCTTTTTTCTACAAAGCATGTAAAATACCCAATTTGAAAAGGCTAACAATAATGCCATACCAAGAATTCTGAATATATATATAACTGAATTCTCTGAAACATCAATATATGATTTATCTATTTTATATGCAGAAAAACATCCCAATTGGTAATAATACCACATCACTTTGAAAAAGATTGCCAGCAAAGAAACACACAATGTACCTGCTGCAATTATCAATCCTCCATATTTCAAACATTTTCCTAATATTTTCTTTAATTTCTCATTTTCAGAATTTATCTCTTTATCATTTTCATTTATAATGTTTTGTAAATCCATAAAGTACATCTCATTTCATTTTATCTCAATATTTTAACTACTTACACTATATTTGTGAACAATCTTTTAATTTACTGCATTATTCCTATTTTCGACACAAAGTTCGTAAGCGCTATTTTATGTAGCGCTTACGGATTAACTGCTTTTGTTTCAGGCAGTTCATTGTAGTGAATTGGTACAACTTCCTGTTTCACTGCAACTTTTGAAACGGGTACAGGTACATCAGATGCTTTCATGCGCAGCCTTTTGATGTTGTAATAAAAAGAGCTGGTAGATATGCCATTCTGATGGCACCATGCATGGTCTGATAAGCCACTAACGCGACATTGCTGGATGCAGTCCATCCAGTATTTATCTTTTTGAGCTTTTGTCATTGATAAATCCTCCAAAAAATATTTGGAGTAAAATGATTCAAAAGTTTGATATAAATAGCAGTGAAATGCTACAACTTTTGTCGTTCAAGATTAGAACTTAGAGTAATTTACTCCAACTATCCTAATCTTACGGCAGAAACAGTCAATTGCCACTACGGTGGATTATGTAGCGCTTACTTTATTTCTACTGACCTAAAAAGAATGCAAAATTTCCGGATGTTTCGTCGTATGTTTTTACATAAAGTCTATATGCTGAAAAATCTGATGAATATTCATAGCAAAGAGTATTGCCGGTTGCCACATTTGTAAATAAATAATTTTGCGTCGTACCGATTCTTGAAATATACCACTTATTATATTCATTTTCCGCATCATAATCCTGCATAACAACCGTTTCTTTATCTGATGCAACTGCAATACAGTATCCCTGATCTCCATATTCAATCATATATTGATCTTCTCCGGTATAATGAATCGCAAAAATCTGACTTGCTCCATCAACATCGCGAACAAGATTCACCCATGTTCCTACAATCCCGGAATTCCCATACACATCCATCCTGTAGGTCTTCATTTCATCCGGACGAATGACATAACAGCCATCCCGTACAAGAAGACCGTCCGTATGCAAATCCACCATGCCCAATACAACCAGAAGAATGACCACCGCCGTTGCCGCGCAGCCTGCAAGCTTTATCCAATACCTCTTCATCAATTCTGCCCCCTTCCGGTTCTTCTTTCCTTTTTCATACTGCTAAAAAGCATAAACCAAAGCGGACAAAATGCAATATCAATCAGATGATGTTCTGAAATACCGAACAACAGCATCACTATCAACGCCACAATCATGTCGTCTTTTTTACAATCCACTGCTTTATTAAAGCACAGATAATAAATGTATGTAATCACAGATAAAAATACCCAGCCGTACTTAATTGCAATACGGATAAAGGAGTTATCCAAAAAGAAATAGTAGCCAAGCGTTGCCTGATTTTCTTCTACAAATGAGCCAAATGCTGTAATGCCATACTGTGCCAGTCCCTGATACCCCAGTGAAAATCTCTGTGAAAATACGGTATCCATCTTCTGATACATCGCATTTGCAGGGTCATAAAATGTAACTGCCGTGATACAGCCCACTACAAACAGCAGCATCAAAATGCCGCCAATCTTTAATCCCTTATACTTTGACAGCTGGATATTACACAGCCACAGCACTTTTACAATCACTAACAGCACACACATGACCATGGCACAGATAAAGTCATTTCTTGCAAATGTCTTTGTATACACCCAGTAACTTACAACACCCATCAAGGTAATCTCAACGAAGGTCAGCTTCTTTTCGCGCATCGCTGCATATACCAGCATGATAAAAAGCATATGGGCTGCCATATCCGTTGGATAATTAATTCCCAATGAATGACGGATTCCCTCATCTGCCTGCAAGGTAATATCCGCAATAATACCTGTTGTTGCCGCATAGTAAGCAATCCCCTGAATCACGACCGCTGCGCACAGATAAACATAGGCAATCCTTTTCCAAGGAACATTTTTTGCTCCTACTAAAAGCAGCGCAAAATCAAACACTGCATTATCTTTAACCACATACGTTACAATACCGGCACTCACAAGTATCAGCACCATAAAAACAGGTTCTAATACGGTACTATACTGCTTCTGCCATACCACAAGCGCAATACTTACCAGTACATATGCCATCAACGCATATCTTAATCCTAAATACAACGCATAGGGATACTTATACTCCAATACCGTTGAATACAGATAATACCGTATTGTTATTCCGGCAAATAAAATTAAGTAAATATAACTCATATATTTACGAATTTGATTTGCCACCAATTCATTTACTTTCATCTCATGTTCTCCAATATTTACTTTGTTTATACTCTTTTAAATTGATCTTTTATATATTTACACTGTGTTACCTGTCCATAACTGCTCTCTATACTTATCAATACATTGTAATCATCATCGATTACCATTCTCAATCCATACTCTGATGAAAGTGCGGCTAATGATACGCATTTCGTATATTGCTCAAGCTGCTTATATGTGGCATCATATAGTTCTGGAAGTGTCTTTTTTAAAAGTTCAAATCTTATACTTGTTGTTTTCCCCAGCCATATTTCACATTTTCCATAACTATTAATCAAACTTCCTGTTGCATCTCTGACATCTTCTGATTCTAACGCTGTGTTTACTGCTCTTTGCATCGTTTCTATCATTTCTATATCTGACTGTTCCCTTTGTTCTTCGGTCCGTTCAATATGATTTGGAATGACAAATTGTGAAAACATGCCAAATGCCAACAATATTCCAACGATAAAAATAATGTTTTTAATCACTAAATTCTTATGCATATTCATTCCTGCTTTTCTTTATATTCTTAAATTTCTATTACCTGACTCTATTATAACTCTCTAATGTTCCAACATCATATCTGGTTCCCTGCATTTCCCATGCGTATACTTCTTTTTTTTCACAAAACCATGCAATGAAATCTCCAGGTGCATCTAAATTACACTTTTTATTGTCAACGCAGTTCAATATTGTGTCTAACGTTTCTGTCGGATATATATAAAATGGAGGAACAGCCCATTCACTTTTTGGTTCTTCCGGCTTTTCCTGCATATCAATAATTTTAAAGTCATCATCTATTTGTGCAACACCTGTTTTTCTTAGTTTTTCGAACGAAGTTTCACGATGAATCATCACGCAGGTTTTGTGTTTTTTTTCAAAATATCTGACAAATTCCTTCAGTGAAAAATCCAATAAATTATCACCAGCTAAAACTAAAATGTCATCTCTGATATCTCTTTTTCGAATTGCAAATGCAATATCCTTAACTGCACCCAAACGATTGTCATTCTCCGTTGAACCATCATCTAAGAGTGTTATCAAAGTATCACATACCTTTTGATTTTTCCATTTTTGAAAAATGTTAATAAATTTATGATTAGATACGACAACTATCTCATCTATATTTTCTATTTCTGATACATCATCAACTAATCTGTCAAGAATTGTTGTTTGCTTTACCGGTAATAATGGCTTTGGAAAGTTTTCTGTTAATGGGTATAATCTCGTTGCATATCCGCCAGCCAAAATAATACACTTCATATACTTAATACTCCTTTAATCTATAGTAACTCCATTTGCTGTTTTACAAAAATGTATTGAGAATTTATCCTCTAAATCCGGAAATTTTGTCAAATATTTTGTCCTTACAAAATTTTCAATTTCTTCTTTTTTACCCGGGTCAATAATTGCCATACTGCTGCCATTAAACCCCGCTCCTGAAAATCTTCCTCCATATATACCATCAGTTGACTGCATAATTTCCTGCAATACTTTTAATTCTTCTGAACCAGTTTCATATTTATATATAGAACTTCTTCCAGACTCAAAAATCAACTGTCCAAACTTTTCGATATTGCCATTTTTCCATGCTTTAATTCCCTCTTTTACTCTTCTATTTTCTTCATAATAATGTTCGGCTCTTTTTCTCCATGTATCAGGCAATAGCGCTTTATAATCTAAAAAAATACCATACGGCACATCACGCAAAACACTTATATCGTATTTTCCATAGTCCATTCCACTATATGCTTTTAAAGCATATGATGCAGCCTTGCATTCGTCTACACGTGTATTATATGCTGTTCCTGCCAATTTTCGTTCTAGTCCCGAAAACAATATCATAATTTCAAAGTCCGGCATTTTAGGATTTATCGGAATAATTTCACTAGAATCATCCTGTGTATCTAAAAACAGTATCGCATCCTTTTTGCAATAAACTTCACAACTCTGGTCTAATTTTCCAACATTAACACCAATATAATTCCGTTCTTCCCAAATAGCCATATTAATAAGCTCTGGTTTTGTTAATGTAATATCATTCACTTTACAAATTGCAAGAAGGTATGTAAGAATAACCGCTGCGGACGATGATAATCCTCCTGATGGAAGCTGTCCCTCCACTACTCCTTTTACACCATAATGCAACTCATATTTTCGCAATAAGGCAACAACTGCTCCCTGAATAAAATCTCCCCACGTATATGTGCGATCCGGAATATCATCAATATTAAACATAACTGTTCCAGGAAAATTTTTACTTTTTACAAAACAAGAACCATCTTGTGTTTTTTCAAATTCAAATTTCACGCCTTTATCCAAGGCAAAACCCGTAACAACACCATGCTGATGATCTACATGTGCTCCCAACGGGCAGACCCGATATGGTGTAAATATCTCCATGCAACCCCACCCTTTCTCATCGCTTTACTTTTTAAAAATATACTTTTATGTTCTATTCATAATTTTCTTAATAAATAAAATACAACTTGCCAAAACCGTTGATATAGATAAAACAATTACACTCAAAATAATATATTGCACTATCACTGGAGTATTCAATGTCAACTGATAAAACAATGGCGTGGAAACTACTTTATCCAAAACTAACATATGAATTAAATAAATATAGAAAGATCTTTTACCAAAGAAATATATTATATTTTTCCCCCACATTTTTTCTATATCTAATTGTTTAAAAATACTAAATAATACAACTGATGAAATAATAATTAAAACTGAATTTGTATGATAAAAATAATCACTATTTCCGTTAATTTTCAAATCAATCATTGCTAATAAGCCATTTGCTAAATTACAAAACATATAAATAAGCAACAATTTTCCTCTTCCATGTATGATTTTTATAGTATCTTTTTTACTAAGCTCATATCCCAATAAAACATATAAAACATTACTTGTAAAAGGTGTAAATATTACTATCGGTTGAAAATTGAATTTAACACTAAATATATGTTGCAAATCACTTGCCAACATAGCAATAATAGTTAATATAATAAAATATTTTCTAGCCTCATTTTTTTCATTCTCATCTTCACATAGTAATTTTAAGACGGGAAAACACATTACAATTTTTACATAACTAAAAATATACCACAAATGACTGCAATGATACATTCCTGCATTCCATGAAAAGATATTTGAAAGCAAATTATTCCAATCAATATTTAAATTAAGCAAACATTGAAAAAAATTCTGCGTAGAATTAATCCACTCATTAAATATTTGTGCAATTAACATTGTAATTATTGCTGGAATTAGAATATTTTTTATGGTTTTTATCATTTTATTCTTAAAATTACAATTTATAAATAAAAAATACCCCATTATAATCCAAAACAATGGTACCCCGTTCAATAAAAACGCTTTTAAAACTCCTTTTATTGGATATTGATTGGGAAATATACATAAACAATGTAACATTATTACCGATAACATTCCAATATCTCTAATTAATTCGATATTAGCATCTCTTTTTTTATACTGGTCCATTTCTACTTTCTCCTTGAGTTATACATTTTATATCTAATTATCGATATTATCTCACACTGACTATATATTTAATATTTTTTAATTTCGCTTGCACTGGTTTTTCAATAAACTTATGTAATAAAACCGCCATAAGGAGCACCACTCCAAAAGCAACCATTACATTAATAATACTACTGCCATGATATTTTTCAAGGTTATACATTATCGAATATGAAATATTTTGATGAATTAAATACAAGCAATAGGATATCTCAGCGCCTAAAATAAAAGCTTTCTTTTCTAGAAATGGAATTTTTCCAGCTATACAACACCAAACAAGCCCTGCTGCTACCAACAAAGTTATGCAACTTACAATCCCGCCAAAATGCAATCTTTCAGCAACCGCTATACAACAAATAATCCATTCTGCTTTTGATAATTTTGACCGCTTATAGACAGCCTTGCCTGCTAATATTCCTATAATCACTGCACCTGCATATGTATTTCCCATTACCACTTTAAAAACAGGAACATTTAAAATATTACATAAAATATCCAGCAGAAGCCATATCGCCAGACAATAAATATTCTCTAATTTTCTCGCTTTTAATAAAATACCCTGTATAAAATAAAATGTAACTAATGTTGTAAGATACCAATGTGCACCATCAACATACGGTGTCCCAATATATCCATTAATCATAAAAACATTATATATAAAATCTTTTCCACTTACCATTCGACCCGGCAGCGGAATAATATACAGTACTATACATATCATTACAATACTGCACAAATATACCGGCCACAATCTTAATAATTTCTTTTTATAATAATTTTTTAAATCAACATCCACATTCGTCTTCAGTGGAATATACATAAAACATGCAGAAATCAACAGGAAAATATTGACACCAAATACTCCAAAATATTTAAATATCTGAATTTCTCCATTGCCTGCATTATATATTTGATTATATCTATAAAAATAATGGAATGCTATAATCATTACTAATGCTATACATCTCAACCCATCTATCTGTCTATTTCTTTTCATAAAATTTCATCCACGCTTTATTTTTTACTATTCTCTTTTTGCATCAGAATACCTAATACAACTATTAGAAATACCGTTAAATGTCGATACATAAATGTTATCTGCCAATACTCCAGCACCATAAAAACAGCTACCATCACAAACAGATACTTATAGCGCCAATTCGTATGTTTTCTATTCTTCTTAAAGCATACAAATAACAAATATATATATTTAATATAATACAGGACAAGCCCTACAATACCATTACCTACTAATAACTCCCAATAATTATTATGTGAATAATATCCAATATCTTTATTTAGTAATATAAAACTACCAAACCCCTGTCCCCATACCTTATTCTTTCTCCATAATTTTTCTGCACGTGTCAACAGCGTTGCTCTTGTCCTTAATGATGAGTCCGTTATTGTTATTGAATCATCAAAAATATATTGTACTGCATCAATTAATCTTTTACCTATAAAATTGTACAGCACCGGAATTTTCGTTAAACAATAATACCCAATTAACACCGTTAATATTGTTACAAATATCCATCTGATTTTTTTTGCCGCACTCATTTGCGCATCTCTAAAATACTTTCCACCTATTACAGCAACTGCCAAAAACAATAAAATCTTTCTTCTGCCGGTCAGTATAACTGTTATTGCTAAGAAAAGACTTAAAATAAACCGAAACGTATTCTTTTCTTCTAAATATAAAAAATACACCAGTATAAATCCAATTGCAGCAATCCAGCCTAAATATACGGATGTAACACCACCTATCTTAAAAATATAGAAATGCTGATATTCTACTGCTGCCAGACCACCTCGAAAAATCGATTTTGTACATAGAACAATTAAAACTAAAAAACCTATGGAAATACCTACACAGTAATCTAAAATTGCCTTGACATATCCATATAATTGTATAAATAAAAATAGCCCTATATTAAATACCAGTGTAATCGTCATGGTTTTTATATACACAAAATGGTACTGTGATGACAATACTCCTATATAAAGATATTGAAAAACTGCATAAACAATAAATGCTGCTTCAAATAAAAAATATACAGAATATGCATATTTTCTATTAATCATTACTTTTAATGCTATTAATGACAAAAATAGCATAATACCTGTATATCCCCATATTGTACTAGGTGCAATAACCGCCATAATTGAACTAATTATAAACATCCACTCTACGCTGTCTTTTCTTTCTATTTTCAATTTATAATTCATTTTTATCACCCATATACCATTCTACATACGCTTTTTTCTTCTAAAAACTCTATTCTTTGCAGATACAAATTCCGGTTTTGTATAACTAATAATATATAGCCCCGCATTGACCAGGCCTATACAAATAATTGTCCTCACAACAAGCACAACTAGAAGATTTCCATTTATCCGGCTGCAAATTCCATACACAACTGCACACAATACTGTTGTTTCAATAAAATATCTTATATATTTAAAAAACACCTCTTTTATCGACATTTTAAAATATACCTTAAATAATACATACGTTGCCCACGGAATATTAATACACACAATTGAAATAATCGTTGACACTAATACTCCATCAACACCTATATATTTTACAAGTACAATATTAACTGCCAGATTTACCACCGATTCTACAATGGGGCGGAATTTATCTTCCCACCAGATTCCGGCCGCCTGTCTGTATACTGCCGCAATATCTCCCAATTTCATTGTATAGAAATATATGCAGCATAAAATTACTGTTGACAACGGAAGCACATTGCTTTTACCTACCCACAATTCGATAAACGGCTGATACAGGCACAACATACACACCGTACAAAAACATGCAATCCAGTTATAAATAAATAAAAATTCTTTATAATCGCTGTAATTTTTTTCTACTGTTTCTGCCGCAATGCTGTTCCCTATTCCTGCCCCCACTGCAGTTGTAATTATCGATACCATTACTGTCAAGGCACTGATAATATAATAGTAATTCTGATATCTTGCCAATATTACTAATCCTAAAAACGACGAAATAATAATACTGTCAAATGAATTTCTACAAACCTGCGCCAGCTTATTTAATGTGAGACCAATTATTCTTTTTGACAACCCTATTACAGCATCTTTTTCGATATGACCTTCACATACAATCTGAGGATACATCTTTTTAACAAAGAGTGAACGTACGCAATTTAAAACAATCGTTGTAACCGGCATTATAACAATATACAAATAATAGTTACTAAACAATAGTAAAACTATAATCTGTAATACGTACATAACAATATTACAACCGGATAGTATCCTGCTGTTTACATCATTTCTCTGATGTGCTTTCAACAAGGATTCTTTATATGCAAATAAAAAATAGCTTATAACTGTATTAAATAAATAAATACAGTATAGTACATAAATATTTACCTCACTAGGATATCCGCCTTTTACAAATTTTGTGATAAAAGGAAGAATCAGAAGACCGACACATAATATAACCATACCAATTATTCTATATACTTTTTTATATAGATTTAAAAGTGCCGACAGCATTTTATTATCATTTTCAATAATTGGCTTATACATACTGAATACAATGGCATCTCCAAAGCCCAATTCAGCCAGACTCAATACCTGCAATATAGATGTAAATAAACCATTTAATCCCAGATATTCATTTCCCAATTTATATATCATAATTGTTCTGATAATAAATGGGCAAATCAATGTAATCATTTTTTCGATAAAGCCCCATATAATATTTACAAATGCTCTTCTTGTTCTTCCCATATAAATCCTTATCTATGTCCTTCTACTCTAATTGCATAATCGTTTTCCACTCCAGTTCCTAACACTCCGACTTCCGATACCGGAATATCATTTCTAAATAGTACCGATGGCAGAGACATCTGATCTCTCTTAGACAATGTCATAAAATCCTGCCACCACATATCCATTAGTTTCTGGCAAGTCGGATTAAAATGTTCCCGCGCAATTATATTACATTCCAATAATCCATAATGCTTTGGAAAACCTATCTTTTTTAAAAATTCAATATGTTTTTCTAAATTTTCCTTTGTATCTTTTTTCATGGCTAAAATAGTATTGACCTCATCATACACACAATCTCTTTTTCCGTGTTTATGAATCGCCACTCCACAAGATCCTATTTTATTTACCATTTCCGTTAAATCTGTGATTACTTTTACATTTCCATCAATATATATAGAATATTTATAGTTTTTAAACACCTTGTCAGGATGCATTTTAAAATATCGGTTTTTTTCTGTATTGCTCAAGCCTTCTAAAGCACCTGCAAATTCTGTGATGTCTACGATTTTCCATTTTGAATTTTTCTGTGCTTTCACCGTATCCGAAATAATATAGTAGTCACAATTATCCGGACAGCAAACAGGTTCATTCACACCGTCATAATTTCCAAAAATACAAGTGTAAACTGCCACCCGTTCTGTACTGAAATAATTGGAACTGCGCGCTTTATCCTGTTCAGAAACCATTTTTATATGACTTTCTAATTTTCCCGCTCTTTTGATATTTCTATGCTTTTCAACATTCTTTTTTATTTCCGATAAATTCAAATGTTTTAATTCCTGTTTTAATTTGATAATGTACATACCGATTTTATATTCTTGTCCTCTGCGGATTTCTATATATTCTTTATTCATTTTTTTTAGCAAATCCATATGTTCCGCATATAATGTTTCATCTATATTGTTCCGATAATACATAATATTCTATATCCTTCCAATTAAAAACAACATCCTATATCCGATTTCTTCCATAAAAACCATTCGAAATCTTCCGTGCCAAAATACCTTTTGCATTCTTTTTTTTAATCCACTTTTACCTGAAAAAAGAGCAATCAGCTTTCTTTCCTGTTCATTCATACAGGCACTATACTCTTTATTTATGTAGTTAATAATATCTTTCATTTCATCGAAAGTATTTTTCTCTAAAAACAACATTTTGAACATCGAAAAATACCTTGAAATAAGATTACTTGGATTTGAATCATTTGTTGTTGCCCCAGAATGTCTACGGTATTTAGCACTTGGTTCTTTATTATAAATCACGTGTCCCGTTGCTGCGGCAAAAATCTTGATAAATATATCTTTTTTTTCAGTGTCACCCTGATTGTATAATTTCCGTAATGCTTCCCGAACAGGATTATTAAACATGTACGTCATTCCCAGCGGTTCCCCACCAAACAGAAAATCCTGAAGATTTAAGTCCTGTGTATCTTTTATTAAATGAGATGCAAATTTCGAATGCCGTACAAAATTCAGTTTTTCATCATAATAATCAACTGCTGTATAATACAGAAGCGGTTTATTGTTTTCATTCTCGAATTTTTCTAATTCTTTTACACCCTTCTCGATTTTGTCAGAATTCCACACATCGTCCTGGTCACAAAAAGCATAATAATCGGCTTTTTCTGATTCCAGCAATAATTTAATAAAACATTTCGGATATCTCAGCCCATTTTCATCATCGACATATATAATACGCTTTGATGACTCATTTTCTGCAATATATTTTTTTAAGATTTCTCGAGTATTATCTGTTGAACCATCATCTCTTATATAAATATCTATATTTTCATATGTCTGATTACATAAACTGTCCAGCTGCTCTACTAAAAAATGCTCACCATTATATGTACTCATTATAATATTGACTTTTTTTTGCACACTCATACCTCACTTATTCTATCGCCTCAAGCCAGTTACAAAATTCTTCTGCTGCCCTTCCTGTTTCTAAGTTTCCAAACTTTTCAAGATGTTTCTTTGATATTTCGATGCCCTTTTCCAAATCGACTTTTTCAATTTCCGCAGCCAAATCTTTATTATTTAAGCTTACCGGAAAACACCATTCATTTATTGGAATATATAACCCTCTTTCTTTGGAATATTTTTCTAAATCCGGCGCAAAAAGCAGTACATATTCACCCATTAAAGCGGCATCCCACATTACGGATGAATAATCTGTAATTAAAATGTTCGTTGCCATTATTAATTCCTGAATACTCGGATACTCTGTCATATTTTTAACATGTTCCAGCTTTTCAACACTGATATTACCTGCAAAATGATGCGCTCTGAACAGAATAAGATAATTCTGCCCAAATCTTTTTTGCATTGCACGATTCAATAATTCTAAATCAATTTTCGGAGCATCCTTCGCTTTTCCGTATCTCCATGTTGGCGCATACATAACAACAACTGCATCTTCTGCAATATTTAATTTTTTACGTACTTCTTTTTTTATCTTTTCAGCATTACCATTTATATAATCATCATTTCTTGGCAGACCATACTCAAGTATTTTCCCATTATATCCAAATTCTTTTGGTATACAAAACTCTGTAAAGAATCTGTTCGCTGATAAAAATAAACTTGTTTCCTTCGCATTCATAAATATCGTTTTTTTCATTATTTTGTCATTTGCACTTTCCATTAAAGCACAATTATTCAAATCCAATGCACTATGCCATGTATTAACATGCTGCTGTCCTTTACGAATTGGCTGCCAGGAATATGAGCCTATATTATTAATGCTGACTTTCGCAGTCGCCTCATAATAGAATCTCTTTATTGAGGCATATTTCACCACTTTGATTCCTTTTTCTTCTAAGAACTGAAACTTATCCGGTTCTTTAAATGTCCATATTATTTCATATTTATCCGGAAATCTTTTCAAAATTGCTTCTGTTATATATTTAGGATTACATGAATATTGTGTTCCCGTATAACTATTCAATATGATTCTGTTCTGTTTTATTGGAAAAATGTGCAATACTGTCATGAATACTCTCAATATTCTAATTTCCAACATTTTTTTTATAGATTTAAAACTCATGCCTTCTCTACATTCCCTTTCCTATTTCAACTCACCAATTCCGTCGTATTTTGTATTCATTACCTTACACTCATATATCTTAGCATCAATTAAATAACGATACCAGTATGCCTGTAAAAACGCATATATTTTACCTTCTTTTCCGTCTAAAAAGCCCAGCCTTATGTAATACCTATATAAATAATACAGGTGGGCCCTCATTCCCATTGGCAGCTTATAATAAATATTCATTTTTATCCATGTACGAATATTTCCCGCTTTCTTTTTCACCGAAATATTTTCAAAATAATCAACCGTTTCTCTTGAAGAATACCAGTTATGTTTTCCAATCCACCACTCTAAATTTTTAAAATCAAAATGCAGACTGTCTTCTTTCATCTCTATAACACTGCCCTTTGATAATACAATGTGTTCATCCATTGAACGGTCTTCAATTTCACCATCTGTCGTTTTATAACAGTTCATTTTTTTCCACGGATACACTCCGCCATGATATAAATCCTTTCCAAGGAAATTCTTCTTATAACGTAAAACAATTCCTGACACATCTGTATGATTATTCTGATCACATAATTTTTCAAGTTCTTTTGCTGATTCTTCCGTAAGCCGTTCATCTGCATCTATTCGTAAAGTCCAAACTGTATCTGCTTTGGCAACTTCGACACCATACATATACTGTTTTGCATAATTATAAAATTTATGCTGATATACTTCTACTCCTTCCGCTTTTGCGATCTCAACTGTTCTGTCCGTACTGAAACTATCAACTACTACGATTCTCTTTACAATTCCGCGAATAGATTTAATACAATCACCAATATTTACCTCTTCGTTTTTTGTCAATATAATTGCTGTTATATCTGCCATATTTTCATCTCCCACTTATAAACATTAATAACCGGCTTGGAATTCTCTTTTGAAAAATATTCCAATATATCCATGATAAACCAACCGTAACCATAAAGCACACTAACAGTCCTAGAATAATTAACAAACTATTGGTTCCAAAATATACTACTCTTAAATAAAACTTAACAACCAGATAATGTATCAAATAAAAGGAATAGCTGATTTTTCCCATAAAGAGTATACTCTTAGGAAAAGTTCTTTTTTCAAACAGTGTAACTGCCGCTATAAAAGTAAATGCAATTATTGCTGCACATATAATATTTTCCTTATAGATACAAGAGAATGTAATAAATACAGCAACACATATGCACAAAAACAATAAATTTGTCTTTTTCTCATTATTATCAAAACGTTTTGCATGTATCAGACTTCTAATTTTATCATCATATAACGCAACCAAAAAGCCAATTACAAAATACACCATATAAAACTGTCCATAGGCAAATGTTATTATATTGTCACCTCTGCCAATATAATTCCAACACATAACAGCGCCTATTACGATTGACATTCCATAAACTGTTTTCTTTTGAGATTTAAATATATAAAACAATATGTAATATACAATAAAAACTGCCATCTGAATTTCTAAAGTCCAGCCTACCGGTAAAATAGGGCAGCAAAATGGAATTCCTTGTGTTTTGTATGGAATTAAAAACATACTCATCAATAGTGATTTACTATTGATGTCAAATGTTTTAAATAATGATGGCGCAGCTATCCATGCCAAAAATATTAAAACAATAAGAAATTCATACGCTGGCAGCAATACAACAATTTTTTTTAATATAGAGCGCAGCAGTCCCGTTTCCTTTTTTGTTGTCTTAACCAGCAGATATGCACTAATAGCAAAAAAAAATGCCACACCAACTCCGCCAGATACAATTGGTATGTCAATTTTAACATTATTATTACTGTATTCGTTAAGATAATGTACTAAAAAAACTCCTAATAATGCTAAAAATCTTAAAAATTCTATTGACTGTATTTTGCCGCTTTTGCTGCTCATTTATAATCTCCTTTTTACATTTTATAGATTGAGTAACGTTTTCAGCCAGCTTTCCAATGAGTATTTCTTGTATATTTCATCTTCAATTTCCTGATAAGGGCTTTTGAAAAATACATTATTTGAATCAAATCCGCCATTATATACATAAACATTTTCCGGTCGGTAAAAATCATAATTCACAACATCTTCATTTGTTGTAATTATTTTCTTTTTTGCCCCCAGCATCTCAATTACACGAATAGTCAATCCATTTTGATTCGCTTGTGCAGAATCTAAAACGCACTTTGAATTTGTAACAATTTCATCCATCTGAGCACCATTTAATGCTTTAAAATTGAATTCTGAATACTTTGCATTTTTAAATTCTACATTTTTAATTTTCCTATAAATATATACAAGTTTTGATGGGAAAAAGAAATATATAAATTGTTTTGGAAAAACACCTTTTAATTCTAAAGCCATCTCTTTTACATATTTATACTTTTTAGGATGAGCCGTTCCCACAAAGCTTAAATCATATTTATATTCTTTTTTATGTTGTGTAGCTATTCGTTCATACCTCTCGCTATAAAACAGCGGCAGAAACTGAATATAGGTATCCTTCTGCACATCTTTTCTATCGAAAGAATAACAACGGTCAAAAAATTTGTGCATTCTTTCAATATACGGAAAGTTCTCAAGCGAATCCCACTGATAAAGTATAAATTCTGCCTGTGACTGTTTTTCTTTTAGTTGTTGTACCATTTCTTCGCTAAAAGAAAATGATTGTCCTGATATAATCAGCACTTTATCATATTTTTTACCTCCAATTATCTGCATCACATTTTGAAAATACTTTTCAATAAATTTAGAAATAAAATTCTTATTGATTCGAATAATTGCTTTCACAAAACTATTTGAGCTTGGTCTGTCATCAAACCAGTCCGCTTCAATTCCCATTTTACCAAGCTGCTCACAAATAACCTGAGGATAATCAAAAAAATTTGGAGAAATTACTAATACTCTCATTTATACTCCGTTCTTCTTTTTCTATTATTTAATATCATTGTTATCTTTCCCGCATCTCCCCATATTGCTTTTGAATCATATGGTCTGTCAGGAAATGCCCCATAATTCAAATGAATATCGTATCCATTCTCCTGAATATATCGTTCAACCCTGTCTGCCAGTTTTTCAGGCCAGCCTTTACAGATATTAATAATTCCGCATATTTCTTCCTGTTCCACTGCTGCTGCAACCTGAAGACAGAAATCATCATAATTAATAAAATCAAATTGGTTCTGCCCCAATGTAAAAGGAAATTCCTTTTTACCCGCATGCGCCGCCTGTGTAATTTTAGAAAAAATAGAACTTCCACATTCTGAATTTCCTACAATATAGAATCCTCGTAACCACTGATAGTTTATATGATTTTCTTTTGCAATAAGTTTTACAATATTTCTCAGGGCATCCTTACTAATTCCATAATAGCTTAACGGTCTGCACACGGTTTCTTCATTCACACTGCCTTCATGAAATCCCACTTCGTGCATACTTCCCATTACAACAATCCGTTGAATACCACTTTTAGAAATTTTATTAATAAAGTCAACATGTTTTGGTAAATCATTAATATGATTCATTGAATTATGAACAAAACCATCTCTCCATGCCATGTGCAGTACAATGTCCGGTTTTCCAAAATATTCATATGGCTCATCAATTTCAAATAAATTTGCACATCTGATATCTGCTCTTTCGTCAATATAATCCGCCTTGAAATCTGTTGCAACAACTTCTACTCCGTCATCAAGCAGTTGCTTAACAACTCCCTGCCCTAAATATCCATTTGCACCTGTAACCAAAACACGCATTGAACTATCTCCTTATTCACTCCACTAAACTATTTTATAAGTATCTCTTTAATGCTTCAACTAAAATTGCATTGTCTTTTTCATCACGGACTGCCAGACGGATATAATTTTTCCCGTCAAATCCCTTCTTTGTGGATAAATCTTTAATCAGAATATTCTCCTCTAAAAGGTCTTCTGCCAGTTTACGGCTTGTAACACCGGAAGTCACTTCGCACAGTACGTAATTTGCCTGTGTCGGCAGCACTCTTAAACCGGACAATGCCTGTAAATCCTTGATGTATGCAGCTCTTGTCTGCTTGAATTTTTCAATTGCCTTGGCATAGTCCTTTGCATATTTTTCATAAATCTGAAGATAAAATTCTGCAAAAGAATTGATATTCCAGATGGCAACATCTTTTTTCATCTCTGCAATCAGTTCCTCATCGCTGCTTGCAAGTACACCCAGACGCAGTCCCGGCACACCATAAGATTTTGAAATACTCTTTACCACAATCAGATTCGGATTTGCTTTTAAAATTTCTGCATCTAATAATGTCGTCGTTTCTTCTTCATCGACAAAATCCACAAAGGATTCATCAACAACAAAACGAATATTTTTCTTTTCACACCACTCAGACAGCTTTAAAACATCTTCCCGTCTGATATAATTTCCTGATGGATTGTCCGGATTAATCAGTGCCAGCACCTCAATATCCTTATCCTCATAGAAATCCATCAGATTTTTAGCAGTATAACGGAATTCGTCATTGGTTACAAAATACGGAACAACATCTTTTTCTGCCTTTCTGTTCGGATACTCCTGAAATGTAGGAAATGCCATGCCAAGTCTGCCTGTAAAACGCTCCATCAGGGACTTGATCAGTTCTGCTGCGCCATTTCCAACAATCACCTGACTTGCATGCAGTCCGAAAATCTTTGCGGCAATCAGACTGTTTACACCCATTCCTGACGGATATTCACCCAGCAGGCGTTCAAAATTGGTCTGCATTTCAGAAACCAGCTTTTTATTCGGAAAATACGGATTTACCAGATAACAGAAGTCTATCAGCTTCGGATATCTCCAGTAACCGCCAAAACGTTTCTGCATTTTCTCCAGCTTTTCTTCTTTTCCGGCAAGCAGGGATTCTGCAATATCTAAATCCTGCACATCATCAATTTCATACCACTTTTCACCGTTTAACTTAACCGCTTTAATTTCCAAATCACCTAAAAATGTGATTACTTTTAATACCTGTTCATAGTATTCGTTCAGTCCCATTGCATTACAGTATGCTTCCAAAAACGGTACGTAATATTTTTCCGAGAAATTTTTGCTGAACTTATAAAGATTTACTGTCTTGTAATATTCATCTGTCTTTGTAAAATCAAATTCACGTTTGCTGACAAATGACGTAATATTGTCGTCTTCATCAACCGTAATACAGGTTCCGTCCATCCAGCTTTCAAACTTATCTACCAGCACCAGTGACGGATACGGCGTGTCTACAAGCTTTCTGATAACTGCTTCTTCATATACAAGATCGGATTCCAGTAATAATGTATCATCCTGTAACAGGTATTCCTTTGCCAGATATAAAGAATAAATGTTATTGGTCTTATCATATACGTCATTGACAACATACTCTACCGGTGTCTTTAATCCCAGTGAATTAACATAGTCCATCAGTTGCTGTCCTTCATATCCTACAACAAGCACAATTTTGTTTAAATTTAACTTTTCAAGGTGCATCAAAGTCTTATGAATCATCATCTCACCATTTACTTCAACCATGCACTTTGTCGCATTACTTGTTAATTCCTTTAATCTTTTGCCCATTCCGGCAGCTAAAATAATTGCCTGCATTATTTTCTCCTTACTTTTAACAATCTACCACTATAAATTATTGATTATAAGCACTCGTTTCTCATCCCCCCTGAAACACTGCCACAACCGTTCTGCAAAGTATCTTCATATCCAGTCCGAGGCTCCAGTGGTCGATGTAATCCAAATCCATTTTTACAATTTGTTCAAAATCTTTTACCGTACTTCTGCCATACGCCTGCCACATGCCGGTAATGCCCGGTTTCATGGACAGTCTGCGCTTGTGGTGTCCCTGATACTGCTTAAATTCATTCACCGTTGGTGGACGTGTACCCACAAGGCTCATATCGCCCTTTAATACATTAATAAACTGCGGCAGTTCATCAATACTGGTCTTTCTGATAAACTTTCCGACCTTTGTAATACGCGGGTCGTCTTTCATCTTGAACATCAGTCCCTGCATTTCATTCTGTGCCATCAGTTCTTTTTTACGTTCTTCTGCGTCCATATACATGGAGCGGAACTTGTATACATAAAAATACCGTCCGTTCTTTCCGACACGTTTCTGCTTAAAAAATACCGGTCCCTTAGATTCCAGCTTGATTGCCGGGACAACAAAAATCATGGCAACTGCCATAATGCAGAGTCCAACGAGCGAACCGACAATATCAATCGCCCGTTTAAATGCCAGTTCCTTATAATCATAGAAACGGTTGGCAAATGTCGCAACCGGAATATTGCCGAGCTTTCCAAGGCTCATATCAAAGTCCTTATAATTTTCAAGCGTATTTAAGTGCAGATGAACAACCACACCCATTTCTTCCAGTTCCATCACAAGGGATGTGATTTTTTCCATCCGGGCAGTGTTCAGATCAATATACACCTCGTCTACTATCCCGCCTTTTATGTATTGAATCATGTCATGTACATCTGCTACAACCGGTATGCCGTTTATTTCCGTTCCACGCATATCCCGGTCAACAATAATAATGCCTGAAATCTGCTTTGTTGTATTCCATTTTTCAATTTCTTTTAATCCATCCACACGGTCACTTGTCGTAATTGCCACCACCCGGTTTACGGATTTTCCAAGCTTTGCATGGCTTAAAATGGATTTTCTCACGATTCTTCTAATAATAAATGCCAATATAACATTAAACACAACCACCAGCACGTAGACCCCTCTCGGAAACTGCTGGTTTGTTCTTTTTAATAATTCATAAATGGCAATAATACATGCCATTATAACGTTCAGATGTACTACCGCTTTTAGTTCTTCAAATTTTCCCCTCTGTAAAAAATCATTATTCTTTGAATAGAATAAAAACGCAAGCATATAGGATACCACTACTGATACCAGACTGTCCCCCATCTGAGAAAAATAGACCGGTATTGATACATTTTTCCACAGTGCCAGCCAAAGATACCCGGCGATATAATAACTTGCAATTAATCCGATGATATCTGTGATAAACAGAAGGGCGTTTTGAACTTTTTCTTCTCCCTGATTCATCTTTTATCCTCAACTAATTTTTCTAATCTGTAGGTATTTTTCCTATCTTTTCTATATTATCCCAACTCTTTATTCTTGTCAATTGTATAAACTGCCTTGTCTGCAACAATTTTGCGGCTGTTTTCATCTGATTTTCCCAAAATGCAAAGGGGTGGGCATACTTATACCCCCCCCCCCTGCATTTTTTTTGATACAATTTATTTCAGATAGATGATGTACAATATCTTTTTCCCCTACCAAAACCCCTTCCGGCGGAATAGCCACAGCAGCAAAACCAGTACCAGCGCGCTGATTCCTGCTGCCATCGGATAACCGTACCGCCACGATAATTCCGGCATATAAGAAAAATTCATGCCGTACCAGCCGGCAATCAGTGACAGCGGCAGGCACACCGTTGTTACTGTCGTCAGTATTTTCATAATGTGATTCTGGCGGATTCCCAGTTCCGACTGATAAACCTCCTGTACCTGCACCGCATACTCCCTAAGCACCTGTGTTTCTGCGGCAAGCCGCTGTGCTTTTTCTTTGATTCTTGCAAAATAAGCCGTGTGTTGTGCATCCAGAACAGCATTTTCATTTTCTTCCAGCGCAGCTGCGATTTCAATGAACTGGCTGTAATAACGGTAAAACTGAAAAATTTTCTTTTTTACCTGTAACATACTGCTGTTAAAATCCATTCCGCCCGCACGAAACACTTCTTCTTCTAATACGGATAACGTCCTTTCCAGTTTTTCCATATACTGCAGATCATCTGCGGTCATTGCACCAAACAGCTCATACAAAAAACGTTCTTTGGTATAGGCTTCTTTATGAAGAAACGTATTTATAAGTTCCTGCACTTTTCCGGCTGAGCCTGTATATTGTATACAGACAATTTTTTCTGCTGTTATAAAAACTGCAAAATGCCACGACACATTCTTTTTTGTTTTTTCCGGCACATGCCATTCTATCAGCGTATGGCTTTTATCCTGTATCACCCTACACCCGCGGATATATTCCCCTCCGCTGCATCCACAGCAAAACTGTCCAAATGACTGGCTGTTTTCCAGTTTATGCGCATCGATTACTGCAATTGTATCTTTTTGTTCCCAGAATTCATCTTCACAAACCGTTTTCAGACCGGACGATACAATCTGATAAAACACGCCATCCTGCATACTGGTCTCCATTCCCCTGAAACTCATACTCCCTAAGCTCCTGTATCATACAGCAACAGTATTTCCCCTTTTCCGGTGTTTTAACCGCAAAAAGACGGCAAATACCGTGCATGGTACTGCCGCCTTTACAACTCTAATTCTGCGCTTTTTAAGCGATAACAAATCCGTTCTGTACGGTATATGTCTTTCCATTATCCGCTACGGTTCCCGAATAATCATAAGCAATGATTCCGTTTCTGTAATACCAGCTGCCATACTCATTGGATGCGATTCCTGTATAATTTAAGTCAAGCAGCCCATTGTTAAAGTACCACCAGCCGTATTCATTTAATGCCATTCCTGTATAACTTAAATCCAGTGCGCCGTTGGTCATGTACCACCAGCCGTATTCATTTAATGCCATTCCCGTATAACTTAAATCCAGTGCGCCGTTGGTCATGTACCACCAGCCGTATTCATTTAGTGCCATTCCTGTATAACTTAAATCCAAGGCGCCGTTGGTCATGTACCACCAGCCGTATTCATTGGACGCCATTCCCGTATAACTTAAATCCAAGGCGCCATTGGTCATATACCACCAGCCGTATTCATTTGCTGCCATTCCCGTATAACTTTCATCAAGTGTTCCATCGTTAAAATACCACCAGCCGTATTCATTGGATGCCATTCCTGTGTAATCTGCCTGAATGACATCATCCTCTACAACTACCCAGCTGTCAGAAGTAACATCTCCGCCATTCGCAAACCAGTATCCCAGTTCTATGCCTTTTTCATATACGGCATAAGCCTGCGCACGGTATCCATATCCGTTCAGATGAGTGTTATCAATCCAGTAATTTCTTAACTGTAACGAAATCAGCCCCTTTTCGGCACGTTCCCTGTCCTCGTCTGTTTCATCCAGTCCGTTAATTGAAAGCCCGTTTTCAATCAGATACTTTCTTGCCGTAACCACGTGTTCCCCAAATGCATCTTTTAATGCTGCCTCATACCATGTATCCTGCATACCCGGTTCATAACCGCTCTCTCCCCATATCTGGTCGGTATCATTGGGATCATCTGTCGAGCTGATGATGATATAATTAGAACAGTCTGCCTCATCAAGCATATTCTGATACTGCTCAATTAAATCATCCATATTCTCCCATGTTCCGTTATCCCCCATCTCGATAATCATGATGTTACCGGACTGATCTCCGTATTCTGCACTACGGTCTACGATTTCATAAGTGTTTTCCCCGCTGACACCAAAATTATTGACCGGAAATCCCGTCAATTCTTTTAATACCCGCGGATAAGTTACACCGTTTCCGCCCTGTCCCGCTGTCATCGAGTCACCCCAGCAGTTAATCAAAAAGCGGTGATAAAAGGTCATGCCGGAAAATCCCGCTGCCTGCGCTTTTTCTGTAAAACAGCCAAATGCTGCTATCATCCCTGCTATTGCGGCAATCCATACAACTGCCTTCTTTTTTCGAAATATTTTTTTCACTTGTATCTTTTCCTTTCTTCTTTAAATCCCTGCTTAGGCATTTGCAAAAATCTGCCTTCTTATTAATATACGAATTCCTTCCCCGTAAAGCTTTCGTATTCTGCAAATGATAACACAACGCGGTTTACGGTTCAATATCCGCTGTAAATACCTGTTAATTTTCTTGAGAATTCCTTGTTTTTACGGTATACTGTACATAACAATATAAATATTATTTTAGTATATCTGCAAAGGAAAATTTACAATGGATAAGCTTGATTCAAAACCACTTTTTAACATTGTGTCTGGCATTACAATTTTATGTATTATCGTAGGCAGTCAATGGTATTTATGTCCTGATATTATAACCCGGATTATTTTCACTTTTCATATTCCGGTCTTATTTATTATCAGTGGATATTTTTTAGAAATTAAAAGCACCCGGCAGACACTGCTTTATACTTTCCGCACTTTGATGATTCCGTATTTTATTACCTGTGCGGTCATTATTGCTATTATGGCAGTCCGTATTTTTTTTACAGGATCCGGTTTTACAGAGTCTTTTCATGAGCTGCTGTTATGGGTATGGGCAGCCTTTTACGGCTCCGGTGTGGATTACTTTACACCTGCATATATCCGCATGATCGGCTCGCTGTGTTTTCTTCCGGCATTATTTTTTGCCGTTAATATTACACATTTGTGCCTGCGTACCCGGTATGCCGTCATCGGCATTGTACTGACTGCACTTGCCGGTTTTGCTACCAGCCGGATTTTCTGGCTTCCTTATAGTATCCAGACTGCTATGACAGGAACCATTTTCGTATTCTGCGGCTTTATGCTCCGCGAAAAGAATATCCTTGCCAGATTAAAAGAAGCACCTTTTATTCCGGCTGTCTGTTTTGTTCTTTCTGCGGTATACATCGCCAAAGGCGGCGGCAGGTTATTCATGGTAAATAACAATTACGGCTATGGCATCTGGGACTGGCTGGCTGCTTTTTGTGCCTGCATTTTTCTTTTTTATGCAGCAATGCTTATTGAGCAGCACTGTCCACGGTTAACCGCCCTCGGAAACCGGATTGGTTCGCACTTTATGCTTATTTTTTGTCTGCATTTAACCGAACTGAACTGTTTTCCATGGAGTTCTTTACTGATCTGCTTCAATGAACACCGGATAACAAATACTTATGTACAGTCTGTACTGTTTTTTGTAATCCATATCCTGCTGATAACCGGCGGACTGCTGATATACCTTTTACTCCGGCGGCTGCATCCTGCCGGACACGGGAAAAATACACTGACCACAGAATCCGGTGCAGCTCCGGTAAGCAAACGCGTAGAATGGGTTGATATGGCAAAAGGCACCTGTATTCTGCTTATGCTTTATGCACATATGCCAATTGACAGCAATATCCGCCAGATTATATTTTCTTTCCATATGCCGGCTTTTATGCTGTTAAGCGGCTATTTTACCAAAAACTGTTCCTGGAAGCACTTTTTTAAAAGCACATGGAAAGGGCTTCTTCTGCCTTACTTTGGCATTGAAGTACTGGTTGCATTTGTCCGTGTATGGCGCCAATGGCTTTATGTCGGAATCAGCATGGATACAACCGTTTCACTGTTACGCATGCAGGCAAAGATTGCACTGTTTGGCATGAGTTACTCGTCTTCTGTTTTTACGGACATTGGCAGTGTATTTGTTATCTGGTTTGTAATCTGCCTTTTCTTTGCCCGGATGCTTTTTATTGCCATTTTAAAGCTTTCACGCGAAAAAGAAGCACTTACATGCATTCTGGTGGCTGCCGTCACCATCACCGGCTGGTATATCGGCACGCATGTTGCATTTTTACCGGAAAGTTTTGATGTTTCCATGACCGCAGCTGCGTTCATTTATGCCGGATATCTTTTAAACAAATATTCTGTCTGGCAATATTTAAAACGCTATCCTTTAAGCATTGTGCTGACCGGCTGTATCTGGCTTTTGCAGATACAAAAAGGCGGAATTGAATTATCCATACGTTCCTACCCGCTTTTTCCACTGAGTCTTGCCGGTGCTGTATGCGGAACGGTCATTTTATGCCTGTGCTGTCAGATGCTCAGCCGTTACACGATACCGACGGCGGTTTTGAAGTTTTTTGGCAGAAACAGCCTTGCTGTTTTAGGCATTCACTGTATTGAAGCACAATTTATCCACTGGGAAGGACTTCTTTTGAATGCAGATGTTTTTATGCAGTTTTTAATGCGTATGATCTGTATTTGTGCTACGCTGGTATTGTGGATTGCCATAAAAACATTTTTTCAATCTGTTATTTTAAAAACTGCCAGGTGACGGTTTTTTAAAATATAAATTTATTTACTAAAGGAGGATTTCTATGAAGAAAGCAGTACAAAAAATGTGTGCAGCTTTTATTGCTGCATTTGTATTTGCGCTTTGCCTTTTTGCAAAACCAAATACTGCACAGGCTGCCGGCGGCGGCTGGCTGTACCTGAATCCTGTGGACAATACCTGGTACTACTATGTAGACGGTGTCGTTGATACATCCTACACCGGTCTTGCCCAGAATGACTTTGGCTGGTGGTACGTATCCAACGGTACAATTGACTGGAATTATACCGGTATGGCTGCCAACGAATTCGGATGGTGGTATGTTTCCGGTGGTACAATTGACTGGAATTATACCGGCATGGCTGCCAACGATTTTGGATGGTGGTATATCACCAACGGTGTATTAGACTGGAATTACACCGGTATGGCTGCCAATGATTTCGGATGGTGGTATATGACTAACGGTGCCTTAGACTGGAATTACACCGGTATGGCTGCCAACGATTTTGGATGGTGGTACATCACTAACGGTGCCTTAGACTGGAATTACACCGGTATGGCTGCCAACGATTTTGGATGGTGGTATATGACTAACGGTGCCTTAAACTGGAACTACACCGGTATGGCTGCCAATGATTTTGGATGGTGGTATATCACCAACGGTGCATTGGATTTAAGTTTCCACGGCATCGGCAGTAACGCATACGGTTACTGGTACTACAATAACGGCGTAATTGATTTTAATTTCAACGGCGAATTCACTTTTAACGGTATGACTTATGATGTTACCGGCGGTTTTGCCGTTCCGCGTGAAGACATTTTCCGTGTCGGCAATGCTGCTACAGGAGAACTCACCGGCGGCGTGTATATGATCCGCAGCAACAGCAATCCAAACTATGCCCTAACAGTAGAGGAATCCGCTACTGCAGAAGGCGGCTACAATCTGGTAATGTCTAAGATTACCGGCGCGAACAGCCAGAAATTCCTTGTTGTTAAAGATGAAGCCAGCTCAACCTACTGTTTCATGTCCCTTGCTTATATTGATGCCAACGGAGATGATGCATCACACAAGTGGCTGATTAATTCTTACAACCACGGCTGGGGAACCAATGCTTTTACAGACAATGTACAGGTTACTTCTGATTCCGTAAACGGAACAAAGAACTGGACGGTTACTGAAACTTCTGCAGGTGTATATACGATTGCTATTGCGCGTACGGATTATACCTTCTACATGACCAGCGAGGATAATTCCAATGTAGGAACCGCTTTATGGTCTAATGCAGGAACACAGACCTTTAACTTTGTATCTCCGTATACACAGATTCTTGCTGACGGTGCTTATACCATCGCTGCTTCTGATAACACAGCTGCGATGCTTTCTGCAAAGGATGCTTCTGTAAAAGACGATACACCGATTACACTGGCTGACGCTTCTGAAGGTTCTGAACAGTTATTCTATATCAACTGTATTGATTCTTCAAAGGGTCTTTATAAAATTAAAAATGCCAATTCACAGCGTTTTGTGTATACAAAGGGTTCTATTTCTATCGGCACTGCCGTAATGCAGGCGCAGGGTACTGATAATATTGACCAGACATGGTATATCCAGAAAAACACAAACGGCACTTACAGTTTTATTTCCGCAAACAGCTATCAGTACTTAACTTTAAGCGGTGCAGCTGCTTTTGGAACTTCACTGCAGCAGGCCATCGGACATGATACTTCTGCCCAGCGTTTTGTTCTGACACCAAAATCCTTTGGTCAGGAATCTTTAACAACCGGTATTTACTCTTTCGGTAATAACAATTACCGTATTTCTTCTTTAGGAAACGGCGTTTATACCGTATATTCATTAACACAGAACGGATTCTGTGCAGCAAACGGTAATGGTTCTATGTATTTTGCGGCATCTTCTGACGCTGCGGAAGCAAAATGGCTGGTAACAAAGACTTCTGACGGATATGTTTTCCAGTCTGCCGCACATCAGACTTATATGACATCTGATGCAGGCTTAAGCAGCAACGCAGAAAATATTTCAATTTCTGATCTGAATGCTTCTGTAACGGATTACAGCGTGAAATACGATTTATCTGCACTGAATGCGCTGGATTCCTTAAACGGCATCCAGGTTATTTCAAGATTACACACATTAGGACTTTCCCGTTCTGACCTTATGAACCCGGAAGCCAATATGACTTCATTGAATACAAATATTCAGAGTGCATTAAGCGGATTACCTACACAGACTGTACAGTATACCGGAACTGACGTAGACGATTTAAATCAGTTCTTACAAAACAACACCGGAAAGATTGTACAGCTTACACAGGACATTCAGGTGTATAAGAACACCAATGGTTCTTTTGGTATTATCATGGTTCCATCTGATACAATTTTAGACGGAAACGGTCACAGCCTTGTTATGAAAGCCGGTTATACTGAAGCCCCTGATGTCGGTGTTGTATTATATGTGTATAAAAATGGTGTAATTCCATCCACAAACTGCGGCGTAAAGAATTTATCTACCGACATTCCTTATGTAAACAGCATTAATGTATTCAGTGCTGACAATATTCTGCTTGAAAACAATACATTAAATAATGCTACTAAGAGCGGTATCATGATTTCTGACGAATACGGTTCAACCGTAAACGGAATCATCCGCGGCAACACCATTAACAATGTCGGCGATGACGCTATTGCCGTTTATGGCAATCATTCAAACCTTTTGATTGACAGCAACCGTATTTCAGGTGCAAAAGGTTTTGCAGGTATTGCAATCAGCTGTCTGCAGAACGGTCAGCAGATCCGTGTTGATAACGAAACAACCGGTCCTCATGATATCATTGTAACCGGAAATGTTATTTCAGGCTGCAGCGGTGAAGCTTTATACTGCATCGGTTCTTATAAGACATATATCACTTATAATACACTGCGTGACAGTATCCTTGAAGGCGTATGCCTTGACAGCGGCTGTATCGGCAACTACTTTGCCCACAATGAAGTTGTAAACAACGGTATTGCAGGCGGACTCCCGGGTGTATCTATTGATAATGGTATTTACAATATTGTTGACAGCAATAACGTCTATAACAACAGCTGCAGTGGTATTAAACTGGTTCGTACCGGTCTGGGTAATATTATCGTAAACAATATCTGTACGGATAATGCATACAACCAGATGGGTGCAAAGAGTTCCGGTATTGATATTGAACCGCTTGCTGTTGAAACCGAAAACCTCGGTTATATTGATGGTTTAGGAAGCAACTGGAATGTTGTTTTAAATAATACCGTAACAGGTTCACACGATTTCGGTGTATTTATTGCCGATGATGATACTGCAAATAACGGTGGTTCTTCTTGTGAAAATGTCATTATGTACAATAAGTTCTCATCAGCCTATACATTTGGCGCTGCAGATTTCTCATCTATGAGCAGTACTGTAAAAAACAATATTACTTTAAACTAGCTCCCATTCAAACACAGCGCTTATTATCGGGCGCACCTAAAAAAGGCAGCGGCTCTACAATAATTGTAAAGCCGCTGCCCCTTTTTTTACTTCTGTTTCTTTTGTTTCTTATATATGCCCTGCACTCCGTTGATACATAAAACAACAACCACAATAAATATTGTCCTTAAAATAATGGTTGTCAGTCTTGTAACCGGCACATGGCATTTCACTTCTATAAAATCCCACGAAAGAATCAATATTTCAAATAAATGCACACATAAGATTTTCATGCTGTTCTTTCCAAACCAGGAAAGGCATCTGCTGATTCCCGGAATTTTATCCAGTTGTATGGCAAGCTTCATCGTCATGACACTTCCTGCAACTGCACCGAATAAAACGACGAAGTTTGGCACGGCACGGATTACCATATTAATCCCGCCCGTATGGGAAGCATAGACCCATACAATTACACAAAGAATCCAGCAAATCCACGGAAGCTTTCCCTGCTCCCATATCCGGATTTTTTGGAGCAGATAGCCGATATAAACAAATAAAATTGCAAATCCGCCCACATCTAAATTCGTTGGAATCCAGATATACTGTCCTACAATATAAGAAACTGCCGAGATTCCTATGATTAAAAACGCTCTCTGCCATTCCTGCCAGTTCTTTGTATAACGAAATACTACATGTATAATAATGTCACTCCAGAAAAACGCCCATAAAAACCAGATTGCACCGATCATCCAGACTGTAAAGAACCATTTACTTCCATCTACACCATATCCAAAAACTGCACCAATCATCGTATTTAAGCACAAATTCCGGATATTCTGAACCGTCCAGCCCTGTAAGTACGCACTGACTGCCCTTCCAAGAATTACACATATACTCGTAATGTAATATGGGACAAGCAGCTTTTTAATATTGCCTGCAATGGTTTTTTTGATACTCTTTTCGCGGAATAACAGTCCTGAAGCAATGAAAAATAATGGCATATGAAACGCAAAAATATAATCATTTACCTTCAGGCCAATCAGCGAATGTCCGAGAATCACCAGATATATGGCAATTCCTTTTGTAACATCAATCCAGCTTATTCTTTGTTTTGTTTTTTCCATCTTTAAAATCCATACCAGAAGTTCATATCAACATTACCTTCTATACCGTTTACATGTCCGGTGCTTGTATACTGCCACATAATCCAGTCACCTTCCGGAACCTCAGATGTATCTTCTTGATACCATGCGAGCCACTTATAAGCCTGAATCTCACTCTGGATCAATACATTCTGGAAATAATTCCAGTTAGCATACACACCGGCAGTATAACCTGCGCGGCTGACTCTGTCCATTACAGTGACTGCTATACGGGTAATCAGTTCCCTGCCCTCTGAGCTGTACGGATCAATATTATATTTGTTATAATATTCTGTATCTTCGATATCAATATACACACCCAATACCGGATTAAATCCCTGTAACATTCTTAAAATATGATTTGCTTCGCTGTTTGCCTCATCTTCATTGACTGCATACGAATACAGATATACGCCATACGGAATACCTACGCGTTCGCATTCCTGCATATTGCGTACTGCCCATACATCATCCTGATCTGTATCATCATTACCGTAACCGACACGGATAATGGCAAATTTAATCCCATCTGCTTTTACGGCATCCCAGTCAATTTCTCCATTGTGCTTTGATACATCAATTCCGACGGATGACTTCTGAAGCGGCGTTGCCAGACCATTTTTAACAATATATGTAATTCCTACATAGGTATATTCACCGTCATAATTATAATTAATTGTACCGTTTTCAAAATACCATGAACCATAGCTGTTTGAAGCAACACCCGTAAAAGTGCCATCGACTCCGCCGCTGCTTACATACCACCAGCCATACTCATTTGCTGCCATTCCATTATATGTAAAGTCAATTGTTCCGTTCGAAATATACCACCAGCCATACTCGTTATCTGCAAGGCCTTCATAGCTTCTGTCAAGGAAACCATTTATCAGATAGTACCAGTTTCCATCATAAACAGTCATTCCGGTATAATCTCTGTCTAAGACACCATTTGTCACATACCACCAGTCATATCCTAACTGTGCCATGCCTGTATACGATAAATCTACAGTACCGTTATCAACATACCACCAGCCATACTCATTATATCCAAGTCCGGTATATGAAAAATCAATTTCACCAGCATTTATATACCACCAGCCGTATTCATTTAATGCAAGACCGGTAAAATCTGTATCTACTTTATTCTGATTCAGATACCACCAGCTGCCGCTTGCATTTACCATGCCATTGTAACTGAAATCAATTGTGCCATTGACTACATACCACGGTTCACCGTTTACATCAGCAATACCCGTATAAGATAAATCCAATGCACCATTGTTCATATACCACCAGCCGTATTCATTACATGCCATTCCGGTATAATCCCAGTCAATTTCACCATCTGTCAGATACCACCAGCCATATTCATTAACAGCCATCCCGGTATAAGAATTATCACGCTGTCCAGCGGTATAACATACCCATTCATCATTTTCCATCTGGAGCATATGTTCTGCCGCCTGCGCGCTTACCGGATGCAAACTAAAGCAAAACATAAACAACAGTGCAGCCACTGCGCCTACGAATGTCTTTTTCATCTTACCTCTTTTCCGCATGAAATATCGCAATTTCCATGCCCGTCAAACACTATCTACATTTTCCCTTTATGTAATCAGCGTGCATACAAATTGAGGATCTCCTGGTCCATAATATTGTTTGGCATACTGTTAAACATATTACTGTGGCACTCAATTGCATACCACTCACTGCCAAGAATCGTATTGTCAAATACGTCATTACAATAAGATTCCACTGCTAAAAACACACCGGCATAATTGCTTCCCGTCACTATATTTCTGCATACAATATTTTCATAGGAAGCTGTAAAGTCCAGTCCTTTAACCGGTTCATCCGGCGTACTTTCATGTCCAATTTCAATTCCAAAGAAATGGAAATCATCACTTTTTCCTTTATTATTATCTGATACAGAATTTTCCATAATAATATTGCGGTATGCGGAACGCACCATCTTCACACCGCTTCCGTAATTCTGCGTAACATTGTTATTGACAATCGTATTATATGCCGAATTATCAATCGAAATGCCCGGAAGCTTTGCCGGTGACGAACCGTCTGAGAGACGTCCAAACGTCGTTACAAAGTCCGCTTCTAAATCTTCATCGGACTGTCTTAGACGTCCGCCGTTTTCTTTGACAATATTGTTGCTGACATACGCACCGAATGTACCGTAATCCAGACACATACCCTCTTTATCATTCTGATAAATAATATTTTCAACAATATAAATCTGATATGCCCCATCGGAATAAATACCTGATGAATTATTATGTTTTACATTATTCTGATATAACACAATATCATGCGGCGTATCTAACAGATTGTATAAATGCTCATCTTTAAATTCATTGTATGCCGTGTAGTAATCGTCAATTTCCATCGAAGTCATGACAATCCCGGCTGTCAGGTTTCTGGTGCCGTAATTATCAACGACATCATTTCCTGCAATAATACCATTACTGATATTTCCATTCAGAAAAACTGCGCCGTTACCATTATACGAAACCGTATTGTTTCTGATTGTGAAATTCTTGTTTTCACCCATCATAACCAGTCCCTTATAAAGAGCATTGGAAATGGTACAATTTTCGATTGTAAATGTATTGCTTCTGATAATATAAATACCGTACTCATAACAGCCCGCTGTCAGATTCAGGTTATACAGTGCAAAATTCGTACAGTCTTCTGCAATTACTGCCTGTGCCACGCGGTCATCCGTGCTTCCTGTAAATGTAACTCCTGCTGCATCCAGCGCAATACCGGATTTCATGCTGATTGGTTCATCCATCCGTACCGTACTGCTCTCAATTGTAATATATGCATCCGTACTCTGTGCAATCAGGGTATTTAACTGGGAAGCTGTGCTTCCTGTAAAGGAAATTTTATCTGAAAATGTATTTTCTTTCTGCATTGTGTCTGAAACCCGGTTGTATACATTTTTCCAGTTGAGTTCCGGTGTTTCAAAGGACGCCGTATCAATACCGAGCTTTTCAATCTTTTGTAACACCTGAAGATTCCCCATATATTTTTTTGAATCTTCTGCTGCCATTCTCGATAATGCCGGAAGCTTGTTGGCTGTCATAATGCTGTAACAGTCTGACGGTGATATTTTCATTGCTGCACCGTCCACGTCATAGTCCAGCAGTTGTACCGCTTTATCATAAGCCTGCTGCTCTGCTGCCTCCTGTGCATCAATCACTGCTTTCTTACGGTTATAAGCTTCCTCCTGTGCCGCCGCGGTATCGGGATTTGCCGGCTTTTGTCTGCCGGATTCCCAGACTGCCACAATGCCGATAACCGCAAGGTATACAATCACCGCCGCAATAATTATCCTCTTTTTATTTCTTCGCTTCTTCAATGTTGCTCCTCCATACCGCAGACATTTTACTGCTTATCCAGTCCGAGATATTTACTCCAGAACTGAATGTTTTTGATCTCATTTCCACGCTTTAAGAAATCTTCTTTCGCTTTATTGTATTTAAAGTCAATCTGAATGGTGAGTCCCAGTACCTGGAAAAACTTTGCAACAGCCTGACCCCAGCTTCTTTCACATTCAAATGCTTTATTGGCTGTTACATCGTAAAATACAATCTTTTTTGCTCTCCATACTGCCGGGAATGTTACCTGTGCCATGGATACAATACGGATATGCTTCGCCGGAAGCAGATAACCGTTTAAGGTCAGCTTACGCAGGGTATTGTGCAGTATGCTTAACTTTGTCGTTCTGGATGCCTCGTATGTCTTATAGTGGAACGGCACACTGATCTGGTCCATCGGCACTGCCTTATAGCCTGCTGCCATAATTTCCTTGTGCAGTTTTTCACCGTCTGTATTTAAGAAGAAATCCACACCCTTTAAGAAATCCTTTACACCTCTGGTATGTAAATCTACATTCTTATAACGGTAGAACTTACACTCTCTGCGCCACTGTCCCCAGACTGCCTTCTTTAACTGTGCCTTGCCCCAGTCCGGGAAGTGGAATGTATTGTCCACCAGTCTGTTACGGATAATGTAATATTCCAAAAACGAAGAATATTTATTTTCAAAAGGCTCATGCCATACGCAGATACCGTTCATCAAAATCAGATGCTTCATGTTGCGCAGGCCGTATTCAAGGTCATCGCCACGGATAAAAATTGGCAGCGGCAGATTTTCCTCTGTTACGACGTCCATTGGGAAACAGCAGTACCACCATGCATTAAATTCCGTATATTCTTCAATTTCATTAAAGAGGCAGTCCCATGTCACATTCATGTTTAAGTTGGACTTATTGGAAATCAAATTCCCGGCATTCCATGATGCACCGGATTCCACCTGTATATTCGGCTTATCAATACGAAGCATTGCACCGCCGATAAACGCATCGGCATATTCATCCTTTAACAGCGAAAGAATCGTATAGGTCTTTTCAATGGATTCTGTATCGATTGTAATATCATCATCCATTAACAGCGCATGGGTAATGCCATGCGGATTGCCGTTCTTTAAGATTTCCATAAGACCTCTTGTAAATCCGCCTGCACCGCCGGTATTTTTGTTGCGTACGATATGAATTTTGTCACTGCCAAGCTTGTCAATATCCAATGTCTGTCCGTTATCGGATATGAAGACCTCGAGATGCTCCTGTAACGGGCTGTCCGGATTGTTAAATACATGCGCATTTAACAGTCCGATATTCTTTTCAATATAACGTTCACGCTTAAAGGTACAGATATCAATCCCGATTTTAGGCTGTCTTACCGGCTTTTCAATCGCTGTATCCTCATAATAGCCGCCGTAAAGCACAGCGCCGTCTGACAGTGCGGTTACTTCAAAGTACAGCATGCCTTTTTCTTCATTGCCGAATGGGAATGAATAGGAGCTTCTTTCTGTCGTATGCACTTCCTGTCTTACAAGCTCTTTCTTTAAAACTTCTCCGTGAAGAAACAGCTTGCTTGAAAGTGTCACCAGTACATCACCCTGTAATTCCAGATTGACGGATACTTCTTTAACCTGTGTGTACTTTCTCCACTTTTCAATGGAAAATCCGTTAAAATAAGTATCAAATTCCACTTTACCGCCTTTATCCAGCGAAAAGCCTCCGCCCGGCATCATATAGACTTTGCTGCGGTTGATAAAGTTTAAATCGCTTTTTAAATGATTCTCATCTCTGTTGATGTTAAAATCATCATCAATCACATTGGTGTGCAGATATAATTTTTCCTCGGTGCATAATCCCTCTGTCGGCCAAAGTATTTTCTGAAGCTTCATCTTAATTCATTTCTCCCATTCTATCTAATCCACTCCGCTTTTGGAGTATTTATCTTTATCTTTCCCTGTTTTACAGTTCTTTTTCGCACATTTCAAGTGCTGCGGCAATCACCTTATCCATATCGTAATACTTGTATCCGCCAAGACGTCCGCCGAAGATGACCTTGTGTTCCTTGTCGGCAAGCTCCTTGTACTGCTGATACAGGGCGTTGTTCTTGTCATTATTGACCGGATAGTACGGCTCGTCGCCCTTCTTCCATTCGCTTGAGTACTCTCTTGAAATAATGGTTGTCGGCTGCTTGCCGAATTCAAAGTGCTTATGCTCAATAATTCTTGTATACGGCACTTCTCTTTCTGTGTAGTTGACAACGGCATTTCCCTGATAGTTTTCCATCGGCAGTTCTTCTGTTTCAAAACGTACGGAACGGTATTCAAGTACACCCAGCTTATAATCATAGAACTGGTCAATCATACCGGTGTATACAATCTTATCTGCCATTGCATCAAATTCTTCTCTGTTGTCAAGGTAATTCGTATTTAAACGGACTTCAATGCCGTCTAACATCTTTTCTACAATCTTTGTGTAACCGCCAATCGGGATACCCTGATATCTATCGTTGAAGTAGTTGTTATCATAGATAAAACGAAGCGGAAGACGCTTGATGATAAAGGACGGTAAATCCTTGCAGTCACGTCCCCACTGCTTTTCGGTGTAACCCTTAATCAGCTTTTCGTAAACGTCTTTTCCGACTAAGGAAAGTGCCTGTTCTTCAAGGTTCTTTGGCTCTGTAATATTTAAGTCTGCAATCTGTGATGCAATAATGTCCTTTGCTTCCTGTGGTGTTGCAATATTCCACATTTTGCTGAAGGTATTCATGTTAAACGGCAGATTGTAGAGTTCATTCTTATATCTTGCTACCGGTGAGTTGATATAGTTGTTAAATTCCGCAAACTGATTGACATATTCCCAGATTTTCTTATCAGATGTATGGAAAATATGCGCACCGTATTTATGCACATTAATGCCGGATACATTCTCACAGTAAATGTTACCTGCAATATGGTCTCTCTTATCAATCACCAGACAGGTCTTTCCCTTCTTTTTGGCTTCATATGCAAAAACTGCACCGTAAAGACCTGCACCTACTACTAAATAATCATACTTCATTTTTTAATCCTCCTTGTTTTGCGAAGCAAAATGCGACTGCCCCCAAGCAGGAGCAGAGGATTTTACCTCCTTGTTTTGCGAAGCAAAATGCCATGTGAGTTTACTCACATTCTGCCCCAGGCAGGAGCAGCGGATTTTACCTCCTATTTTCCATCTGCCATCATAGCACTTTGTTTTTTTACACTATTTCCCAATCGTGTTCAAATGTACACGGTCCAAATTCATTGTGGACATAATCGCGTACCGTAATCTGCATAATGTTGCGGACATTGTCGTAGAGTTCTCCGTGTTCGCCGTTGATACCGATATCCAGATAATACTTGCCCGGAAGCAGCATCAGCTTTTCAATCGTAAATGTAACGGTTCCCTCTTTCTCCAATACCGGAAGATTATCTCCCGGCTTTGCAAAGCAGCTGCCGTAGCAGTACTGCCAGTTATCGCGGACAAAATCCATATTGAAATTGACGGCAATGCCTTTTAAGGCTGTCGCATATGAAAACTTTAAAACAACCTTATCGCCTGTACTAAAGGTCTGGCATGGATTTCCGTCTTTGTCGTATAAATCCACTTTGGTAAACCGCACCTCATGGCTTCCGTCCCGGCGCGCTTCCGGGTGGACATTCTGTGTCAGTTCAAGAATCGAGCGTCCTCTTTCATCGGAAAGCTTTTCTTTGCTCTCCTCTGCCAGCCTTGCAATACGCTCATCTTCCATCGAATCCAGATAATGCATGCCAATCAGCTTCGGACTGCCGTCCTCTTTGATTTTGCCTTCCTCCAGCCAGATTAAACGGTCACAGATGCTGTATAACTGCTCCATGGAATGTGATACAATAACAATGGTCGTTCCCTGCTCTTTAATCTCTTTTAAGCGTTCAAAACACTTCTTCTGGAAGCTGACGTCACCAACGGCAAGGATTTCATCAATCAGCAGTACATCGGCATTGACGTTAATTGCAACAGCGAATGCAAGACGCATATACATACCGGACGAATAGGTACGCACCGGATTGTCAATATATTCTTCAAGCTCCGAAAAGCGGATAATTTCTTCAAGCCGCTCGTCAATTTCTTCTTTTTTCAGACCGAAAATAGTCGCGTTGATATAAATGTTTTCCCTGCCGGACATATCCGGGTGAAATCCCGCACCCAGCTCAATCAGGCTCGATACCCTGCCTTCGACCTTTACCGTGCCGGAATTCGGCTTTAAAATCTTTGTGAGCAGCTTTAATGTTGTACTTTTGCCGCAGCCGTTACGCCCAATCAGTCCCACTGCCTGTCCCTTTGGAATCTCAAAGGAAATGCCGTCTAGAATCTGTCTGTTTTCGTGGCGGTTTCTGTTGTGGAATATTGCACGTTCCTTGAGCGTGCTTCCCTTGTCCATATAAACCTTAAAATGCTTTTCAACATCTTTTACTTCTACGGAATACTGTATTTCACTCATTATAATTCCTCCGCAAAATTATCATCCAGCTTGGCAAATACGAGTTCTCCGATAATCACCATGACAATCGCAAATACGGCTGAATATAATATATCTTTTCCTAATGGAAGCTCTTTCCAGTATAAAATTCTGTGATAAGACTCAATAACCGCAGTCATCGGATTCACCTTAAACAGCCACTTGATATTCGCCGGAATCATCTCCAGGGAATACATAATCGGTGTTCCGTAAATCCATGCCATTAAAACAACGGTTGTAATGTGTTCCAAATCCTTAAAAAATACGGTTCCTGCCGATACAATCAGGGCAAAGCCCAGTGACAGCAGATATTCGATTGCCATAATAAGCGGCAGGTAAAGCAGTGCCTCTATGCGCACACCGATTCCTGAAATAAATAATACGGCAAATACAATGACAAAACAAAACAGCATATTGATAAAATTAGAGGTCACACAGGAAACCGGAAGGACTTCCCTCGGAAAATAGATTTTTTTAATCATATCCCCCTGATACCGTACACAGCCGGACCCCTGCCGGAGTGACATATCAAAAAACAGCCACGGAATCATGCCCACAATCATGTAAACATAAAACTTGTCCAGGTTGCTTCGGACAATCACTGAAAACACAATTGTATATACTATAATCTGACAAAGCGGATTGATAAACGTCCATAAAAATCCTAATACGGAACCCTTATATTTCCCTCTTAAATCCTTTTTCACAAGACTTCCTATCATATCGCTGTAGGAAATAATGTCTTTGATTCGTTCTTTCATGAAGATTCTATCCTTTCATATTGCAAGAATTTTAATTCTTTGTAATAAACCATTCCTAATCGTAACACATTTGTAATATCTACACAATACAAATCTTTGATAACCCTTTGCATTTTTATAGGATATCTCTTTATTTTTAATAGTATCCCTTTATTTTGTATTTTAAAGTATAATAAAGAATGTCCAGATTCATCAGTACTACACTTATTTTTTGCCGTTTACTTCCATTTTGTTTTAGCTTTGATTTTAACGCATAGCGGCGGCGCAGAATCTGTATTTTCTTTTTATCATATCCTTCTGTCT
The DNA here is from genome assembly GCF_040095895.1 of Lachnospira intestinalis. Taxonomy (NCBI): domain Bacteria; kingdom Bacillati; phylum Bacillota; class Clostridia; order Lachnospirales; family Lachnospiraceae; genus Lachnospira; species Lachnospira intestinalis. Next base: position 54,007 of record NZ_JBBMFS010000008.1, read on the forward strand.
GTTCCAGAAATTCGCAGACGGCATAAAAAGAACGCTCCATTGCCTCATACGATGATGAATAACTGTTTACGGTATCATTGTGGATATAGATTTTATCCTCTATGGCACAGAAGCTTCTTTTTTCGTGAAACATCAGTAGCCACAGCAGAAAATCGTCACAGCCGTTTACGGTAAGACGGCGTTTGCACCAGTCCCTGGGTATCACAGCTTTACGGATCAGGCACTGTCCCGGTGAAAATATCATATCTGTGCCATACAGATACATTTTTTCATGCCCCACTTCTTTTAGTACCGCCTTTTTGGCATAAATCGGAATCTGTTTTTCTAAAATATGCTCCGGCGTAAAAAATAAGCGGCAGCCATTGCCCGCCACAACATCTGCGTGGGTCTGCTCTGCCGCTGTAAGTAATGTCCGTACCGCACTGTCTGAAATGGCATCGTCCTGGTCTAAAAATAAAATGTACTCTCCCTGTGCTTTTGAAAGCCCTGTCAGTCTTGCCGCATGAATCCCTTGATTTTCCGTGTGGTTGACGGCAGTCAATTCAAAAGCCTGGTCAGGTACATAATTTCGTATCAGTTCTTCTTCCTTCAAAAGGCCGTCTGCCGGACTGTCATTGACCAGAATAAATTCCAGTTTTGCCTTCGGCACATTTTTACCTTTTTGCGCAGCCGGAAGCAGCTCTGCATTTTTTCGTATCATCGCCATCAGACCCGGAATATAGTCTGTTCCTTTATATAACGGAGTAATAATGCTTACTTTGATTTCATTCATATTTACAGACACTCCCTGAATAATTCCATATACTGCGCCGCGATTTTCTGGTAATCATACATTTTCAGCATTTCCTTGCTTTTATCTTCAAGCGCCTCACCGTTCTCCGGTTCTTTAAAAAAAGCCAGAATCGCTGTGGCAAGTGCTTCCACATCATCCGCCGGTTCATAATAATGGCACAGTCCCTTTGTCACCTCATAATTTGCGGATACTCTGGACAGCAATGTCGGCACCTTTAAAATCATCGCTTCCACCGCCGTCATGCCAAAGCCCTCAAACAGGGATGGATTAATATACAGGCAGCTGTTTACCAGAAGCTCTCTTTTTTTCTTTCCGTCCACAAAACCCGTAAAAATGACACGCCCGGACAGGTTATGCTGCTCTACATACTCCTTTAAATACGCTACGCGCTTTGGCACATTGCCCACCAGCACCAGATTCCTGTCAATGCAGTCTGCAATCATTTCAAATGCTTTAATCAGCGTAATAATATTTTTATGGTGAAACTGCAGATTAATTGCAACAATATCACCTTTTTTTGGCGTCGGCGGAATCACGTCATTGACATGTACCTTAATCGGATTATAAATCTGCACAATCTTATCTTTATACCGCGCATAATAATTCTGGATTTCTGAGCGGTCTGCTTTACTGATAGCAATAATTTTATCTGCGTGCTTAAAATCCACTGCATACATGACTTTGTATAACAGATATTTATACCATGCCACCTTCACACTGCCCATTACCCGGTGCGATACCGCTTTAATATCGTGTGGAATCATGACGGTCGGTACCTTCAGTTTTCTCAGTCCGTTGGTACAGCTGGCATGAAAGACAACCCCGATATTGTATTTACGGATGACTTTCGGCACAATCCATGTATTTACCCGTTCAATATCCAGCAGACGTACAAGCTCCGACTCTTTTTTCGGCGGTTTTACCGTGATCACCGTCACTCCGGGTGCAATCTGCTCCAGATAAGCCTTTGCATAGTCATAGCACAGCACAACGCACGCACCCATGTCTTTATTTTTACAAATGCCTTCCAGCAGATTTATCGCAACCTGGTCTTTTCCCCCGGCATGCTGACGGCTCAAATATATATAATTAAGCAGTATTTTTTTCTGTTCATCCTCTTTCATCATTCTCACCACATTCATATTTTTAATGCCGTTTATTCGGACGGCTCATCGTAATAATGTTTAAAATATACCCTGTAGAAAATCGCCCACGTATCCCGGAATGCCTTTACAATATCGGACATCCCGATTCTTCGGGTATTCTTATCCCGCACATAGACAACCTTCACCGGCATCTGCTCGATTTTAAACCCTCTGCGGTGAACCGCTACTAAAAGTTCAATATCGTATGCAAAACCGGACGTCCGCACCAGATGTGCCACCGGCTTTACAGCCTCTGCCTTAAAAACCTTTAATCCGGTCTGCGTATCACGCACATTCAGATGAAACAGCACAAGAAGCATCATATAGTAGCCAAGGCTTATCACCTTGCGTACAAACGGATAGTGAAGTTCAGAATCCTTGTGGAACTTACATCCAATCACAACATCGCTTCCGCTTTCCTGCATTTTCTTTAAATAGCCCTCAAGCTGTGCGGGATTTAACTCTAAATCCGCATCCACAAACGCAATATAATTGCCCTCTGCCTGACTGATTCCTGAAATAATGGCATTGCCCTTGCCACGGTTTTTATTGGATGTCACCAGCTTTATGCGTGTACCGGACACCCGCATGCCCGGCACAACCGGGTGCGGCTGTTTCGCATCATCGCGTATGGCACGCTCAATTTCCTGCTTTGTCTTATCCTTACTGCCGTCATTGACGGCAATAATCTCCAAATCCGGTGCAAACTGCTCCACGATGGATAGTGTCTGCATAATACTGTTATAAATCAGTGCCTCCTCATTATAGGCCGGCATGACAATTGATAATTTTCCCCTTAACTGATACATACTTCTCCAATACCCTGTTATTCAGATATATATTCATATACCGCCACCGGCTGTATGCTGCTTACAAATTCCTGTGCATACGGAATCCACGCTGCAATACCGTCCAGTTCTTCCGGCATCTTTACATCCATCTGTATTTTATTATCTTTATGATAAACGGTGTCCATCCCGCTATCCGCTACCGCTCCGGATTCAGGTTCTCCGCTGATTACATAGACATGGCTGTAACGGTCTTTTAACCTTGCACACTGCACTGCTGCCGCTTCTTTATCTTCCTTTAACGGATATACCGGACAGTCTGTCATATATTTTAACGAAACCATCAGCTGTGGAACGACTTCTTCCCCAAGTACCACCACACTGTCTTTTTCATCTACGGTTTCTGCAAGCTCTGTAAGAATTTTCCACTGCAGCTGGGTCTGATCCTGACCGTTCACTACAATCCCCGCATACGGAATCAGAACTGCTGCCACCGCAAGCGCCGCCGCGGCACAGAGCATACCGTATCCGTCCCTTAAAAGCCGGATATGAGCCATACTTTCCGCCGTCCGTGACAATATATACGCCCCCAGTACAACGATTACTGCTATATATGGCACAATATATCTTCCATAGTAATAATAATGTAGTATTTCTTTCTTAAATACGGCTGAATAAATGATAACACAATAATAAAACATTGCCGTCAAAAGTACAATAGAATCCTTCTTTTTAAACCATGACGGACGTAAAAAGGCCGCGATAAAAATCACCGGCATGAGTATTATACCACTGCTTAACAGATACGCATAGCTTGTCATATAGGCTGACGGATACGCACTTTTTTTCATTACCAGCAGGCATGCTGCGAGTCCTGCCGCTGCAAATACCCATACAAAAATCCGCCAGCAGGTATTCTTGAACCGATTCTGCTCTTTCCGCATAGATTGTGCATTTACGGATACCGCTTTTGTGTTTTTCTTTACCGGAAGAAGTCCAAGCACCAGCGAAAACACGATTCCTGCCACGGACACCGCCGTTACAAAGGCTTTGAGGTTTGACGGGCCTACCGGTCCGATATATAAACGGTCATAGTTGCCATACACATATGTAAGCGAACTTGCATGCATCATGAAAAAACCTGCAAGATATCCGGCAAGCATGACAACTGCCCCGGCAATATAGCTTTTCCTGCCTGTTTTAAAATATAATCCGTATGCCATCAGCACAAATAACGGCATAAATACATAAATTGTAATATGTAAAAATGCAAATACAACGACCGGTATGCAAAAGAGCCAGCGGTATTCTTCATGCTTTTTGTCTGTTAAAAGATAAAGCATTGCTAAAATGACAAATGCCAGCGTTGTTTCCACAAGAGAGGTTTTTGCCTGCCACAAAACCTGCGGTGACAACACATATAAAAAGAGTGCAATCGCTTTATACAGTGTCTTTATTTCCAGATTTTCAAGCACAAGCCATAAAAGAAATACAGATAATGCCAGAATCCATGTTCCCAGCTGCATCATATGCTCCACGCCGCAAACTCTTGCATATACGGCAAGCAGCGCACTGAATGTATGTACCCCATGCAGACTGCCGGTTGTATCATTTTGTGCCACGCCCTGCACCTGTTCTTCATCCAGCGTAAAATTATATCCCTCCAGATGATTTCCGATTGCCGCCATGTAATCACTTTTATCCGATGCTGATACACAATCCCCGTACTCGTCAAATGTCATGAAATTATTATTATAACCATAGACATATCCGATTGCCTTTGCCTGATAAACGCCTTCGTCCTGTCCCATGCCAAACATTCCGAATGTCGTCCCCACAAGCGGTATCACCGCCAGCAAAAAGCCAATCCCTATAAGATTTTTCTTCCACTGGAATGTGCAGGACGGCTTTGTCTTTTTATATGCATAAGCCGCTCCCGCCGCTGCCACTGTAAATCCCAGTGTCAACGCTGCCGCTCTTTCCAGTGAAAAAATATTCAATCCGATTAAAATGCCCGCTGAAAGCAGATATGCAAGCACTGTTTCCGATACACCAAGCAGGACAAGTTCTGCAAAATCTCTCTGCTGATAAAGCATCGAAAGTCCCACGCCTGCTGCCCCGGCTGCCACAAGCAGCAACACCGCCGTCAAAATGCCTGCTATTCCGCTGTGCACGCCTGCCTCAATAACGATGCCTGCTGCCGTTATAACCATTCCTGCCACGAAAAGTTCCGGCAAAATCTTCTGTGCCGTTTTTTCTGCTTTTATATACCCCATGCAGTGTATCAGGATATCCGCCACACACACAAGCACAAGCACAATGCCGGATACCAGCCACAGATACTGTGTAAACCCTTTGCCTGCATTAATCATGACGTCATCTTCCGGTTGGAAATGCATTGTAACCACATACACCAGACCTGCCAGACATAATAAAATGAGTGTACGCAAAAAGGGTCTGACGATACTTTCCGTTTGCTTTAAACAGACATTTGGTTTTCCTCCCGCAATCCGGCAGATTACCGCCTCCACAACAGACAATAGCCATAAAACCGCCAGTGTCTTATTGAGCGAAAATCCGCCGAAAAGGGCAAGAATTCCTCCTGACATGCCAAAGCCTGCAAGCAGCACTGCAAAAGAAACGGTGACTGCATCCATCAGCTCCATCCTTTTTCCGATACATACAATTCCATACGTAAGCACTGTTATTATCATCAGTACCACTGCTGTACTATTCACGTCAAACCCTCCAATATTCTCTTAAATTTATCTTAATTTATAGAAAACCAGTCTTTCATCATTACTTACAACCGGTGTCACACCGGTATATTCCTGCACACTCTTTTCCAGCGCCGTCCACTCCGGTTCTTCATAGGCATCGCGGTTAATATACAGACCGTCAAAACCCTTTGATAAAATTTCCTGAATCATCTTATCAACCGGCAGGGAAGCCGTTTGTTCATACCAGATATCCGTGTCACTTCCGTCTGTTGTACCAAAACTCCATTTTAACTTATCAGAATGAAGATATCCGATATAATGTGATAAATGTCCCATATCATTCTGAATATCCCCTTCCGGATACTCTGCATACGGAAGCTGGAATATACTGTCATCTTCATCCATGACTGCATCCACCCGTGCAAAGAAATCCGCATCACTTATCCATTCTTCTTTATTACTTTCAAAATTAAAAGATACGGACGGATTCTGCTCCCAGATGGCAAACAGCATCACAAGGGCAACTCCGCCCATGTATACACATTTCCATACGGTTTTCGCAATCTTTCCTTCCCACTCATTTAAAAGCAGGCAAACCGCGGTTATGGCAAAAAATCCGATAAATACGGAGATTCTGTTATATCCTCTGATAATTTCAATGCCCGTCATAAATATGATAGAACCGAAACCACCCATTGTTGCCAGCAGAATCCCGCAGATATTGAGGTCTGCAAGTACTGTCAGGCGCTTTGTAAGCGTGCTTTCGTTCTTTCTTCTTGTAAAAAGCCATACCAGCAGGAATAAAAATCCGACCGCACCGACAATGCCGATGTATGCCGTCCAGTTTTCATTGACACACGGTACATATTCATTATACGCATAAATCAGCTTTTCAAGCGGTCTGATACCGTGTCCGTTTACCGGAAGCAGCAGCTGGATAATCTTTAAACAGTACGTTTCAGAATCGGCAATACTGCGGATTCTGCCTTCCAGTCCTGTTCCACCATGTACAATCCTGTAAAAAATTTCCGGGATAATGGAAATCACAACGCATACAATCACACTGAGGATACTGATACAGCCGCGCTTCAAATAATTCCAGTCTTTCGTGCGGAGCAGTGCCGTAAGCATTGCCACCATTAAGAAAAAGCAGGCAAATATCTGCCAGTAACCAATGCCTTCGCTGGCAATTAAAAATGCCATGATAAAGCCCGCATAGTTGCGTTTATACTTAAAAAAGCCCTTGCCCGGCAGCATAAAGCGTTCATCTTCATACAGCCAGATACACATTAATACCGCAAGCGGAACAAAATAGTAGCAGGACAATACAATGTGCCCGATGCCGCGGATAAAGATAAACGGCAGGAAAGCATATACGAGCGCCCCGCCTGTTGACAGCCACTCTTTAATGCGGAGCTGTCTGAGAACAAAATATGCCACATAGGCAATCATATAAAATGCGGATAAATAGACAAGATTGACCGTTTTGGCAACCTGTCCGCCCGTAATCCATAAAAATAATTTCTCAAAAAATACATCTGCATTATGCAGACCTGCAATGACATCCGAGGTATTATAATAATACCCATCCAATGCTGTCAGTTTGTCCGTTCCGATATTCCATCCGGATTCCTGCACCAGCCTTACCGATACAAGCGCTGACATTTCATCACCACCCTTGTATTCAAGCGGATATGTTAAATCCTGTCCTCGAAGTCCCAGAAAATGCACTACCAAAACAGTAACTGCCAACGTAATAAATACGAGTGCAGCCGCATCTTTATACCATTTTTTCACAAATTCCCATACTTGTTCTTTTTTCATAAAATGATTCGTTCCTTTTCGTTTTATTAAAACAAAAAAGACTGCCGTATAAACGACAGTCTTTTTCCAAAATTTATATGCCGGCGACCGGGGTCGAACCGGTACGGGAGTATAAGTCCCGCAGGATTTTAAGTCCTGTGCGTCTGCCAATTCCGCCACGCCGGCCTGATTGTTACTCCGTTTCTTTTATATAGATGAAACAGAATGGACGGAGAAGGATTCGAACCTTCGAAGGCATCGCCAGCAGATTTACAGTCTGTCCCCTTTGGCCACTCGGGAATCCGTCCAAACGTGAGCATATCGCTCACATTTTGTTATTTTATCATATCTTTATGTCGTTGGCAATTGTTTTTTTTATAAATTTAAAAACTTTTACTTCTGACATAAGTCCTGCGCTCTCCAGTATTCCAGTGTTTCCCGTAAGGTCTGCTCCAACGGAATCTGTGGTTTCCAGCCGGTACAGTCATGTACCTTTGAAATATCCGGTTCAATAATCGGCACATCGACCGGACGCAGTCTTTGTGCATCTACCCGGACTTCAATTTTCTTATCCGAGAGTGAAATAATCCGGTCTAAAATTTCCTGAATTGCCAGTGCATGTCCTGTTCCGATATTATAGGTTTCACCGGCTTTTCCCTTCTGCACCAGTAGGGCGTATGCTCTTACAACATCACGCACATCGGTAAAATCACGCTTTGCCGAAAGATTTCCGACATACATCACCGGGTCTTTGATTCCTTTTTCAATCTCTGCCACCTGTTTACAGAAATCCGCAACTACAAAAAGCGGTGTCTGGTTCGGACCGATATGATTAAATGCACGGACCATCATGACATCCATATGGTATGCCGCCGCATAAATGCTGCCAAGCATATTCTGGCAGGACTTTGTTGCCGCATAGATATTTCCCGGACGAAGCACCGTATCTTCAATAATCGGACATTCTTCCTGCCGGATATGTCCGTATTCTTCTCCTGAACCAATCAACAGTACACGCGGCTTATAATCCAGTTCGCGAACAGCATCCAGCATATTGACCGCACCCTTGATATTGACATCAATGGTCAGCGCCGGATTTTTCCACGATACCGATACCGAAGACTGTGCAGCCAGATGAAAAATATAATCCGGGCGCACTGTTTCCAACACATCGGTAATCTCACTTTTATTCAGAATATCACAATCATAGACGACTGCATTTGAAAGGGCAAGCTGTTCTTTTGCGGTCTTTGTTACGGCGACCTCATATCCTAAATCATCATGAAGATGATTTACCAGATACGGGCCTACGAATCCGCCGCCCCCGATAATCAATGCTTTCATAGTTTTCTCCCATTTGGCATGTATTTTAGTTGGCTGACTTGATTTCTTTTTCTACGATTGCAAGGTCATTCTTTACCATGCGTTCTACCAGTTCGTTAAAACTGATTTCTCTTTCCCAGCCAAGTTCTTTTTCTGCCTTTGCAGGATTACCAATTAAAAGTTCTACTTCTGCCGGTCTGAAGAAATCCGGATTTACCTTTAATACAACCTTTCCTGTTGCCTTATCCTTTGCAATTTCATTCACGCCTTCGCCTTCAAATTCCACCTCAATGCCGGCTGCCTTGAATGCAGCTTGTGCAAATTCACGGACCGTTCTTGTTTCATTGGTTGCAATTACGTAATCTTCTGCATGATCCTGCTGTAATAACAGCCACATTGCGCGCACGTAATCCTTTGAGTGACCCCAGTCACGTTTTGCATCCAGATTTCCCAGTTCTACATGATCCTGTACACCCAGCTTAATGCGTGCAACCGCATGTGTAATCTTTCTTGTTACGAATTCCAGACCACGTCTTTCACTTTCATGGTTGAAAAGAATACCTGAGCAGGCATACATATCGTAGCTTTCTCTGTAATTCTTTGTAATCCAGTGTCCGTAAAGCTTTGCAACGCCGTATGGGCTTCTCGGATAAAACGGTGTTGTTTCGTCCTGTGGAATTGCCTGTACCTTACCGAACATTTCTGATGTTGAAGCCTGATAAAATCTTGCTTCCGGTTTTACAATGCGGATTGCTTCAAGCATATTGGTAACACCGATGGCATCAATGTCTGCTGTCGTACATGGTGTATCCCATGAAGTTGCAACGAAAGACTGTGCAGCCAGATTGTAGACTTCATCTGCCTGCGAAATCTTCATGGCTGTGATTAAAGATACAATATCCTGCATATCTGCATAGATAAAGTGAATCTTATCCTTGATATGGTCTACATTACCATAGTCTACTACGCTCTTTCTTCTCATCAGACCATATACTTTATAACCTTTTTCCAGTAAAAGTTCTGCAAGGTAAGACCCGTCCTGTCCTGTGATTCCTGTAATTAATGCGCTTTTCATCATTCTTCTCCTATACAATTATTATTATTGGATAATTATTTATTTTTATAAATATTCATTTCTGCCGGACTCTCTTAATTTTGCGAGTACCTGCTTGATTTCTCCGGCATTTTCCTTCGTTGTAATCAGCGTGGCATCCTTTGTATCCACCACCACAACATCCCGGAGTCCTACGGTTGCAATGAGCTTGTCAGCTCCTTCAATGACACAGTTTTTCGTATTGACTGTAACAACATTGCCATTGACGACATTGCCGTTCTCGTCATTCTGCTTGATTCTTCCGACTGCCAGCCATGAACCGACATCATCCCAGCCGAAGTTTCCTGCCAGTGTGTAAATGTTTTCTGCCTTTTCCATAATACCGTAATCGACGGACTGGGATTCCAGGTTCGGGAATTCCTTTTCCAGTACAGTATCTTCCTGCGGTGTTCCCACGGCTTCTTTAATCTTTAACAGACCGTCATGGGTGGATGGCATATACTTTTTGAAGCAGTCTAAAATCGTAGACACTCTCCAGACAAACATGCCTGAATTCCAAAGATAGCTGCCATCTGCCAGATAAGACTTAGCGGTTTCTAAATCCGGCTTCTCTACAAATCGCTGTACCGGATAGCTCTCCCCATTCTTTGCAGCGCTGTCATACTTGATATAACCGTAGCCTGTTTCCGGATAGTTCGGTGTGATACCAACGGTTACAAGATTTTCACCTTCCTCTGCAAGCGCACACGCATTTGTAAAAGTTTCCGCAAAAATATCATTGTGCTTAATCAGATGGTCGGACGGTAATACAATCATCACGGCATCGTCATATTTTTTTGCCACATGAACGGCACCCAGTCCGATACACGGTGCTGTATTTCTTCCAACCGGTTCACAGAGGATGTTTTCCTCCGGCAATCCTGGAAGCTGCTGCTTTACAAGCTCCTTATAATTCTTATTCGTTGCTATATAAACATCTTCAAGCTCTACGAGTGGGCGGATACGCTCAACTGTCAGCTGAATCATGGTCTTTCCGTCGTCTGTCAGGGATAAAAACTGCTTTGGAAGTGTTACACGGCTTCTCGGCCAGAAACGTTCACCCTTGCCACCTGCCATAATGAGTGCTGTTTTCTTCATACTAATCTCCATTCCGCAGGCATTTTAATGCCGGAGGAATCGCGAGCCAAATCTTATTTGGCTCTGCGATAAAAAGCGACTTTGTGACGCCTGCGGCACAAAGTGCTGTGTGACAAAGCTTTGATTTAAGGTTTTGTCACACTGATCTCCATTTCTGCCGCTCCTGCGGCATTCTCAATTTGGTGTCAATTATACCGTTTTCTGTTTTTCCTGTCAACAAGCGTGTATTTCTTATTTATATACAAACCATTCCTGCACTTTGTACGTATATCATTATGTACATTTGTTTACGAAGTTACACATAAAAAGCAGCAGCCATGATACAATTTCATGTGTATCATGGCTGTCTCTCCTCCGCTTATGGATTATTGTATCAGAAGTTCGCGTAAATAAATGCTGAACCATCACCTGTATAGGCAAAAATAAAAATAATGACAATAAACGCATACCAGACTGCCCAGCGGACAATGAGCGGCTTTGCCGCAATTGCCTCCCGGACTGCCACACCGCGTTCTTTAAGCAGACTGACAATAAAAATGATGATACAGCCTGCCAGCACAATCAGGAAATCTCTCCTACCCATGCCAAGTTCTAAAAATGCCGTACCGGTAAACTGGCTCATGCTCATTTTTGTAAAGGTTTCTTTCATCATGACCAGTGCCGCACTAAATGACACCGCCATATCAAAATACCAGCCGATATTGACAAGGATAAAGGTTCTTATAATCTGAACCACCGTCCATGCCTTCGATTCTTTGTGAATCTTTGTCTTTTCAAAGCCCTTTGCATACAGTGGCTCTAACAGACTGCTTACGGCAATAATAATACCATTATACATACCGTATGCGATATATTTCCATGCTGCGCCATGCCATATACCGACAACGAAGAAAATCAAAAGGTCGGCAAGACAGATTGGCATTGCCTTTCCCACGGTATTGCCCAGATGCTTTTTACTCCACTTACCGAAGCGGTTCATCTGCTTTGAAAGAGAAAATGGATAGAAAATGTAATCCTTCATCCATGTCCCCAGTGTAATGTGCCATCTTCTCCAGAATTCTCCGATGGATTTTGAAAAGAACGGCTGACGGAAGTTTTCGTCCATGCGGATTCCAAAAATCTCTGCCGTACCGATTACAATATCAATACCGCCGGAAAAATCCGCATACAGCTGTACACAGTACAGTAATACTGCCACTAAATTATACCAGCCGCCATATTCCGTATAATTGCCGAATACCGTTGTAACAAATCCTGCCACACGGTCTGCCAGTACCATTTTCTTAAAACAGCCCCAAAGAATCCGCTGCAAGCCAAACTCGGCTGCCTTTAACGAAAAAGAACGTCCTTCATAAAGCTGGCGCGCCAGCCGGTCAAAACGGCCGATCGGACCCTGTAACAGCTGTGGGAAAAAAGATACAAACAGCGCATATTTAAAAATATTCTTTTCAGCGCTGTATTTTCCCTGATAAACATCAATAATATAACTGATGGACTGGAAAGTGTAAAATGAAATTCCCAGCGGTAAAATGATGTTGACCGGCTCAAAATACTGTCCGTGTCCGACCGCCAGCACCAGTGCATCAATATTTTCAATCACGAAATTTAAATATTTTACAACGCCAAGCAGTCCGAAGCACAGCAGAAGCATTGCCACTACGACACGGCGTTTGTTTTTCTTGACCTTTTCTTTATAGGCTTTTTTTGCCGCACGGTCCAATGTTTCCTTATTGGCTGCCAGATAGGCCTTACTGCTTTCATTCATGCGGGTCAACAGGATGCCGCCCGTATACGTGACGACCGTTGTAAATATCAAAAAGACCGATGTCTTAATACTGAATGTAAAGTAATATAAATAACTTAATACGAGCAGCCATACCCACTGCAGCTTCTTTGGAAGCAGATAGTAAATCAGCACACCCATTGCAAGAAACAGAAAAAAATGAAGTGTTGTAAATGACATTTTTAATATCCCTCCCATTCAAGTCCCGTAGCTTTTGTGTAATCGCTTTTCATCGTCTGATACATTTCATCAAAGGATGCATAAAAATAATCCGATTCCTGAATTTCACCGTCTTGTGCATCTTTTAACAATTTAGCAAACGCCTGTGAATATGTATTGGCAAGCGCACCGCCCATATGGCCTTCAAGATCACCGTAATGAATATCATCTCTCGGGACAAAACTCATCAGTGCCTTGTTAAAGTCATAATACTTCAGCCCCAATTCATCAAAAGCTTTTTGCAGCGTATCATGTACTTTGCCCATTCCGAGTTTCTGCATCGCTGCCGGCGCAATCGGTGACGTCACGCAGATGAGTTCAATTCCGTTTTCCTTACAGTAATCGTTAATCCAGCCAAACTGCTCAGATACATTTACGTCGACACCGGCGTTATCACGGCCGACCCACAAATCAATATAATCGGCACCACCCGGTTTACCGCCAAAAGTGTCACGGTAAAAGAAGCCCTTGCCGATATACGGACCGTCTGCGCCTTCAACTTTGCCGTCAACCCCTGCTGCTTCAATAGAATATTCACGGTAAGCTTCTGTCATTTTCGTACTGATGTTCTGCTTTACGGAAGACCATGTGCAGTCCCAGCTCAACCGTCTTACTAAAACATTTCTTAAATCAATCGTATCCCAGTTATCCAGCAGATATTCCGTCTTTACCTTTAAATTCGTAATATTCTGACAGATAAACGGTTCCGTAAAATAGCCCTGCGGCTGTTCATCCATCCAGTACTGGTAATCCACATCCATAATTACCGTCTTCACATCATTGCTTTCACACGCATCTTTTAACAAATAGTACGCATCTTTTACCGTTTCCCCCGGAATTGCAAGATTGAGTGTATTGGTTCCCAGTTCTTCATCCAGATATTCCGGATTAATTGCACTTCGTGCATGCGATGCACCCAGTATAATCGTATCATACTGCGTATCTTTTCGGTTCACTTCATGCAGGATAAACCTTACATAACCAGACGGTGCAAAGCAAAAGTCACAAATCCCAAGAATGACCGCCAGTCCCACTAAAAATCCCGCACACCTGATCCATGGCATACTCTTTTTCATTTTCGTTTTAATTCTCCTTTAATAATGACAGCAGCTGTTCTGCTGATTTCTCCCAACTGTAACGTGCAAGCACCGGTTCTTTTTCCGATACCGGCTGTGCCAGCAGCTTTTCTATGTCAACTCTCGGATTATCCGGCTCTATATAATGCGCCGCCGTACCGAATATTTCCGGCAGGCTTGCCGCATGGGATACAATGACCGGTGTTCCCACGCTCATCGCCTCTAACGGCGGGATTCCAAAGCCCTCATAAAAAGATGGGAAAATAAAAGCTTTTGCTTCCTGCATCAGCGCTTTAATCTCACAATCCGAAACATCTGCAACATATGTCACATTCGGATACTGCGAAAAATCCACGGCGCTGTCCAGTTTCCTGCCCGCCGCCGCAAACTGCGCCTGCGGGTTATTTTCAGCCGCCTTTAAAACCCAGTCAAGATTTTTATTACGGTTGACGGAAGTCAGTGTAAAAAAATATTTTTTTCTTTTAAGCTGCGGATATTGCTCAAAAATGCGCATATCCGGCGTAACGCCGTTAAAATGCTGCCAGCCGTTGCCAATTACCGCAATCTTTTCGTCCGGCACGCCTAACAGTGCATGAATCCGCTGCTTTGAAAATTCCGATACCGTAACCAGCCTGTCCGCTTTTTTACAGATTCTCTGATAAATCTTTAAAAACCAGTCCCGTTCCTCTTTCGGAAATTCTGTCAGAAACGGATACATTTTTTCAGATTCCGCATAACAGACATCGTGCAGACAGACAATGCCCTTCGGTGCAAGCACCGAAGCTTCATTGCACAGATTGACCGGTATCCTGCCGTGCAGCCGTGCATACGGACCAAATACCAGCTGTGTCCAAAAGCGTGTCCGTTTTTTGACAATCACACGGATATTTTTATACGCAGGAATTTCCTTTGCATTTGCCGGAACTAAAATGGCAATATCTGATTCTTTACAGATTTTATCCAGACATGCCAACAGCTGATACGCATACCGGTCAATCCCTGTTGTCATTGAATTCAGAAATCTTCCGTCAATCAAATACTTCTTTTTACTTCGCATGCTGCTCCTCTAATTCTTTAAAAAAGCGCTTATATTTTTCCACCATGATATCCCAGGCAAAATTATCACACACATAGTCGTGTCCGTTCTTTGCCATGATATCAGCGATATCCGGGTGATTTAAAATATATTTTACAGTTTCCTGAAAATCATAATAATTGCCGAAATACAGTCCTCCGTTGCAGCAGCTTACAAAATTTTTCGTAACCGCACAGCCTTCGTGTACGAGTACCGGGCGTCTGCACAGCCAGCTTTCCATGATCACAAAGGAAAAGCTTTCATTTTTAGAAGGCTGGCAAAGCAGTGTGGCTGCACCGTACGCATCATATTTATCCTGTAAATCCACAAAGCCTAAGTCATAGACATCGTTTTTAATTTCCGTCGGGATTTCAAGCTCCCCGCCGCCGATTAACACCAGCTTTAAGTTATCCTGCTCATTCTGTTTGTAGCGCTTAAAATACTGTACCAGTGTGTCGATATTTTTACCCTTATCTTTACGTCCCGCATATAAAATAAACGGGTCGTTAATATTGTATTTTTTACGGAAACGATCCGCATCATAAGTCAGCTTCGTATCCATGCCCAGCCCCATGACTTCCGTCTTCATGCGGCTCGTATCACACAGATGCTCCGTTAAATCCTGCTCCGGCTGTGCGTTAAAAAGCATCCCCGCCACTTCCGAATAAACGGTACGGAAAGTCTTCATATGTGCATAGCTTTCATCGTGAAAACACGGAATCAGCACCGCCTGTCCGGGACATGCCTGCACACCCCAGTACGTTGTACCAAACATGTAAGGAATAAAAACAAAGCAGCTGTACTGCGCTCTGTTCTCACGGATATAGTCATACAAATCCGGGCTGTTAATCATTTCTTTGTGAAACGTATTTTCTTCTTCCAATGTCAGTCCGCTTTTTTGTATCAGCTTTGCATTGACCGCATCAAATGCCGCCGTATTGCGCTTTCTGATTTTAAAACGGCGGATTGGGATTCCGTTCTTGCTCGTATAACTGCCCGGCTTATAAAAATCCTTATTCCAGTCTGCCGTAAATTTTTCCACAGTCGTTGTCAGGATTTCAATATCCATGCCCGCTGCAAATAAATGATCTGTTATGCCCCGCAATGCCGCCTCAGCACCGCCCGGAATATTATCCCCGTACCAAGGCGCCACAAATGCAATTCTTTTCATACTACCTCTGTTTCTGAGCAACATCAGTGTGATTTTTTACACTAATTGCAAACCCTTTCTACAATATCAATAAATCTGTCCGTTATCTTTTCCCATGTATAGTTGGCATCGACATATTTCCTTCCGTTTGCACCCATGCCTGCCGCCGTATCCGGGTGCGTCAGCATGTAGTTTACACACCCTTCAAATTCATAGTAAGACTTATAATACAGTCCGCCGTTACTGCGGACACAGTGACCCTTTAAGACGTCACATCTGCCGTTTACCACAACCGGAACGGAAAGTGTCATTGCCTCCAGTACCACAATGGAAAGACTTTCAAACGGTGACGGCATAATCAGAAACTTCGCCCCGGACATGACATCGAACTTTTCCTGGTCGCTCACAAAGCCAAGGCTTACAATATCGTCACTTTTTGGAATCGGAATAACCGGTTTCCCCATCATGACAAGCTTTAAATCGTTCTGATTTTCCTTTTTATAGCGCAGGAAATAGTCAAATAATTCCTTACAGCCCTTCGCTTCATCAATTCTTCCGGCATAAACCATGTAATTGTCAATACCGTATTTATTTTTACAGAACTGTGAATCAATCGTATCCGGCACTTCCACGCCGCTTCCGCCGTAGCCGTCATTGTTGATAATGCGCTCATTGCGGAATTTGCGTTCCACAAACTTCTTTTCCTCCACGGTCAGATAGAAAAGTGCCTTCGGCATCTGAAACAGTGTATCAAATGTCTTTAAGTAAATCGGCGGTTCATCATGCGCCGTTGAAATTAAGATTGCCTTATCTTTAACAAGCGGCAGTCCCTTAACGGTTGTATAATACAGATAGGTCATAAAAATGAATGCTTCATAATCATCTGCATGGTCTTTGATATAATCAATCAGTTCCGGTACATGCGGTCCCTGCATTTCAAACCACTGTTCTTCCTGCTCCATGGTATGCTCCGGATTGCCGATGACTTTTCCTGAAAATTTACCGAACCGGTTTAAATCACGCGGCTTGTCCACACCGAAACGTCTGACGGTCACACCGTTAATCACATCCACATCGTTGGTATATTCATTTTTCCATGTTGTATATTCAATTGCTTTGGTTGTCAGCACTTCAATATCGTACTGCTGCTGTAAATGTTCAACAAGCTGTCTGGAAAGCAGCTCCGCGCCGCCGTTTACTTCCAGACCGTAGCGCTGGACAACAAATGCCAGTTTTCTTTTCATGACTTATCCTTTCCGTCCGCCGTTTATAAACGTATCCAGATACGTCTTAAACTGCGCCTCAATTACCTTGTGGTCAAAATCGGCAAGTCTTGCCTGCTGATTTTTGATGATCTGTGTCCGCAGTGCTTCATCGGTCACAACACGGTTAATCACACCTGCCGTTTCTACCGGATTTTTATCCTTTAATAAAAATCCGCCCCCGCCGAGCGTACCTGCAATCGCCGAGGAATCGTATGCCACAACCGGCACATCAAAATACATCGCTTCTACAAGCGGCACGCAGAAGCCCTCATGCTCGCTCTGGCATAAAAAGACGTCTGCAATTTTATAATATGCGAGAATTTCATCAAATTTAATATGTCCCGGAAATACCACATCTTCCAGTTCCAGTGCATTAATGTAACTTTTTAAGCGGTGGTAATACCGCTCCATGCCGTTATGTCCGCCCACCAGTATCAGGCGGGATTTCGGGTTATAAAACTTTTTATAGTCGTAAAATGCACGGATGACATCCTCCTGACGTTTATTCGGTGCAATTCTTCCCGTAAAAATAAGATTGGTATAACCGTCACTGTAGCGGTCAATAACCTGTTGTGACGGTGTCTTTGCGTAATCATCAAACGGTATCAGGATTGGCAGGACATCAATCGGACAGGTGTATCCCATACGGATTAAATCCTGTTTGTTGTATTCTGACACGGCAAGGCAGTAATCCACCTTATCGGCAAGATAAGAGGCACCTTCTAATCCGTTCTGGCACAGCTGCGCCGCCTTGACACTGTATTCTTCAAAAAACTGCGGCGGCGTAATATTGTGATACACCATAACTTTTCTGCAGTGCATCTGTGCCAGCCGGTAATTTAACTTTGTTCCGGTAGATAAGTGATATAAAATGATATCCTTTTCATTCAGCCTCGGCAGCTTTTCCACAAACTTTGCACTGCCCTTTGGCAGGCGCGCATCAATGCTTTCTGCAAAGATTTCGGTTTTATATCCCATTTCCCGAATCACTTTTTCCAACGCAAGGGCATCATTGCTGACTGCGTCCCCAAATGCAAGCGTCGGAAGGAGCTGATAGATTTTCACGGTAAATCCTCCTAATCCTCATTCTTAAGCATTTACGCCTGATTCTTTTTTAATTCTTCTTCGAGTTCACGGATACGGCGCTCGCACTTATAAATCTTCTTCTCAAGTTCCTCAATACGCGCATCATCATCATTGTATCTGCGGACCGTCTGTGCCACAACCTTTGTTGTCAGTTCATTAAAGCGGTTCTGGTCGTCTACAAGCGGTTCTACATAGAAGCATACCATCTTACGGATCACCTTTTTGACAAAGGTAATGAGTTTGCCTACCCCTTTACGTGTCGATGAAATGTCACGGTATGCAAGCACGGTTCTGCTCTCATCCATCATAGAAATATCGTCTAAGTAATCCTTCAGGTCAAACGGCACTTCCGTACCGCCTACCAGACAGGCAATATCGCTAAACGGAATTTCATTGTCTGCATATCCCTTTGCACGGATTTCCGCACGGATTTCCTGCATAATATCCTCAATATTAATCTGTTCCTGTTCCATTGTTCTCTCCTCTATCCTTAAATCTCAAGTTCCCATGAATGCGCGATTCTTGCGACACCCACGTCCGTCATATTCGATACCACTTCAAATTTGAGGGCTTCTTTATAGTAATCCACCGGATTGCCTTCTCCGTATTCAATCGTAATATCCAGCCAGTACTGTCCCGGAATGAGATTGAGTTCCGGCATGGTAATGACAAACCTGCCATCCTTATCAATATCAAAGTTGTCTACGCGGTCAATACGGGTATTGGTTCCGTAAACCCAGAGTCCGTCACTTCTGAAAATTCCGTAGCCGAATACGGCATCCGTTACTTTCTTTTCTACATGATAGCTTAAATCCAGCACCATTTTTTCACCGGTACGAAACGTCGTCTGCTCTTTTCCATCGGCATCTAACATCTTAATCTGCGTAAACTTGGCATCTTCCGAACCGTAACGCTTCATTTTTGCCTTGCGTTTTTTTTCTTCTTCTGCCTGCATATTCTGTAATTCCAGCTTCTGAAGGCGTAACCGTTCTTTTTCCTGCTGGTCGATTCTCTGGGTATTCATATAATCCAGATATTCCAGATGGACTTCCTTTGGTTTTCCTTCCATTGCAATTTTACCTTCGCATATCCAGATTGAACGGTCACAAATCTGCTCAATCTGTCCGAGAGAATGGGATACAATCACAATCGTTGTGCCGCTTGCCTTAATTTCTCTTAATTTATTAAAACACTTTGCCTGGAAATTGGCATCCCCTACGGCAAGGATTTCATCAATCAGCAGAATATCCGCATCAACATTAATCGCAACAGAAAATGCCAGTCGTGTATACATCCCGGAGGAATAGGTCCTTACCGGATTATCGATAAATTCCTCCAGCTCAGAAAATGCGATGATTTCCTCTAGACGCTCATCAATTTCTTTCTTTGTCAGTCCGAAAATTGCCGCATTGGTGTAAATGTTTTCCCTGCCGCTCATATCCGGATGGAAACCGGCACCCAGTTCGATTAAGCTTGATACCCGTCCGCACATTTCGATTTCACCGGAGTTCGGATAGATAATCCTTGTAAGCATTTTTAAGGTTGTACTCTTTCCACAACCGTTTTTACCGACAAGTCCGATGGCTTCGCCTTTTTTGACCTCAAAACTGATATGGTCTAAAACCACACGGTTTTCGTAGCGGTTGCGCTTCCAAAACAACAGTTTTTCCTTTAATTCCGTTCCTTTATCATAATACACTTTAAAGGTCTTGGTAACGTCCCTTACCTCGATTGCATTTTCCTCATTTTTCATATCCAAAAACAGCCTTTCTCTATTAGAAATTCTCTGCAAAGCCCTTTTGCAGCTTCTTAAATAACAATTCGCCTACAATAATAAATACAATACCGATAAATAGTGCAAGCAGTAAAGATGACATCTGCGGCACATTGCCGTAGTATAAAATATCACGATAAATTTCTATCACCGGTGTCATCGGATTGAGTCTGAAAATCGGCATTGCCCAGTCCGGAACCATATCGCTTCCGTACATCACCGGTGTCATATACTGTAACGCCATCACTAAAATACCGAGAATATACTGTAAATCACGCAGATACACGGTCAGGGATGCAACAATTAATGCAATGCCAAGACACAGTATGTATTCTACAATCATAACGACCGGAAGGCAGGCAAGTCCCAGAAACTGCACTTTTCTTCCGCTGACAAGCAGTGCCGCAAAAATAACAATAAAGGTTAAAAGCATATTGACAAAGCCGCTCGTTACCGTTGCAATCGGCAGTACCTCACGCGGGAAATAGATTTTTTTGACCATATCCTTTTCCCTTAAAATGCTCGTTGAACCGTCCTGTACGCTGGAAGCAAAAAACATCCATGGAACAAGTGCCACAAATAAGAACATATAATACTGTTCATAACCTGCTTTCATGATAACCGAAAACACAAGGGTAAACACGACAAGCTGTAATAACGGATTGATAAATGTCCACAAAAATCCCAATACAGAGCCTTTATATCTGCCACGTAAATCTTTTTTGACAAGACTGAAAATCATTTCCCTGTATTCATATAATTCTCTTAACTGCTTCACTTTCTTTCCTCCAATATTTTTCCCAGTCTGTCCTCTAACAGACTGACAGAATGCTGCATTTTGGTCTTTTCCCGGATATATGCCCCTGCCGCCGCTTTTTTCTGCTCATAAAATGCAGAATCTTCACAAAGCCGCTTCATATAAGCCGCCGCCTGTGCCACATCGGCTTCCGCCCAGTGATACCCCTTTTTAAACGGCGGGATATCCTGTTCTATTGCCGTTTTTTTGTAATCCACCATACAGGCAGATTCCCGGTTCATAAATTCCGTATTGGCAGACCAGTTTGTTGCAATGACCGGCGTGCCAAGCAGCATCGCCTCTGCCATGACCAGTCCGAAGCCCTCTGCCCGGTGTAAGGATACAAAAACATCCACACATGCCGTCAGGCTGTTGACTGCCGTTTTAGACAGTGTTTCGCATATAAAATATATATTATCATATCCGTCAAGTTTTGTGCGGATATTCTCAATATCTTTTTCGCTTTGTTCCGAGCGGTTCATTTTAATGACCAGCCCGACCTGTTTATTTTCCCGGTCAAATGCCTGTTTAAATGCTTCAATCGCACCCAGCGGATTTTTACGCACCATGCCGCTCCCGCTGTCATACATCATCAGAAATAAAAAGCGGTCTTTTGGCAGATGAAAATAATCCCTGTCATATGCCGCATCTGCCGGTGCCGTAACACTGTAGGGCAGGGTATAGACCGGCTTATCTGTATATTTTCTTAAGTTTTGCGAAATAAACTCGGACGGTGTCCACACTTCATCAAGCAGATGAAATGCCGGAAGCCACTCCTTTGGAAACTCCTCTAATTCCCACAGCCAGTATCCGATATTGTAGCGCGTATCCCATTGATTCTTACCCACGTCCATAAAGGCAAGCGGCAGTTCACTCGGATTAACGTGAATCAGATTGATATTATACGGACCGGTCTGCGTAATTTTACCGTCAAAAGCTTCGTTGGTTCTGCTGCCCCCCGGCGGCACAAAATAATCATACACTGTATAATCCCATGTGCTGTTTTCTAAAATTTCAGCGACCAGGCGCATACTCTGTCCCAATCCCGTATCGCTTTTGATGCTGCCAATCAGGTTGATGCCCTTTTTGTGTGCCTGCGGCTCAAATGGTGTAATCTCTGTTTTTTCAAGGTCTTTTGCACCTTTTTCGATGACTTTTGCTTTAACTGCACTCAGCATTTTCTGCGGTATCAGCTTTACCAGCACCGGACGCAGGGCTTCCGCCATGTTTAATGCTGCTTTTGAAAGACTCATAAACGGTTCAACCTTTCTGTATCGTTAAAATAAAATCCCGGACGATTCTGCCAAGCTTCTCCGGTGCATATTTTGCAATAATCTCTTTATAGGCTTCTTCATCGACATTGCTGTTAAAATGCAGCATTTTTTCTGCCAGATTGTCAATCTGGTGCTGTTCGGTGCCGTTTAAATCAAAACGGTCTCCATGCTGTCCGATAATTTCATCATAAATATCGAGATTGCCCACAATCATCGGCTTTCCAAACTTCATGACTTCAATTAACGGCATGCCAAAGCCCTCCGCCTTAGACGGAAATACAAAGCAGGAGCAGTCTGCAAACAGCTGATGTTTTTTATCATGGGTCACATAATCCAGATACGTAATGCCCTTTGTCTGTGCCATGGTTTGCTTTAACAGACTGTCAATATCGTCTTCCTGCATTTTCCCTGCAAGAATCAGCTCCTTTGTGCCGCCAAGCTCCCGGTATCTGCGGTAGCCCTTTAATAAGAGATCCACGCCTTTGCGCTTTTCCATATTGCCTACATATAAAAAGTAACCTTTATCCGTTGTTTCCCATGTGTCCTTTAACGGATTGGCAATGATGTAGGCATTGCAGTTTGCAATTTTTCGTGCCGCCGGAAAAAGCTTTTCTGTTGTCTTTTTCGTCTGTATTGAATTGTACAGAATCATATCCGTATTTCTTAATGTCTTTGCAAGATTATGTTTAAAATACAGGCTGTAAACAATGCCAAAATATTCGACATATTCAATCGGAAACATATCATGAATTGTAATCATGGTTTTAAAATTTCCTTTTAAGCGGATTGGGATAATGGTATTGACCTCCCAGAATAAATCCGGCTGAATTTCATTTAACTGTTTCTGAATAAATGAAAAGTAGGAATACACGCCCGCACTGCGGTATACGGCTTTCCCCTGTGTAATTACGGGAATTCCCTTTTCCATAAAATATCGGATGTACTCGCTTTCTGCCACATCGGAAAGCAGTACAAACTCAAATTCCCGGTATTTCATCAGAACCTTTAAGAAATCATTCAGATACATCCCCACACCACTAGGTCTGCTGCCTAATGTACGGGCATCTACTGCAATCTTCATATTCTATCCATTCTGCCGTCTGTGCGGCTTTTTTATCGTTGTTTTTATGATAACCGTTTTCGGTGTGTTTATTCTCCAGCTGTAACTTTTTATCAAACAGTATCACTATACTCGTTTTACACTATTTTGTCAAAGCTTCCATCATAATCCGTGCGGATTTTTCCCACGAATACCGGGATAATACCGTTTCCGGCGCTTCCCTGCCGCCTTCTTTTAACAGCTGTTCAATGCTGATGTCCGCATTGTCACAGTCCACGTAATACGCCGCATTTCCGTAAATCTCATGCAGCACCGGAATATCGCCAAGCACCACCGGCGCCCCCATGCACAACGCTTCCATCGGTGGTATGCCAAAGCCTTCATACGTAGAAGGAAATAAAAACGCCCGGCAGTATTGCATCAGCGCCCGCGCTTCGCTGTCGGACACATAGCCCGTGCAGATGACATTATCCAGTTTTTCCACCCCGGAATCATCGCCCAGCGGTTTTCCCGAAAGCACATAGATTTTATCCGGATTTCCTGCGGCATTTTTTAAAATCCATGACAGATTTTTATTCGGTGCAAGCGATGCCAGATAATAGTAATACGCCCCTTTCGTAAGCTTAGGATACTTCTGGAAAATGGTTTCATCCGTATCTTTACGGTCCATATGCTGCCAGCCGTTCCCTGCCACATAAATCTGTCCTGCATGCACCCTGTACTGCTCTAAAATTTCTTTTTTGGACGTCTCACTGACCGTCACAATGATATCTGCCTTATGAAATGCGTGTGTATACATCCATTTACGGTATAAAATTTCATGCCATGCACCCGGCTCTTTAAAATATTCCGGGTGTGTCTTAAAGACAATATCGTGGACACAGACCAGCCCGCCCTTTGAAAACAACGGCACGGTATTGCACAGGCAGATTCCCTTTGCCTTCTCTTTTTTTAAAAAACGTGCAAAACAGACCTGCTCCCACACTTTTACACGCCTGCTTTTTCCCGCACAGCGTACTTCAATATTTGAAAATTCCCGGCGGATTTCCTCAATGCGCGGTGTTTCAGGCAGCACCAGCACCAGCCGCAGGCACTCCTTATATGCCGGAGCCATTTTATTCATCTGCTTTAGAATCTCCGCCGCATACCGCTGTACGCCCAGTGCGGGTTCCAGCAGAAAGCTGCCGTTGATTGCATAATACTGTCCCATAAATTTTTAATTCCTTGTTCCTAGTTTTCTTTTGGGTGATAGGTCGGCGCCACTTTTTGTATCAGTGTGCGGATATCTCCCGTTTCTGCATAAGCTTCTTCTTTTAATTCTTCCAGATGCTCAAAGAAATGTTCTTTGTCAAATTCAATCGGCTTGCCGATATGAATCAGCTTATTGGCGGTATCCTGCAGACCTTCTTCTTTCATCAGCAGTTCTTCATAGAGCTTTTCACCCGGACGCAGTCCCGTATACTTAATCTCCATGTCGACGCCTAACGTATAGCCGGATAATCGGATCAGGTTCTTTGCCAGATCATCGATTTTGACCGGCTCTCCCATATCCAGAATAAAAATCTCTCCGCCCTTTGCGTAAGCACCCGCCTGTAAAACAAGCGAAACCGCCTCCGGTATTGTCATAAAATAACGGATAATGTTCGGGTCTGTGACCGTTACCGGACCGCCCGCTTCAATCTGCTTTTTAAACAGCGGAATGACCGAACCGTTGCTTCCGAGTACATTACCGAAACGCACGGCTACAAAATCCGTCTGTGAACGCTCGTTGTACGACTGGATAATCATTTCACAGATTCTCTTGGTTGCCCCCATGACATTGGTCGGGTTGACCGCCTTATCCGTAGAAATCATTACAAACTTGCCGACACCGTACTTGTCCGCCATTTTCGCAACATTCCATGTGCCGACAACGTTATTCTTAACGGCTTCATTCGGGCTGTCTTCCATCAGCGGTACATGCTTATGTGCCGCTGCATGATATACAATTTCCGGACGGTACTGTGCAAAAACGCTTTCCAGACGGGAAATATTCCGGATAGAACCAATCAGTGTTACCACATTGGCATCCGGGTAGGTCATCTTTAATTCCTGCTGGATTTCATATGCATTATTTTCATAAATATCAAATATAATCAGGCACTTCGGCTTGTGGCTTACAAGCTGTCTGCAAAGCTCCGAACCGATAGACCCGCCGCCGCCGGTGACAAGGATTGTCTTATCTTTAACATACCCCATAATGGAATCCAGATCGACTTCAATCGGGTCACGGCCGAGCAGATCCAAAACATCAACGCTCCGGATAGAATTGACGTTAATTTCGCCATCTACCATCTGGTAAACGCCCGGCAGAATCTTTAAATTACAGTCGGTTTCTTTGCAGATATTTAAAATGTTGCGCTTGTCTTCCATGGATGCAGACGGAATCGCAAAAATAATTTCATCAATGTCATAGACCTTTGCAACTTCTTTAATTTTATTTCTTGTGCCGACAACCTTGACGCCGCGGATATATTTTCCGACCTTCTGTGTATCGTCATCAATAATACAGACCACCTTGGAGTTGTCCATATAACGCGAATTCTGGATTTCACGCATTAATACGTTGGTTGCCTCACCCGCACCGATAATCATAATCCGCACCTGCTCTGCGGTGTGGCGGTAATTCTGCAAGACGGTACGTATCATGCGGTACATAAAACGGCTGGCACTCATTGCAACGATTAAAAATACCCCGGATGTAAAATAACAGCTTCTCGGAAGCATCCAGCCCATGTATGCCGTTACACAGATATGGGCAAATTCCGTTACAATACAGGCCTCCACAATTTTATAAAGTTCCGCAATGCTGGCATACTGCCATAAACTGTGATACATTCTGAAACACCAGAATATAATAATGGCAACAATCGTAAAAGGAATCATGTTTTTCTGATACTTGAGCAGATATTCCTCCGGGATTGCCGAAATGCTGATTTCAAAACGCATCAGCAACGATAAAAATACACATCCGTTTACTAACAGGATATCCGTAATAATCAGGCATATTCTTCTGACGAGAAGCTGTATCCTGTCTTTTCTAGTTTCTTCCATTTTTTATTCCTTTCGCCCAAAAAGGCATTTTTATCAATCCTATGACCGTTCCGGTTCCATAACTGACATGCAGCATTAAAAATAGAAACGGAAGTGCCAGACAGGTTTTATTTCGTATTTCCGGTGCACCAATCACCGCCGCCAGCGCCATAATGACCGCCAGCAGTCCGTACAGCACCCACATCAGCCCCGTAAGCCCCGCTATAACTTTGAAAATCACCAGTGCCGCCCCGCTAAGTGCCGTTATGCTGCCTGCAATGGCAAAGCCTGTACAAAAAAGTACCGACAGGATAATTGCCATCACAAAGGCAAACGGCACAAAATGATACAGGGAAAGGCACGGTGCGCACACACCGGTTGTCAGTCCGATCCAGTAGCCGTTGGCATATTTCTGCTTTAACATTTTTCCTAAATCCGGACGGATATGCTGATAGGAAATAATCTCCGGGTCAAAGCACAGCTTAAAGCCCGCCTTTCTCATACGATAGTGGATTTCATTGTCTTCGGTTCTTGCAAGCCGCTCATCAAATCCGCCGATGGTTTCAAATACCTTCCTGCGGTACGCTGCGTGAAACATGGATTTCACATAGCTTTTGCCGGGATTGTTGCGGTACGGTGCAATACTCGAACCAAACATGGAGCTTTCTGCCAGAAGCAATGTATTGCGAAACGGTGTCGGCTGTTCGATAATGTTCGGTCTTTGTCCGCCGCACACATCTTCCCCGCTCTCTAACACCGCCACATTTTTCGTAACAAAGTCTTTCGGAATGGATGCATGCGCATCAACCTTTAAAATGGCTTCTCCGCGGTAGGCTTTCAGGGCAACATTCCAGCCGCACGGCAGTGTCCGCTTTGGATTGTCAAGCACGCTTACGCTTACAAATCCCATATCGGGCTGTGTTGTATTCTGTGCTGCGAATTCCTGCATGATTTTCTTCGTGTGGTCTGTCGATGCAGAATCGACCAGCACCACTTCCATGCTGCCATGTGCATAATCCTGCGCCGCAATATCCTTTAAAATCGCAGGCAGTGTCTGTTCTTCATTATACGCAATCACACATATCGTAATAAACATAACTTTCCTCATTCTAAACAACTTCGGCTGCAAAAATCCGATATTTGCTTTTCCTTAATGAATCACCGATACAAAGGTGTTCCATAGTACACTCATATCCGATTTCAGTCCGAATTTTTTCAGGCTTTCCAGATTATATCTCATTTTTGCCGGAAGCACTTCTTCTATATAAACCTTATCTGCGTCTTCTGCATTTGAAAGAAGCCTTTCCTCATCTTTATACGCAATGCTTGTCCTTGAAGTCAGTCCCGCAGGAAGCAGAAGTGTCGCATACATCTCCGGCGTATAGGCATCCACGTATTTTAAAACCTCCGGTCTTGTGCCGACCAGTGTCATATCACCCGCTAAAATGTTAAACAGCTGCGGAAATTCATCAATTCTTAATTTACGAAGCCACCTTCCGACACGCGTAATACGCGCATCATTGCTGACTGTCACCTGCGTACCCATGCGGCTTGCATTGTTGACCATGGTACGGAATTTATATATCCTAAAAATCCTTCCGTACTGGGTTACACGCTCCTGCCTGAAAAATACAGGTCCCGGAGAATCCAGCTTTATCAATACCGCGACAATAAGCATCGGCAGTGCAAGTACGGCAAACATAATGGAAGCCACAATCACATCAAGTATTCGTTTTGCCCTAAACCACGCGCTGCGTTTTACCAGGATGTTGTAATATTTCCGGACCTCTTTTGTCCGCATTTTATCGGGAAGGTTTGTCCACTCTCTTAATTCCATAATCTGTTCCTATTCCGGGCGCCATTTACTGTGAACGGCTGCTGCCACCATTTATTATTTTACAAGGCTGCAAAATGTGTCAATCACATAATCTGCCTGTTCATCCGTCAGGCAGGTATGCAGCGGCAGTGTAATCTCGTTGTGATACATTTCATAGGCATTCGGAAAATCTTCGATATGAAATCCCAGATTTTTATATGCCGTATGCATTGGCAGCGGCTTGAAGTGGACATTGCATGCCACACCGTTTTCCGCCATCCTGGTAATCATATCGTTGCGGTATTCTTCACCTTTTCCTGTAAGGCGCACAAGATAGAGATGTCCGCTTGAAGTTACCGTATCGTCAAAATGGGTAAGTGCCTCTACCGGAAGCTTTGCAAGCCCTTTATTATACCGCTCTATAATCTCTTTCCTTCTTGCAAGAAGCTTCGGATAGCGCGCAAACTGCACCAGTCCGACAGCCGCCATAATATCCGTCATGTTACATTTATAATATGTTCCTATAATATCATATTCCCATGCACCAAGCTTTGTCTTTGCCAGTGCATCCTTGGACTGTCCGTGCAGGCTTAACAGCATCAATTTGTGATACAGCTCTTCGTTATCCACGCCCGGAATATCGCGCCATACAAGCCCGCCGCCCTCTGCGGTCGTTAAGTTCTTTACGGCATGAAATGAAAAGCTTGTAAAATCCGCACACTCGCCGCTCATTTTTCCGTTTCTTTTCGCACCGAAGCCATGTGCCGAATCTGCCAGAATCAAAATGCGTCCCAGTGCTTCCTGTAACGGCGATGCCGGGTGAAACAGTGCTTTTTTACGCTCTGCAAGCGCGCGGATTCTGTCATAATCCACCATAACACCCGCAATATCT
Organism: Lachnospira intestinalis; assembly: GCF_040095895.1. Classification (NCBI taxonomy): domain Bacteria; kingdom Bacillati; phylum Bacillota; class Clostridia; order Lachnospirales; family Lachnospiraceae; genus Lachnospira; species Lachnospira intestinalis. Next base: position 83,108 of record NZ_JBBMFS010000008.1, read on the forward strand.
ACCGGAATAATGGCTTTTGTCTTTTCCGTCACTGCCTGTTCTAACGCATCATAATCCAAATGGAAACTGCCCGGCGCGCAGTCAACCAGCTTAAGCGTTGCCCCCACATGGCAGACAACGCTTGCTGATGCTGTATAAGTATATGCCGGAACAATGACTTCATCGCCCTCTCCGATTCCAAACAGCCGCAGTGTCATTTCAAGACAGGCGGTTGCCGAATTCATGCACACTGCCTTTTGTGTATGGCAGTATGCCGCAATCTCTTTTTCGAACTGTTTTGTCTTTGGTCCTGTTGTAATCCATCCTGACCGCATCACTTCTGCCACTGCCTGAATTTCTTCTTCTGTAATATCCGGAGGTGAAAACGGTATGTTTAATTTCTTCGTCATAGTTCCTCACAATCTGCCGTCTGACGGCGTGGTATCCGTTTTATACTAGCTTATCCGTACAAAACCGGTTTATTCATTAATTTATCCTGTATTCTTCTATGCAGAACGGCGGCTACTGCGCGTCACTGCCTTCCTCCATATCCGGGAACGCATACGTTAAGTTTCCTGCTGCATTGGCAATGGCAACCGTATAGCTGACCGTCTTATATCCGCTCTTGGATAACGTAATCGTCTTACTTCCATAGGATTTATGGAATGAGCATGGCACAAGTCCGATGTAAACACTGTCTACATACAGTGCCGCCCCTTCCGGCGCCGTAATATTTACGGTATAGCCCGAAGTTAAATCCGCTGCTGTCGTTGCTTTATTCGCTGCCGTTGTCGCCGTCTTGGTTGAACTTGCGGCTGTCGTCGTTGCTGATGATGCCGTCATGTCAATCACAACCGTCTGATACGCCTGGCTGACTGCAACCGTTTCAACATACTGCTCGTAGCCGTTTGCGGACAATACCACGCGGTGTTTTCCGTAGGCTAAGGAAACAGGCTGTGAATAATCCGTTTCTACGCCGTCAATCGTCATCACCGCATTTGCCGGTGTAATCGAGAAGTTCACAGCCCCCCGCTGGGTCGCTTTTGTTGTAAATTCACTAAAATCCACTGTCACGGAAGCATCTCTTGCCACTGTCACGGTCTTTGTTCCCGTCAGGCTTCCCTTTTGCAGCTCAACTGTATAAGTTCCTTCCTGTGTTGTTGTAAGCATTCCGCTTGTCACTTCAAATAACTGCTTTGTTCCGATACTTGCATAGCCGCCGATAAATGCATCTACACCCTGAAAGGTAATGTATCCGTGCCCCTTATCAACTGTAATTGAATAAACGGTATCTCCCACACCGCGCAGTGTCACTTCGTCCTGTGCAACAATCTGTGCAATATTAATCTTATTGGCATTTGACAGCACTGCCGCATAGGAAGCGTAAACATAAGAGCTGCCTGCCTGCTTCACTCTCCTTGCACTTTCATCAAACTCAACACCGGTCAGGCTGTTCTTTTCCCATGCATCTGATGAGCCGTGAATCTCAGTCGCTTTTCCGCTCTTATTGCAGGTCACATCATAAATCTGACCCAGCTGCGTCCCTGTTGCCGCAATAATTTTTCCGTATTTGTCCTGAATATCCGTACCACCCGTATACGCTACTTCATATTCTGTTCCTGTGTCTATATCCACAAAGTGCATAATCAGATCGTCTGTATTGACGTACGTAAGCACTCCTGTTAAATCAATCTGATTGGCTTTCTTTGTTTCCATTTCCGTCACTGCCTTTGTCGGTGCCGGCAGAATAGAACTGCCCGGAATCAGTGTCTTATTGCTGCTCTGCTTTCCGCAGCCGGACAATAAAAGCGCCGGAAGCAGGAAAACCGCAAATATTTTTTTTATCGTTTTTTTATTATTCATAAATATCTGTACCCCAATATTCTTTTCGACTGTCATGGGCAATTCTATCACAAGCGGACGGTATATGCAATTATTGCCATCATTTTTTCATATTTTTACAAAAGCGTTTCTAAAAATTTTTGTCTTTTTTCATTCTGCTGCACGACTTTTTCCAGTTTTTCTTTCGTTTTTGGCGGAATCCATGCCTTATTGGAATTAAAATAGTAATTCATGACTTTCCAGAATTTTTCTGGAAATGCAAACAGTGCCGCAAGCAGCGCCCGCTCAGTATCGCTGACCGGCTTGATTTTGTCGTATTCTTCCATCATCTTATAGGCTGTCTGGATATCCCAGTCGTATTTTTCAAGAATTTTACGCATGAACTGATACAAATCACTAATCTGACATTCATTTTTATACTTATCAAAATTAGTAACCGCAGTATTTCCGTTAGAAAATATAATATTGTGATAATTATAGCTGCCATGACATAGCTCACCTGTTTTTTTCGCATAAGAAAGACGCTCCTGAAATTGTGGTCCTGCAAGCAGCTGTACTGCTTTTTCCGCCTCCGAAAAAAAGCTTCCTATATTCTTATATGCAAGCTGCTCAAATTCGGACTTCTTTTTTTTATTTTTCAGGTAATTTCCCGTGAGTTTCAGCTCTTTCATATGGCGTGTATACATCAGGCGCAGCTGGGTTTCTCCTCCCGCTTCAATGCCTGACAAAGCTTTGGCTTTCACATCCTTTTCATTTTGTTCTTCTGTGGTACCGGAAAACTCTCCTGCAACCTCTAAAAGCACAAGGTGCAGCTGTGCCAATGTCTGCACCGCCCTGCACAAATCCTTTAAATCCCGCACATTACACTCTTTTCCTTCATACCAGTCTTTGACATAAAACCGTCTGCCGTCTTCATCCGGTGTCAGAATCTCCCCACTGCTGTTTTGCACATAGGTATCCACCCACAAAAATCCGCTGTCCGCAACACGTCTTGTAATGTCGTTTTCACGCTCATAATATTTATCACTTTTTACACATTCCAGAAATAATTTCACACCGCGGTCCGTATTTAAAATCATACCGCCGCGTCCCCGCAGTACGCGGTTCACTTCAAAATCATACTGTTTCAACACCTCTAGCGATTTCTCATTCATACCATTCCCCACATTCCTGAGCGACCTTGTCGCGAAGATGCGATGAGAAATTCGCGCAGGCGATTTCTCATCTGCAATCATGGCTATTTGTTTTCGCTCAGAAACAAATAGCCGTTTGAAGAAGCTCTGATTTAAGGCTTCTTCAAACTCCGTAGGCATTTTAATGCCGGAGGAACCGCGAGCCATATCTTATTTGGCTCTGCGATAATAACACTTTGCGGCGCCTGCGGCACAAAGTGTCGTGCGAAAATCTTTGATTTATGGATTTTCGCACTTCCCAACTTATCATATGAGGGGTAATGGTAAAAAATGAACACATTTTTAGAGGTCTAAATGTTCTATCATGGCAACCAGCGTTTCCTTCTCATTGAGCTTTGGATTTTCAAGCACAATATGGAGCAGGTCTTTTAACGTCTTTCCAATCTGCGTTCCGGTAAGTCCGTATTCCATAAGGTCATTTCCCGTAATATCCAGGTCTTTGATAGAAATGCAGTCGCCGCGCTTTATAATGTCTTCATACATCCGCTCTACGGTTTCCAGATGCCTGCGCTTTGTCGTCATGCCAATGCCGACCAGCTCCTCTGTCGTGTCTAACAGCGCATGTTGATGTGCAAAAATGAGCGGCATCATCTCTTTTCCATATGTATAAGTTGCCTCACGCACCGCCGGTTCATTTTCCTCTATAGACTTCTGTGTATACAACAGAAGCTTTGATACCGTATTGACCGTGTAATTATCCAGTTTCAGCCGCTTTAACGCCTCTTTTGCCGTATCCGGTCCGGCATGGTAAAACAGCGCCGCATAGCGCAGTACCGACGTATTTTTAGCATGTGTAAGAAGCTTTAACGTCGGATTTTTAAATTTTCCGGACAAAATAACATCCGCCTGCGGCAATACATCACAAAACAGTCCTGTTTCCTGATAAAACCGCACGTAATCCGGGTGTGCGGACAAAAGAGTCTTTACCAGTTCCACCTGTATCCGCTCCATGCTGACTTTTTCAAGTGTCGGTGCCAGTTCTTCTACAGCACGGTATGTTTCTTCTTCAATTTCAAAACCAAGCTGTGCCGAAAAACGGATTGCGCGCATCATGCGCAGTGCATCTTCGCCAAAACGCTCTTTGGGATTGCCGACACAACGGATAACTTTCCTCTGCATATCCTCTATGCCTTCAAATACATCTACCAGCCCCTGCTGTTCATTATATGCCATGGCATTAATCGTAAAATCCCTGCGCTTTAAATCTTCAACCAGATTTGAAGAAAATTCCACGGATTCCGGGTGTCTGCCATCTAAATAAGCGCCGTCAATCCGGTAGGTTGTCACTTCAAATCCCTCTTTTCCCATCATGACCGTTACCGTGCCGTGTTCAATACCCGTATCTATCGTCCTTGGAAAAATTGCCTTGACTTCCTGCGGCTTTGCCGATGTGGTAATGTCCCAGTCATCCGGCGTTCTGCCAAGCAGACTGTCCCTTACACAGCCGCCAACCGCATATGCCTCAAATCCGTGTTTCTGAATCTGTTCTATTATCTGCCGCACTTTTTCCGGCAGTTCCAGCCTGATTTCATTTTTTTCCTGTTGTTCCATTCCTGCTCCCATTTCAATTCCACTTTTCATTTTTGTTTCTGTCTGTCACCGTAATTTTTGAAAATAAATAAAATTATCCGCCTTATACAAGCCATTATGCTGCGTTGCGCCCATAATCACCCGTACAAGACGGATTTATTTAACGTATTTCAACTCTTAGTATGCTTTACCCCAGTAAACCATTTTCTTTGCAGGTCTGCCACAGCATACACATACATCGGAAAGGTGTTCCTGTTCAAATGGCATACATCTTGAAGTTGCCGTTGTTTCTTCTTTAATTTTATCTTCACATGCCTGGTCACCACACCACATTGCCTTTACAAAGCCCGGCTTATTGGCAACAACATCTTTAAATTCGTCGTAATTTGTCGCAACATAGGTATGTGCTTCACGATGTGTTCTTGCACGCTCTAACATTTCAGTCTGCATCTTGTCTAAAATGTTCTTGATTTCTTCTGCAAGTGATTCAATTGCAACCGTTGTCTTTTCTCTGGTATCACGTCTTACGATAATCGCCTGTCCGGCTTCAATATCACGCGGTCCCATTTCAACTCTGACCGGAATACCTCTCATTTCCTGTTCTGAGAACTTCCAGCCCGGCTTCTTGTCGGTGTCGTCTACTTTGACACGCAGACCCGCCTTTACAAGGGCTTCCTTCACTTCATATGCCTTATTAAGCACGCCGTCCTTATTCTGCATAATCGGAATCACGTCAACCTGTACCGGCGCAATCTTTGGCGGAAGCACCAGTCCCGAATCATCGCCGTGTACCATAATCAGCGCACCGATTAATCGTGTTGTCATACCCCATGAAGTCTGATGTACATACTTTAACTTATTGTCTTTGTCTGTATACTGTATACCAAATGCCTTGGCAAATCCGTCACCGAAGTTATGGCTTGTACCGGACTGTAATGCCTTACCGTCATGCATTAATGCTTCAATTGTATACGTTGCTTCTGCACCTGCAAATTTTTCTTTATCCGTCTTACGTCCCTTTACAACCGGAATAGCAAGCACCTGTTCACAGAAATCCGCATAAACATTTAACATCTGCTGTGTTCTTGCCTCAGCTTCTTCTGCTGTCGCATGTGCTGTGTGGCCTTCCTGCCATAAGAATTCCCTTGAACGAAGGAATGGTCTTGTTTCCTTTTCCCATCTTACAACAGAACACCACTGGTTGTATACCTTTGGCAAATCTCTGTAAGACTGGATTTCATCTTTATAAAAATCGCAAAACAGTGTTTCGGAAGTCGGTCTGACACACAGTCTTTCCTGAAGCGGATTTAAGCCGCCGTATGTTACCCATGCAACTTCCGGTGCAAAGCCTTCTACATGGTCTTTTTCACGCTCTAACAGGCTTTCCGGAATGAACATCGGCATATATACATTTTCAACGCCTGTTTCCTTAAATCTTCTGTCCAGTTCCTTCTGGATATTTTCCCAGATTGCATAACCTGCCGGTTTAAAAATCATGCAGCCCTTGACACTGGAATATCCCATCAGTTCTGCTTTTTTTACAACATCTGTATACCACTGGGCAAAGTCCACATCCATGGATGTAATTGCCTCAACTAACTTCTTCTCTTCAGCCATGATTCTCCTCCATTTTCCTCGCAATCGCTAGATAGCTTCAAGTGTACCACGTTCCCCCCGCATTTTCAAGAACACTTGCAAAATATCTTATGAGTGCTTTCATCATACAGTATGACAACGGTCCTAAAATAAATCCCAAAATTCCATACACCATAATGCCCGTAAATATGACCATCAGCATTGTAAAAGGTGCAATGCCCAGCCGGTCGCCCATACATTTTGACTCCATGATTTCGCGGACAAAATACGTCATCACATACACGGACAGCAGTACCGCACCGGCATAGTAATTGCGAAACAGCAGTAAAATAACCGCCCACGGAATCAGTACCGTCCCCGTGCCAAAAAACGGCAGTGCATCCACCAGTCCGATTAAAATGCCAATCACAACCGCATACGGATTGTGAATAAGCAGCAATCCCGCAATACAGATTCCGGCATTAATAAGCATAATGATAAGTTCTATTTTAAAATAAACCTGTATCAGTTTTTTGAGTTCCAGTGTCAGCGCACAGACTTCCTCCCTGAAAATGCTGTTTTCCCGCCATTTTCTTACCTTTTCAAGCACACCGGATAAATACACTACGGAAATCAGGCACACAATGACTGCACCTGCAATAACCGCCGTGTTTACAAGAATCGGAAAGGAAATCCGCAGCACACTGCTAACAACTTCTTCCGGATGTCCGTTTTGGAAAATGCGCCGGATTCTGTCTGCACAGCTGCATACAAATTCCAGGCTGCATCCGTCCGAAAGCCCTAACATTCCATCAACATCCAGACAAATCCCCGCGGTTTTCTGCCGTACCATAATAAATAAATATTCAAAATTAGCAATAAAACTCTTAATTTCTGCCACACCCAGCCATGTAATATAAAAAACCGCCGCCGCAATGATAATGGTCAGCCCTGTTACAATCAAAGTCGATGCCAGCGTCTTTTTCCCTCTGAACACCTTTGCCAGCGCATTGACCGGTTTTTCAATCACCAGTGCAATACCATAAGCAATAATAAACGGAGATGCCAGTACAAAAAGATACCGCACCGCCAGATATACCAAAAAAACAATGACACCGCTTCCCAAAAGCAATACCATCCGCCGCCTAAACGTCCATACTGATTCTTTATTATTCATACTCCCTCGATTCTGAGCAGCTTTGCTGCGAAGTGGCGATGAGAAATTCGCGCAGGCGATTTCTCATCTGCCATCAAGGTTGTTTGTTTTCATCTGAAAATAAACAACCGTATGAAAAATAATCGCATCAGCATTATTTTTCATACTCCCTCGATTTCCGCAGGCATTTTTATGCCGCTTTTATGAGAACAGTATTTCCGTTTTTTTTAGAATTTAAACCTGCCACGGCAGTGCAAGTTCATAAGTCTTTTTGTCTACGGTCAGTGCATACGCACACAACGCAATTTCATACCGCTGTATCAGCGGTTTTCCGCTTTTTTGTAAAGCCATCCGGCAGTCTGCTTCTGTCTGGCCGCCGTACCGGGTATCTCCCAGTAACGGCAGTCCGCGGGAAGCAAACTGCACCCGTATCTGGTGATGTCTTCCGGTAATCAGATGAATTTTTACAAGTGTAACCGGCATCTGTTCATGCGCTTGTACATACACGGTTTTTAGTACTTCATATTCTAACTCTGCCCGCTTTGCTTCTTTGCTTTCCTTTGAAACAACTTTGGACAGATTCGCTTTCGCATCTTTTTGCAGATAATCCACAAACGTTCCCTTTGACTGCTCCGGTTTTCCACAAATCAACGCATAATACTGTTTATTCAGTGTATTTTGCTGCATTTCCTTTGACAGCCGCGCCGCCGCCTGCTTTGTCTTTGCAAACAGCACCAGCCCGCCAACCGGTCTGTCCAGCCGGTTAATAACTGCCGCATATGCTGTTTCTTTTTTGCTCCTTCTGTAGGTCAGCACTTCACTGACAAGGTCTGTATCAAAGGAACGCGCCGACTGGGTCAATACCCCTGCCGGTTTTTCTACAATTAATTTTTCCGTATCTTCATAGATAATTTTCACGTTTTTTCCTTTCTACTACTAATGTGCTTTTTCCCAGTATTTGTTCCTGTAATTCCGATTATTATTTCCTTATTGACGAATATTGTGTAATCCTCTACAATAGCATATATACTCTTACTAAAATTAAAGGAGATTTTCTCATGAACAATTATAATAATAATCCAATGCCTCCAAATCAGTCCTGCCCTTCCTTTAGTCTGTGGCTGGCACTAAGCATTGTATGTCTGCTTCTTGCCAATAAAATCTGCGGCATCGTTGCCATTGTATACATTGTTTTTGCAAACACCGCTTATATGCAGGGCAATTATGAAAAATATGAATCTAATTTTAAGACTGTAAAAATTGCTTTACTAATCGGTGTTATTCTCGGCATTATCAAAATTATATTCCGTCTCTTCTTCGGAATGGTAAGCATACTTTTTCTTTAATCAGACAGGGAGTTATTCAGGAATTGCTGAACCGCTCCCTGTTTTTATGATTTTCTACTTTAATAATTCCGCACGAATCCGCGCAATAATTTTATCGCTCTCCAATTCTAATACATCATTTACCACCGAATTTACGCCTCCATCGATTAAATTGACACTTTCCCCTCCAATATAGTATCATACAATTTACCAATTTAACAAAAACATTTATAAAACAACCACAGAAATGAGAACCATTATGAAGATAAAACATTTTGATACTTTACCTGAAGACGCCATTTTTATCCGGAAAGAAGTTTTTGTAAAAGAACAGGGATTTAAAAACGAATTTGACGAGAAAGATAACGAAGCGCATTTTCTTGTCGGATACGAAAATGACAATCCAATTGCAACTTGCAGAATTTTTTTTGATACAGTAAAAAATATCTATATCTTTGGAAGAATCGCCGTTTTAAAGCCTTACCGCGGCATGGGGCTGGGTTCTTTGCTCTTAACAGAAGCACAGTCCTATGTCACTGCTAAAAATGCCAAAAAAATCGGCATTTCTGCGCAGGTGCGCGCCGCAGGCTTTTATGAAACACTGGGCTTTGTCCGTCAGGGTGAAGAATACCTGGACGAAAACTGCCCGCATATTTATATGGAAAAAAAACTGTAATTTTTATACTATCTTTATACCAATATGATGCACTGCGGCTTCCATTACTGGAATTAGTGTCCGAATCCGCGCCGGACAACGCATAGACTTTGATGCACATGGAAGCTGCCATTGCGCCAGATTGGGAAGCTGCTCACTGATACAGTCTGCAATCATTGCCGCATACAGATATGACCCCAGACGGTTCTGATGTGTGTTATCCACTGTAAAATTCCCCTTTTCCCAATATACATCATAATCCTCCACCCATTTCTTTGGTCTGCCGTACCGTGCTTCCCCAATCGTTACGCCCTCTTTATCTTTAATGCTTTGAAGACTTTTTGCCGCCATTTCTCCAAGCTGCTCCAGCAACTCCAGACTTCTTTGAAACAAATCCAATACAACAACATTTTCCTGTCTTCCAAGCTGCCTGATTGCCCTCACATAAGGAAATGCGCCAAATGCATCCTCTCCACCATGCTGTCCTGCAACTGCCGCAATTTTTCCATTTTTATAATACTGACGCGGCGGTGGTGTTACTAATACCGGAACTGCTCCACGTTCCCTTATTTTATCAATATAAAATTTCAAATAGCCTTTATAAGTTGCACCACAGTCATACGACCAGTATTTTTCACCGTACTGCAAAATCAGTTCCCGGTACTTTCTTTCATAAACAGCTATTTCCTGCTCTGTCATTCCGTTTTTTCTCAGCAGTGCAGCATATTCCGACGGAAGTTGTCCGGTTGACACCTTCATCTGTTCATCAGGCACGACTGTCGGATAAATTCCATGACTATCCGGCTTTCCAAGCGGTGTCATCCTGTCTACATAGGTGCCGTATCCTTTGCTCTCATCATCATTATGACAAAACTGCATCAGAACATAATCCCCGGGGCAAATCCTGTCATATGCCGGTCCCATGCCATACGGAAATTCATCCTTTGAAAATATTCCATAATTCATAAACCTGCCCTCGTTTAGAAAACTCCGGCTGCTCCTGCCGCCTTCTGCATAAACAAGCACCGGTACTTCCTTTTTAAAAAAACTGTCTAAATGGTCGCCCCAGCCGCCAATAAAATTGTTCTCATCACTGCCATACGCCGTTACAATTGAATCTCCCAATACATGAATCTGCATGCTATTTTCCCCTTTTCACCATACTCTGACTGATTTTTACGTCAACTCGATTTTTAACTCTGCTAAAATCTGCTTTTATATTCATCGTACTTGTCCGTAAATGTTTACAAATATAATAGCACATTGATATTTTATTATCAATGTTCCACTTTACTAAAAAAATTACAGCCCATAAAGAGCTGTAACTTTCATCATTTTGCAAAATATTCACTAAACTGTTCATAAATAGTATCAATATTTTCGGAATAGCGTTCCATGTGCTGCCTTGCCACCTGCCCTGCAAGTCCTGTATCCTTCTTTTCTATGGCTTCCACTAGATTTTTGTGATCCGATAAAATACTGTCCGTTGGTCTGCACTGGAAACTCAGCACGGTTGTCCTGTCAAAATGCGGCGAAATACTTTCCACCAGTTCGTGCCAGTAAGTTCTGCCGCACATCTCATACACCATGGCATGAAACGATTGATCCAGCTGTAAAATTTTCTCGTAATCGCCCCGCTGCATATACATTTCCCAGACCGCAACATTTTCCCAGAGCCGGTCAATATCTTTTTTTGTCAGCATAGAGCATGCCATCACCGCAAGCTCCGCTTCCAGAACGCTTCTTAAATGGCGCACTTCCTCTACCAGTTCCTTATCAATAAACGATACAAATGTGCCAATCTTCGGACGGACAACGATTAATTTCCGCTGTGCCAGTTCCAGTTCCGCTTCCCGAAACGGTGTGCGGCTGACCCCGAAGCGCTCACACAATGCCGGTTCACATAACTTTTCTCCCGGCTTTAACTTTATATTTATAATGTCATGAATCAGCTCCTGTACCACATAGTCTTTCGCTGACCCCTGTCGCCTGCTGTCCAACTGCACACCCCATTTCCCGCTGATTTGCTGTCATTTACGCAAGTACCCGATCCAGTACCTTAAAGTAATCTTCAAAGGTCTTTCGGCAGCACTCACAGTTATCAATCACAATTCCTTCCGCACGAATACCGAGCAGTGCAAATGCCATTGCCATACGGTGGTCATCATATGTACTGACAATTCCAGGCTTTACCGTTCCCGGATAAATTAAAATTGCAGATTCTTCTTCTTTTACTTCAATGCCAAGCCGTGTAAGCTCCGTTACAATGGCATGGATTCTGTCAGACTCCTGTAAACGGATATGTCCGATGTTGCGGATATACGTCGGTGTCTGGGCAAACGGTGCCAGCGCCGCCAGTGTCATGGTCTGGTCTGAAAAATCATTCATATCAATGTCCACTCCACTGTATACACCGTCTTTTGGTCCTGTCACACAGATGCCTTCTCGTTCTTCCGTAACGGCACATCCCATCTGTTTTAAAACGTCAATAAATTTCATATCACCCTGCATGGAGGTTGAATGCACATTTTTTACAATAACGTGTCCGCCTGTCAGCGCCGCTGCTGCATAAAAATAGCATGCCGCCGATACGTCCGGCTCAATCTGATATGTTCCCGGCATATACCGCTCTGCCGGTGCAATCGCATATAAACTGCCTTCATGAACTACGTTACAGCCAAACTGGTGCATCATCTTCGTTGTAATGCGGATATACGAGCCGTCTGTTTTTCTACTGGTAATGTGAATCTTTAAACCATTTTCAAGCATCGGCGCAACCATAAGCAATGCACTTAAAAACTGTGTACTTTCGCTGATATCTACCTGTACCTTATCGGCAGGCTTTTTTCCGCCAAATGCCGCACCCTTAACCTGTACCGGAAGATGTCCCGGTTTTTCTAAAAATGTAAATTCCGCCCCCATCGAGGTCAGCGCCTCAAACAGCGGCCGCATCGGACGTTTTTTCATCTGTTCTGATGCCTGAATGGTATATGCCCCATCGGAAAGTGCCAGCATTGCCGTTAAAAATCTTGCTGCCGTACCCGCACTTCCTACATCAATCGCTGCTTCCTTCTTCGGAATCTGTCTGCCTTTTCCGTGAATCAGCACATACTTATCCACCTCATTGACTTCAATGACATATCCAAGGGCAATTAAACTTGTCAAAAAATGTCTTGAATCATCGCTGAATAACACGCTATGAAGCGTACACTCCCCATCTGAAAGCGCCGCCATTAACAGTGCCCTGTTTGTGATACTCTTAGACCCCGGTACTTCAACCGTACAGTTCAGCGGGTGATGAACTGTTTTTACCTTATACTGTGACATTTTCTTCTCCTGCTTTTATCTATATTCGCCTATCTCGGCTGTTTTCCTTCATTTCGATCCTGCATTGTGCAGTATGGTCTGTGATGTCCCACATACTTATATGCCGGACGGATAATCTTTCCTGCATTAACAAGTTCTTCCAGGCGGTGTGCACACCATCCTGAAATTCTTGCAATCGCAAAAATCGGAGTAAATAATTCTTCCGGGATTCCCAGCATACTGTATACAAATCCGCTGTAGAAATCGACATTTGCACAAACCGGCTTAAACAGCTTTCTCTTGTGCATAATCAGTTCCCCGGCTTCCTTTTCTACCAGTTCATACAGTGCAAATTCTCTCTGCATGCCCTTTTCCTCTGACAGGCGCTTTGCAAATCTCTTTAAAATCACTTCACGCGGGTCAGAATTGGTATAAACAGCATGTCCCATACCGTAAATCAGTCCTGCCTTGTCAAAGGCTTCCTTATCAAGAATTTTGTTAAGATATGCACAGACTTCCTCTCTGTCTTCCCAATCCTTGCAGTTTGCTTCGATGTCTGCAAACATTTTCTGTACCTTTAAGTTGGCACCGCCGTGCTTTGGTCCTTTTAAAGATGCAATTGATGCAGAAATCGCAGAATACGTATCCGTACCGGAAGATGTAACAACGTGTGTTGTAAATGTAGAGTTGTTACCGCCGCCGTGCTCTGCATGAAGTACCAGACAGATGTCGAGTACCTTGGCTTCAAGTTCGCTGAACTGTCCGTCATCTCTTAACATATATAAAATATTTTCCGCTGTGGAATAGCCCTTTTTCGGATTCTTAATCATCAGTGTGCCGTCCAGCTTGTAATGTCTGTATGCCTGATATGCATAAACCGCAAGCAGCGGCATTTTTGCAATCAGCTGTAATGACTGGCGCAGGACATTCGGCACGGAAATATCGTCCGGATTTTCATCGTAAGAATACAGGCTTAAAATACTTTTCATCAGGGAATTCATCAGATTCGCACTGGTTGCCTTCATGATAACATCACGGATAAACGCACCAGAAAGTTCCTGTAAATCCGTAAGGATTCTAAGAAAGCTTTCAAACTGCTTATCATCCGGCAGCGAACCGAATAACAGCAGATACGTCACTTCCTCAAAACGGAAACGGTCTCTGGATGAACCCTTGATAATATCTTCCACATTGTATCCCTGGAAATATAATTCACCGTCCACCGGAATCTTTCGTCCGTTCACACTATGACATCCGCAGACGTCGGAAATCTCTGTCAGACCGGTAAGCACACCGTTACCGTTACTGTCACGCAGACCTCTCTTAACGTCGTATTCAATATACAAATTGGAATCAATTGAACCGGAGCGGGTACATTCAGATACCAACTGTTCAAACTCACTCTTTTCTACGGTTGTCAATTCCATCATCTGCTGATTATTCATATTGCTTCCTCCTTTTTTCCCCGTTGTCTTTTCTCATTTTCAAAAAAGTCTTCAATGTATTATGCAACATTTACTTTTCTTTGTCAATTCGCTACAGCATTAAAGCACATGAAATACCGCACGTTTCCGGACAACATCTGCACCGAAAAAGTTCAGATATGTATTCATCGTTATTTCCTGCACTTTTGTATCTTCACAATGCGCTCCCGCATACATAATGCGGTATTCATTGTCATAAAAATTGCATGTCACACCGCTTAACTGCATGCCGTTTTTCTGATAAAATGCAATGCGGCGGTGCATCAGTACCTTTTTATCTTCCCTCGTTTCATAATCCGGGTTTTCCACTTCCAGAATCAGCTGTTTTTGCTGTTCTATGCACATTGCCTGTAATTTCTTTAAAAACAGTGAACCGTAACCGGCACTCCGCAGCCCCCGGACAATCGCAAAATAGTCCAGCAGTGCAATCGGCTGTGTGCTGTTTTTGATAAAATACGCATAACCCTTTAACGTATCCTTCTCAAACAGCCCGTATGCCTCATACTGTCCCTTTTTTCTGCCCTCTAACATATGTGCCAGCGGCTTTACCTCCCCCGCCGGAAAATCCTCAACCAGATGACTTTGATAAATTTCTGTCATTTCCTGTTCGGTCAGTTCACGCATATATACTTTTTCTGTCATGCTAATACTCATCTCCATTTTCCTCTTTTTTCAGTCCCGCAACCGCCGTCAGCAGTTCCTTAAAATTAATGTCCGTTCCTTCCACAAAACTGTTCTTGTCTAAAATCAGGCACTCCTCCAGCCCCATGTATACAAAAAAGCTGTCTAAATCTTCTACCCATTTTAACATGCGTTCCCATTCAAAAAATTCATTGTCGCCTTCCTCATCAGTCATGCGGATTCCTTCACTGTCTGCCTCGTAAGTAAACGTAATTCCTATCATATTGCCGTAAATGCGGTAATACTTTTTATAATTGCTTTTATCCATGCCGTACATGCCGATATACAAAAAGACTGCTCCCACAATGCCGTATAACACCATCATGACCGGCTGGCGCTCACTGCTTCCAAGCATTTCAAATATGAGATAGCGCACAAACATCATGCCGAATAACAGTCCGAAAAAATTGTACATCAGCTTAAACTTTTTATAGCGGTCATTGTCGAAATTTGCCGCGCGCATGACTGCCTGAATATGCTCCTTTTTCATTTTTGTCTGATTCTTTATTACCATATACTTATACCCCTTTATCCGGCGTCCGGACATTTTCTTTTCCCTTATGAAAAACAAATATGTTCTTATTGTAAATCAGAATTGAAAAAGTTACAATAAGAATCAGGAGATTAGTATGAAATGGAGATAATGTGAAAAATAACGCTGATGCGCTTATTTTTCACAAGGCTATTTGTTTCTGAGCAAAAACAAATAGCTATAATGGCAGATGAGAAATCGCCTGTGCGAATTTCTCATCGCCACTTCGCAACAAGTTGCTCAGGAATGAGGATAGTATGAATAACCGATTAAAACAACAGCTGGATTTTGCGCTGGAAATTGACAAAGAAAAAAATATTTTCCGACAGACCCACCTGTCGGGGCACGGAAGAAATGAAAATGATGCCGAACACGCATGGCATATGGCTATCATGGCATATCTGCTGCAGGAATATTCCAATGAGCCTGTAGACATTGCAAAAGTTATGCTGATGTGCCTGATTCACGATATTGTGGAAATTGATGCAGGCGATACGTATGCGTATGATGCCGAGGGCTTAAAAACGCAGAAAGCAAGGGAAGATGCCGCAAAGGAACGCATTTTCTCCCTGCTTCCAGACGAACAAAAAGAAGAACTGACTGCGCTGTTTGACGAATTTGAAGCGTATGAAACACCGGAATCTAAATTTGCACATTCCATGGATAATTTACAGCCGTTACTTTTAAATAACAGCAACGGCGGCGGAGACTGGCGTGAACACGGTGTTACCGCAGAACAGGTTTACGGACGTCAGTCCAAAACCCGCCTCGGCTCAGAACAGTTATTTGAGGTCGTTGACCGTATCATTCGTGAAAACATCGAAAAAGGAACCATCATAAATTAAAGAAAGAAGGGATTTTATGCCTACAGCATGTATCACCGGTGCCAGCTCCGGCATCGGAAAAGAATTTGCAGCGCAGCTTGCCGCACGCGGCTACAACTTGATTTTAGTGGCACGTAACACCAAAGCGTTAGAAGAACTTGCCGCAGAACTTGCCTGCAAATGCCGCATCATTTCCTGCGACTTATCCAAAGAAGCACAGTGTATGCAGCTTACAGAAGAATTAAAACCGCTTGATATCCAAATTCTGATTAACAACGCAGGATTTGGCGACTTAGACCGCTTCGCGCAGTCGGATTTATCAAAATCACTGGACATGATTAATGTGAACATCAAAGCACTGCACATTTTAACGCGCAAACTGCTGCCGGAATTGATGAAAAAAGACCGCGGCTACATTTTAAATGTTGCTTCCAGTGCCGGACTGCTGCCCGGCGGACCGTATATGTCTACTTATTACGCAACCAAGGCCTACGTCACCAGCCTGACCAATGCCATTTATCAGGAATTACAGGAAGTACACAGCAATGTCCATATCAGTATGCTCTGTCCGGGTCCTGTCAATACAAATTTTAACGAAACGGCAAATGTCACTTTCGCCCTTCCGGGCATTTCCGCAAAACGCTGTGTTTCTTACTGCTTAAAGGAAATGTCAAAAGGTACGCTTACGATTGTACCATCACCACTTATGCGTGCCGCCGTATGGGGCAGCCGCTTCACACCGAAAAAGATTTTACTTTCCATTCTTTCTAAACAGCAAAAAAAGAAAGGCTACTAACTGCAAAGGGCAGATGAGAAATCCGCACGGACGTTTTCTCATCTGCCCTTTATGTCTGTTTATGCCGGTTGGCGCCTTAGGCTTCTCCGCGAAGCTGTTCTGCCATTTCACTGATTTTACGCAGGCGATGATTCACACCGGATTTGCCAACTGTCGGATTTAAGCGTTCCCCGATGTCCTTTAAATTCATATCGGGATTTTCAAGGCGCACATAGGCGACCTGGCGCAGTCCGTCCGACAGGCTCTCTAATCCGACCGTATCCCGCAGATATTCAATGTCGCGGATCTGTTTGACCGCCGCCTCAATCGTCTTATTTAAATTGGCAGTTTCACAGTTGACCTTGCGGTTTACATCATTTCGCATCCCCTTTAAAATCATAATATTATACAGATTCATCTGGGACACCACCGCACCCATGAGATTGAGTACATCTGTAATGTTATTTCCTTCTTTTAAATATACAATGTAATTGCGCTTGCGCTGAATCACCTTGGCATCCAGCTCAAAATACAGCAGTAATTCCTGTAGCTGCACCGCATCTTCTTCGTATTCGCAGACAATTTCATAATGATAAAATTTGTTAGGGTCGCTGATTGAACCCGCCGCAAGATACGCCCCGCGGATAAATGCTTTTTTACAGCACTCCTTCTGCACCAGAATCGGATGCACAAAAACCGGCTCAATCTGCGTAAACTGCTCATCACACCACTTTAATGTCATCAGAATCTTTGTAACATAAACCGGCTCTTTAATATACACATGAATCAGACTGTTTTTCTTTCCCTCATGTTCAATGACAAAATCGTGTTCTTCCATTTCAAAAATGCTTTCTGCCAGCAGGATGAATTTCCGCAAAACGACTTCATTTTCCGTCATGACCTCAATCTGCATTTCCTCACCGCTGTCACTGCGCATTTTTCCACAAAATGCCATAATGGCGGCAAATTCCGCAATCTGGCAGTGCCTTGCCGTATCCAGCCTTTTTCCTAATTCTTCTTTCACCTCAGATGAAAACGACATGTTTCCTGTCCTCACTTTTTACGTTTCGTATCTTTATCTATATCCCGGTGTTCGACCTTACAGCCGTATTCCGTGTGTTTTAACCTGTCCGCAAGGGCATTTGCAAGTGTCACGGAGCGGTGTTTTCCACCGGTACAGCCTATCGCAATAACTAAGCTGTTTTTTCCCTCCTGCACATAGTTGGGCAGTAAAAATGCCACTAAGTCCGTAATTTTGTCCAAAAAATCCCTTGCCGCCTTAAATCCCATGACATAATCCTGAATCGCCTTATCATTTCCCGTCAGCGGCTTTAATTCACTGACGTAGTAGGGATTTGGCAGAAAACGGACATCAAAAACAAGGTCGGCATCCGACGGAATCCCGTATTTAAATCCAAAGGATAACACGGTTACAAACAGGTTGTTGTAATGCTCTCCCTGAATAAAAATCTTTTCAAGCTCCTGCTTAAATTCCCTTGTCAGAAGCTGGCTGGTATCAATAATGTAATCCGCGCGCTTCTTTAAAAACTCCAGCTTTTTGCGCTCTCTTGCAATGCCTTTATCAACACGGTCATCTTTTGCAAGCGGATGCGTTCTGCGCGTTTCTTTATAGCGTTTGACAAGCACCTCATCGCTTGAGTCCAGATACAGGATTTTATACCGGTAGTGCCTGCGGGAAAGCTCATCTAAAACCTCATCGAATTCCCCGAGTGCGTTGCCGCTGCGGATATCAATTCCCAGCGCAATGTCTGAATATCCTTCTTCCTGACCTGCCGCCAGCTCCGCAAATTTTACGACTAAGGAAATCGGCATATTATCGACGCAATAATAGCCTTCGTCTTCCAATACATTGAGTGCCGTTGATTTGCCCGCACCCGACATTCCTGTAACAATAACCATTTTCATAACGATGAGCCGTCCTTTCACTGAAAGCCTATCCTAACTGCTTTATCTCTAATTCCAGTTTTACACCGTATTTTTCAAATACTTTATCGCGCACGGCATCAGTCAGTGCAATGACATCTGCAGCCGTTGCATTGCCGGTATTAATCACAAATCCGGCATGTTTTTCGGAAACCTGTGCGCCGCCGACAGAAAATCCTTTTAATCCGGCATCGGAAATTAACTTGCCTGCAAAATATCCTTCCGGTCGTTTAAACGTACTTCCGGCGCTCGGATATTCCAGCGGCTGTTTTAATCTGCGCTGTGCGGAAAGCTCTGCCATTTTTGCAAGCACTTCTTCTTTCGATGATACGTGCAGCGCCAGATCGGCTTCCAGTACAATATAATTTTTCTCTGCCGCAATGCTTTTGCGGTATCCGAACTGCATCTGCTGATTCGTAAATTCAAACAGACTGCCGTCCATATCCATAAGGGTTGCACGCACTAAAATGTCTTTGATTTCTCCGCCGTAAGCCCCGGCATTCATATAAACCGCACCGCCGAGTGTTCCCGGAATTCCCGAAGCAAATTCAAATCCCGAAAGACTGTATTCCGCAAATTCTTTACCCAGTCTGCCAAGCAGGGAACCCGCCTTTGCACGCACCATCACAATCTGATTCTTGTCAACCGCCGTGCCTGACTGTGCCACACTGCCGGGCGTTTCGTGCAGAAATTCATAACCGCTGAAACGCTCCCCCAGCTGCAATACAACACCGCGCACACCCTCATCACGCACTAAAAGATTGCTTCCATTTCCGACAATATAAAATGGAATCTGCTCTTTTTTTAAATAGCGCATGGCTTCCTGAAGCTGCGATATTGTCTGTACTTTAACAAAGAAATCTGCCGCTCCCCCGATACGAAATGTCGTATGTCTGCTCATCGGTTCATCTTTGAGTACATTTTCTTTTCCAAATATTTCTGCCAGCCTATCCATTTCTTTATTCTGCTCCATTCTTTATATTGTCTGCCGCCAGCTTTGCCGCGCCATACATGCCTGCATCGTTACCAAGCTGTGCCGTTACAATCTTCGTACCGCGGCTTGGGTGAAATGCATGCTTTTGATAATATTTCCCAATTAAATCCGTAAAATATTTACCTGCCTTGGATACCCCGCCGCCGATTAAAAAGCACTCCGGATCTACAACTGCCGCCACGCACGCAAGCCCCCTGCCTAAATATTCACAGACCATTTCTGCCGTCTGCACAGCAAGCGCATCTCCCGCCTGTGCCGCATCAAATACATCCTTTGCCGTAAGATTGTCTATATTTCTAAGAACCGATTCTGTTTCTGCTGCTGCCAGAATCCGCTTTGCAACACGTACAATGCCTGTCGCGGAAGCTGCCTGCTCCAGACAGCCTTTTTTCCCACAGTTGCAGGCTTCCTGTTCGCCTTCCACAATCGGCAGATGCCCGATTTCCGCCGCCGCACCATGTACACCGGCAACCGGCTTTCCGTCTATAATCAGCCCGCCGCCGACACCGGTTCCTACCGTTACCAGCATAACGCTCTGATAGCCTTTCGCACTGCCCTTCCAGAATTCACCGAGTGCCGCCATGTTGGCATCATTTCCCACTTTTACAAAGACCGGCAGAAATGTCTGCATTTCTTTTGCAACATCTTTGATATCCCAGCCTAAATTAACACATTTATTAACAATGCCGTCCGGTGTCACCGCACCCGGCACACCGATACCGACACCCGCCACATCTGAAACTGTCAGGCACCTTTTTTCCAATATATTCCGTATATGTGCTGCCACATCAGACAGAATCCGGCTTCCGTTATCCTGCTTATCCGTTGGAATTTCTGACTTTTCAAGCAGTTCCCCATTCAGTGTAAATAATCCACATTTTACAGTTGTACCGCCGATATCAATGCCAAAAAGAACTTTATTCATCATCATCATCTCCCCGCATGAGATTTTCCTGTACTCTGCGGTATAATTCCTTCGCCGCATTATAACCCATTTTTTTCTGTCTGTGGTTGACCGCAGCCGCTTCTACAATAACCGCAAGATTTCGTCCCGGACGTACCGGCAGTGCGTGGCATACCACTTTATTGCCAAGGTATTCTGTATATTCTTCCTCCAGACCCAGTCTGTCGTATTCCCTGTCTTTATTCCAGTCTTCTAACTGCATAACCATATCAATCTGCTGGGTTTCTTTAACGCTTTCTACACCAAACAGGGTCTTAACATCAATAATGCCGATACCACGCAGTTCAATAAAATACTTTGTGACACCCGGCGCAGAACCGACCAGCGTTTCGTTGCTGACTTTGCGGATTTCTACTGCATCATCGGTTACAAGACGGTGTCCTCTTTTAATGAGTTCCAATGCCGCTTCACTCTTACCGATACCACTTTCACCGGTAATTAACACACCGACACCATATACATCAACCAACACCCCGTGAATAACAATACACGGTGCAAGCTGTACCTTTAACCAGCCGATAACCTCTGCCATAAAGGAAGAGGTCGCTTCCTGTGATTTAAAAATCGGTATCTGGCATTTCACCGCAAGCTCTAAAATTTTCGGTTCCGGCTCTAATCCGCGGCAGAATACCAGACACGGAATATTGCTTGAAAGCAGCTGCATATACCGCTCATACCGCTCTGTTTCCGAAAGGCTTTTTAAATATGAATATTCTACATTTCCGATAATCTGTAACCGGTCATTATCAAACTGGTTATAAAACCCGGTCAACTGCAATGCCGGTCTGTTGACCTCCGGAATATGAAGCCATGTTCCTGAAATATCAATCTGTGGTGTCATGTTCTCAAGCTGCATCTTCTCAACGACTTTAGACAGCTTCACTCTTTCGCTTCCATTCATACTACTCCTCTTTCCGCAGGCATTTTTAATGCCGGAGGAATCGCGGACTGATTATTCAGTCCTGCGATATAAACAGAATTCGTGACGCCTGCGGCACAAATTCTGTTGTGTGAAAAATCTTTGATTTAAGGATTTTTCACACTATCCTCTTATTTCTGGGCGACTTTGTCGCACTCTTTACACTGACTTTTTAGTATTTTTATTTTATCACACCGTATAGTACGCGGTCAATTATGGGTTTTTAATGGAAAAACGCATAAATATTTTCTGCCACCTTTTCCGTAATGCCGTCCACCTTCATCAGCTCCTCCACCGGTGCCGTACGGATTTTTTCAATGTCTAAGAAATGCTTCATCAGTGCCTTTCTTCTTGCCGGACCAATACCGTCAATACCGTCTAATACCGAATGAACCTGTGCCTTGCTTCGCAGGCTTCTGTGATACGTAATGGCAAAACGGTGTGCTTCGTCCTGAATCCTTGTAATCAGCTTAAACCCTTCACTGTTCCTGTCAATTGGAATTTCTATATTATTATAGTAGAGTCCGCGGGTTCTGTGATTGTCGTCTTTGACCATGCCGCACACCGGAATGTGTAAATCCAGCTCCTTTAAAACCTCCAGTGCAATATTGACCTGTCCTCTGCCGCCATCCATCATGATAATATCCGGGTATACCGCAAATCCTTCCGACTGCTCTTTTCCGCGCAGAAAACGCCTTGTCAGTACTTCGCGCATACTTTTATAATCGTCCGGTCCTTTCACCGTTTTTATCTTAAATTTTCTGTAATCATTTTTCTTTGGCCGTCCGTTTTCAAAAACAACCATTGAACCAACGGATTCAATACCGCTGGTGTTGGAAATATCATAAGCTTCCGCGCGTACCAGATGCGGCAGGGAAAGCCAGTCTGCAATTTCCTGCATTGCACCGACCGTCCGCTGTTCTTCCCGTTTAATCTTTTCCGTATCCTGAAGCAGCACCATCTGTGCATTTTTATATGCCAGCTCCACGAGTTTTTCCTTTGTGCCTTTTTTCGGTGTCACAACAGACACCTTGCGCTTTTTCATACTGCCGAGCCACTCGCTGATAATCTGCGCATCTTCAATTTCTTCCTGTAGCATTACTACATTTGGAATATAGGGTGTCCCGCCGTAATACTGCTTTAAAAATCCGCTGATAATATCACTTCTGGTATCACCTTCCGCCACGCTCATATGAAAATGATCCCTGCCGAGAAGCTTTCCGCTGCGGATATAAAAAATCTGTACCACCGCATCCGTGCCGTCACTTGCACACGCCACCACGTCACGGTCGGTTTCGTCATCTGCCGTAATTTTCTGCTTCTGTGCCACCTGCTTAACACTTTGGATTAAATCCCGGAAGCGCGCCGCTTCTTCATATTCGAGTTTTTCCGCGCAGTCATTCATCTGCGCCGTCAGCTGTTTTAAAATTTTATCATAATTGCCGTTTAAAAATTCCAGCACACTATCTACGTTTTTTCTGTATTCGATTTCAGAAATGTATCCCTGGCACGGCGCACTGCACTGCCCGATATGGTAATTCAGGCATGGGCGCTGTTTCCCCTCATCTTTTGGCAGATTGCGGCTGCACGTTCTGATTTTATAGAGCTTGCAGAGCAGTTCAATCGTGTCCTTGACCGCCCCTGCCGAAGTATACGGGCCAAAGTATCTGCCCGCGCCATGCTTCATATCCCTTGAAAATAAAACTCTCGGATACGCTTCACCTGTCGTAACTTTGATAAACGGATAGGTTTTATCGTCCTTTAACATCGTATTATACTTCGGGCGGTGCTCCTTAATCAGGTTGCACTCCAAAACCAGCGCTTCCAGTTCGGAATCTGTAATAATATACTCAAAATAAGCGATGTGCGAAACCATTTTCTTTATTTTGGACGAATGATTCCGGCTGCTTTGAAAATACTGCCGCACCCTGTTTTTCAGGCTCACAGCTTTTCCCACATAAATAATCGTATCCGTATTGTCATGCATAATATAAACTCCCGGCTTTGCCGGGAGTTTCTTTAACTCATCTTCTAAATCAAACATACCTCTCCTTATTTAAAACAACCGTATATACTTAAAATACAGTCTTTCCCAAAATCCAAGCTTTTGTTCTATGGCATTGCGGATATTCTGCATATCCCTGCGGTATCCGCGGTACTCCTGCTCACTGACCGGTATTTCGGAAAATGAACACCGCAGTACCAGATCAAAAATCCGTTTGATATGATTTTCCTTAAAAATTTCCGACGCCTCGGTCAGATAGCCCGCATACGCTTCGTACTCCAGACCGCTTGTTCTGCCATATCCCGCTGCCGCAAGCATTTTTTCAAAACTACGGTAAGCCTCCATCACCATTTCCTGCCGTTCTTCCTGTACCATACTCTTAATATCTGTCTTTCTTTTCTTTGCTGTGCGCATCTGTCTGACAGTAAAATACCGTATCAGAATTATAGCAGACATTACTGTAAACAGCAATATCAGTCCGATTGGAATCCAAAGCAGCGGATACTGTTTTACAAGCCGTGTAAAAGCAGATTCTGTCTGCGCCTTCCCCACATCCGTACTACCTGCACTGCTGTCATCCTGTGCCGTGTTATCTGCCTCTCCGGCTGCACCCTGTGAAATTTCCGGAACTGAATCTGTCTGCTGTTCCAACGGCTGTACGGCTGCATCCTGTGTCAGTTCCTGTCCGTCTGTGGAAACTTCTGACGGGCTTTCTGTCTGTAATTCCTGCTGTATATTCTGTCCTTCCCCGGATGATGCGCCTGCTTCTGTGGCTGCACCGGTACTGCCCTGCGCCGATGCCGACGGTGTCACTTCCACCGTAACCCAGCCGTAACCGTCCATATAGACTTCTGCCCATGCATGTGCCGCATTGTCCTTTAAATCCACCTGATATTCAACAACATTTTCTTCCGTCTGCACATTGTCCGATGTCTTTCTTGTCTGTGTCGTCTGTATCGGAACTCCCGACTTTATAGTATCATCTGCCGCCACATATCCTTCGACATATCTTGCCGGAATTCCTGCACAGCGGTACATCAGTACTGCCGCCGTTGCAAAATATGTACAATATCCCTCTTTGCTTTCTGTCAGAAAATATTTTACAAAATCTTCATTTTCCGGCACTTTCCCCGGAAACATATTGTAAGTATAGTTTTGTGAAAGATAATCTTTTACATATTTAATATAATTTTCTTTTTGTTCCGTCGTTGTAACGCTGGTTTCTCCGAGCAGATTTTCAATCACTTCCCGTACATCATACGGCACATCAAGATAATTATTTTTTACCAGATTCTGATAAGAAACCATATTTTTATACAAAGGCGCACCACCGCCAAGATACTCATACCGCAGATACTCCAAAAGATTATTAAAAGCACTGTAACTATTCACACCGGCAATGACATTGGTTCCGTTCTGTGTCGTTCCATCCGTATACCGGAGAATATATGGTACTTTTTTTATCATCTGGTAATAACTGCCCACTGTATTTTCAATATACTGCTGCGCCTGCGCCTGTGTATCCATATAATCCACAAGATTTTCCTTCTGATCGTTTTTTAGTGTACTGCTTAGCAGCTCTGACCACCGGCCTGTATCATAATCCAACCCGATAAACCTCGGAAAATACTGATTTTTCCCGGTACTTTGCGTGGTTACTGTCAGCAGGGTCTGGTTGCTGTAGCGGATACCATCAATTTTCCCCAGTTCCCCGTTATTAATTCCACCGTTTGCAAGGTCAACATCTGTTTCTAAATCTCCGCCGACCCATGAAAAACAGTTTTTCGCTTCTTCATTTAACACCTGAAATACCTGAAACCGTTCATAGTTTACCGGCGGGCGCACAATAACCGAAACCGTCAGTGCAATCAGACATAAAAACAAAACCATCAGTGACTGCTGTTCCCCGCCTTTTTGCCCCTGCAAAGCCGAAACACCAAGCACGTAGCTGATACACAGAAAAAATGTACAGCTGTCCGGGACTGCTCCCAGCGATACGAATAAAATAAGCAACGGCAGAATAGAAAGCAGTGTCCCCAGCATACTGTGCAGGTAAATCACAATAACTGCTGCTGCAAATGTCACAAGAACTGCAATAAACAACACCGCTATTGTTTCCTGCATCGACCGCGCCGCCGTTTCCTTTACGGCAATTCTGCCAAGACTCAGTCCGTATGGCTTTTCAAGGGCTGTCATACAGTCATTATAAATGTGGCAGAATCCGGCTCTTAAAATGCCAAAACTCAAAACGGACAATCCGGCAAATATAATCCCCGTCACGATTAAAAAATGCTTTTTTCTGCCGTACAGTCCGTACACACAAATAACAGCAGCCGCCAAAATTCCAAAAATCACTGCCATATCCGATACCTGAAAAAGGGCGCATGAAGTCAGCACCCTTATAATTCCATATGATCCGATTGTTGTAAGAAGCATTCTTACGATGTAACTGATTTCACGATTTTCTTCCATGCTGTCTTACCCCTTGTTTCTAATTTCTGTCCCTTATATCTTTTCCCAAAGTTCATCGATCAGTTCCTGTAACTGTATCTTTTCCACATTGACAATTCTTACTTTGTTATTCTCATAGCTTCCTGCTGTCACAAATAATGCCTGCTGTCCCTGTGCTTCAATGTCCTTTAAATATACCGCCGCTGCATGCTCTCCTGCCCTGCTGCTGCATGGAATCTGCATCAGCCGTATCATGGCACGGTTTAATTCTGTCCGGTCATGGACTTCCAGATACTCTGCACTTTGTTTCTGTCCGTTCCATGCAAGAATCAGCGTATTCACCTCATTTTCAACGTATAAATTGGCAATGGAAGCCACTGCTGTATAGACTGCATCCATCCGGCTCCTGTACTGCGCTGTGTTCAAAATGCTTAAATCCACAAGAATCACTTTTTTTACATCAATCTGTTCTCCATACTGCCGCACAATCAAATCATCTGTACGAAGGCTTAAATTCCAGTGGATATGGTTTAAATTATCACCCGGACGAAACGCCCGCAAATCCAGAATATCCGAATCGTCATCTGCTACCGCTGAATAGCGGTATTCCTGCTGTTTTTCCATCCCCGTCCTGACCCGCGTGGATAAAACCGGCTCCGGCAGTACGGCAAGCTGGCAGCTTCCGCGAAAATTCTTTTGTGTACCAATCAGCCCCAGATAATCCTGCAAAAATACTTTTTCAATGTCAATTTGTGCGATGCCGCAGTGCTTTGGACTAAATTCCGCCATTGTCTGCTGTACTTTTTCCGTAACTCCGTCACATTGCAGCATTTCCTTTTCATTTCCCGGAGTATTCAGATAGACCACGCCAATCTGAAACTGCTGTTTCCCTAAAAATATCACATGGCGGTTTACGGCCTTAATGCACACTGTCACCAGCTGTCCGGGATGCACTTCCTTCTGTGGAATGTTCAGATACAGCTTTAATCCGTTTGCCGCCAGTTCAAACAGCACCCCGGAAATCGCCGGAACAACAATCAGCAGTACCAGCAGCAGAAAGAACTGGTATTCGACATAGATGACATTCAGCCAGAATACCCCCAGCAGACAGACGATATACAAAAGTCTTCTTTTTCTCATTTAAACGACCCTTTTCACATCCAGTTTCGGCACGGAAACGGTTTCAAGCACATTTTTTAATGCCGTTTCTGCCGTCACATTTCCATTTCTCAATCCGTTATCCACAATAATACGGTGTGCCGCAGCATCCATTAATACATACTGGATATCCGACGGCAGCACATAAGTATGTCCGCGTAAGAACGCTTCCGCCTTGGCAATCGCAAGCACCGCGATACTTCCTCTCGGACTGATGCCCTGTAAAATCTCCGGGCTGTTTCTCGTTGCCTTTGCAATCCGCGCCACATAATCATAAACCCTGTCATCGACATAGATTTGTTCCACATAAGCCTGCATTGCCATTAATTCTTCTGCTGTCAGCACCTTTTCCGAAATAATTTTCGGACTGCCGTTTGTCTTATTTTTTAAAATAGCAATTTCATCTTCCACGGTCGGATATCCCAGTGATATCTGAATCATAAAACGGTCAAGCTGGGATTCCGGAAGTTTCTGTGTTCCGATTGAACCAAACGGATTCTGTGTTGCCATGACCATAAACGGCTTTGGCAGCTCAATGCTCTGGCTGTCCACCGTCACCCTGCGCTCCTCCATCACCTCTAACAGCGCAGACTGGGTCTTTGGCGAGGTTCTGTTAATTTCATCTGCCAGTAAAATATTGCACAGCACAGCTCCCGGCTTGTACTCAAACTGCCCTGTTTGACGGTTGTATAAGTTAAATCCCGTCAGATCCGACGGCATAATATCCGGTGTAAACTGCAGCCGGTTACATTCCAGTCCCAGTGCCTTTGAAAATGCCAGCGCCATCGTTGTCTTTCCGACCCCCGGAATATCTTCAATCAGAATATGTCCCTTTGCTAAGATTGCCATCAGCAGTTTGCAGATAGCCTCATCTTTGCCGACAACTGTCTTTTTGACTTCATATACAACCTGTTTTGCCTTTTTTAAATAAAATTCTAATTCTTCCATCTCGTTTGGCATACTCTCCTCACATTCTGCCGTATCTTCCTGTATTCATTCTGCCTGTGGATTTTTAGCCTTTCTTTAATCCGGAAAGCGTGTCATAAGCCACGACATTTGTTTTGCATGAAACATTGTGATACCGCAGCTTTCCTGCGTTATTCTCATAATCGTTTTCACAGCCGTTGATACACAGTGCCAGTCCGTCCTGCGATAAATACCATGCATCCGTATCTGCAATCGTCTGTAATTCCTGTTCTGTCTGTCCGATACCGATCCATTCTTTTTCCAGCCCTGACAAGTCATTTTCTTCAAAAAGTTCATTTAAAGAGAGCTTCTTTCCTGTCTTTGCATTAAAATTCCCACCATAAACAGCATTGGTCATTACCGTAACATACGCCCCATCTTTATCGTATGCTGTATAACTCTCCGAATAATTTTCATAAATTGACACCAGATTATTTTCCGGTGCGGTCACATCGTTTAATGCCGAACAATGATATGAAATCTTTACCGGAATATCCAAATCCTTTACAAAGGCAACATTCTTAAACTGTGTCTGCGCCTGTGTTTTTAACTGTTCGATTCTGTCCTCGTAATAGCGCGTAACAGACTCCACCTCTGTTCCCTGATAATAAATTTTCGGATACGTATAACTAAACTGTATCTGTCTGTCCGATACGCTGTCTGACCCGGATGCTTTTAATGGCAGATAAGAACAGTCTGTACAAATCTGAACCGTAATATCGTCGCTTAGCTGTGTTTTTGATACTGATCTTATTGTATCATCCGTCAGCACATTTGTCATCGGTTCGACCCTGGAATTTGTCTGCTGCGGTATCAGTCCTGCCGCAGTGACAACAAGAAACATTACCGCCGCGGCTGCCAGGGGAAATAAAATCGCCGTCTTTACCGCCGGACGTTTCTTCACCTGCACACACTCTGTATAACCCTGACTTTTTTCGTCATCTTCAAACATGCCGGACTCATCCAAAATCACCTGAATCTGGCGCTTCATTTCCTGTTCACCCGGATATTTAATCCTACTCATAATCACTCAGCTCCTTTCTCATCTTTCTCACCATGGAGTAATAGCGGTTTTTTACAGCAGTTTTTGTTACCCCCGTAATCGTACTGACTTCTTCAAATGTGTAACCCTGCTGTGCTTTCAGGTTAAATATCTTCTGGTTTTGTACTTCCTCTTTTTCAAGTAATTGCTCTACCCGCTGTGTTGCCATGCGGTTTGTCACACGTTCCTCAAGATTGTGCGCATCTTCTTTATCATAATCGTCCAAAATTTCAGTCATAAGCATTTCATGGTGCTGGCGGCTTCTCATGTAATCAATCACTTTATTGCAGGCAATTCTTGTAATCCACGTCTTAAAGGACGCCTTTTTACTGTCAAACTGATATAGATTTTTTAATATCTGTATAAATGCTTCCTGCGTAAGGTCTTTTGCAAGCTCCTCATCTGAAGTTTTTAAGTAAATCTCTTTATATATTCTTTTATAATGCCGTTCAACCAGCAGTTCACCTGCCTCACGGTCTTTCCCCTGTAATATGCGCCTGATAAGCGTTTCATCTGTTTCAAACACTTCCTGCCACCTCCTCTTATTCTTTATACGAAACCGGACATGATATAGTTGCAAAAAAAATGCCGTATTTTCATATATTCTATGAAAAATACGGCATTTATGAAAGGAGAAACGTAAAATGGAAAATTTATTTTTCCGTTATAAGCTTATTGATTAGAAATCTACTTCTGTGTCATAATAGCAGCACTTCAGTAATTTCTCCATTTCTTCCTGATTTGGCTGACGAGGATTAGAACCTGTACAGGCATCAAGAATTGCGTTTGCTGCAATTTCAGGAAGCTTCTTTAAGAACTCATCTTCCGGTACAATACCTTCTTCTGCCGGAAGTCCGCCTTCACCATAATGCTTGATGCAGTGCGGGATATTGAGTTCATCATTCATCTTGCGGAGCAGTTCGATGAGTTTATCAATCTTTTCTTCTGTTGTATTACCGCCTAAGTGAATGAAATCTGCAATTTCTGCATATCTCTTGGCAGCTTCCTCATTCTTGGCATTGTATTTGATAACCTTTGGCAGATACATTGCATTGGCAGCACCGTGGATAATATGTCCGCCTTCAAATGCAGCACCGGTCTTATGTGCCATTGAATGAACGATACCGAGTAATGCGTTGGAGAATGCCATACCTGCAAGACACTGTGCGTTGTGCATAGAATCACGGGCTGCCATATCTCCGTTGTATGACTTAATCAGTGTTTCATGAATCATCTTAATTGCATGAAGTGCCAGTGGGTCTGTATAATCGCAGTTTGCGGTTGATACATACGCTTCAATGGCATGTGTCATTGCATCCATACCTGTATGGGCTACCAGCTTTACAGGCATTGTTTCAGCCAGTTCAGGGTCTACGATTGCAACATCCGGTGTGATTTCAAAATCAGCCAGCGGATACTTAATACCTTTTTCGTAATCTGTGATAACTGAGAATGCCGTAACTTCCGTTGCTGTACCGGATGTAGAAGATACTGCACAGAAATGTGCTTTTTTACGAAGCTTCGGCATACCGAATACCTTGCACATTTCTTCAAATGTAATGTCAGGATATTCATATTTTACCCACATTGCCTTTGCTGCATCAATCGGAGAACCGCCGCCAATCGCTACAATCCAGTCCGGTCCGTATTCTTCCATAACCTTAGCACCCTTCATGACAGTGTCTACTGACGGGTCGGATTCGATGCCCTCAAACAGTTTTACTTCCATTCCTGCTTCTTTTAAGTAGTCTTCTGCCTTCTGTAAGAAGCCGTTGCGCTTCATAGAACCGCCGCCTACACAGATAATGGCTTTCTTACCTTCCAGTGTCTTTAATGCCTCTAATGATCCTTTTCCGTGATATAAGTCTCTTGGTAATGTAAAACGTGTCATAACTCAAAATCCTCCATATACTATGTATTTTGTTGAATGTCCCCACAGGACTTTGTTAATTTTTCAACAATCTTGAGTTTATTATAGTATTATCTGCTGTGAATTGCAAGTGTTTTTTTTGAATTTTTTGTATGTTTTACATAAATTTTTCAATACTTTTATAAAACAGATTTTACAGTCGCTACAACATTTTCTGTTGTAAATCCGAATTTTTCAAACAGTGATGCCGCAGGACCGGATGCGCCAAAGCCTGTCATGGAAACAACTTTGCCGTCTAAGCCCACGTAACGGTACCAGCCGAAGTCTGAAAGCGCTTCGACCGCAACTCTCTTCCGGCATGCCTTCGGAAGAACGGATTCCTTGTATTCTGCTGTCTGTTCTTCAAATGCCTCCATACTCGGCATACTGACAACACGCACGTCCACGCCGTCTTTTGCAAGTTCTGCCTTTGCATTAACTGCCAGTTCTACTTCCGAACCACTGGCAATAATGATGGCATCCGGCACTTCCTTCTTAGAATCCTCTAAGATATAGCCACCCTTTAACGCTTCCTTTGAAGACCCCTGCATCTGTGAAAGATTCTGTCTTGTCAGCACAAGTGCTGTCGGCTGGTCTTTTGAAGTAACTGCACGGTACCATGCCGCTGCGGTTTCTGTTCTGTCACACGGTCTGTATACACAGAAATTTGGCAGAGAGCGGAATGCCGCAAGCTGTTCAACCGGTTCGTGTGTCGGTCCGTCTTCTCCGACACCGATGCTATCATGTGTAAAGATAAATGTCAGCGGCAGATTCATTAATGCGGACAGTCTTGCCATTGGCTTTGTATAATCACTGAATACAAAGAATGTCGCTACAAATGCCTTTAATCCGCCATGCAGTGCAAGTCCGTTGCCGATTGCCGCCATCGCCTGTTCCCTGACGCCGAAATGCAGATTGGTGCCTGCATAATTGTCTTTTGAAAAATCACCGGCATCCTTCATGTTTGTCTTATTGGACGGTGCAAGGTCGGCTGAACCGCCAATCAGGTTTGGCATGAGCTGTTTAATTTCATTTAAAATGCTGCCGGATGTGCTTCTGGTCGCTTCCGGTTTTTCTGCTTTCTTCCAGTAATCTTCTGAATCAAACAGCTTTGATAAATCATATCCGTTGTAATAAGCATCCCATTTTTCTGCCATATCCGGATATTCTTTTCTGTACTTTTCAAATAATACATTCCATTCATCTTCAACTGCTGCTTTCTTCCTGGCAGCTTCGTTGAAATGATCATATACTTCCTGCGGAACAGTAAATGCTTCCTTGCAAGGCCACTCTAAATATTCCTTTAAAGCCGCAACATTTTCTTCACCGAGCGGTTCACCGTGTGCGCTTGCCTTACCCTGCTTTGCAGGACAGCCATAGCCGATCACCGTATTGACCTTAATCATTGTCGGACGAGTTGTATCTGCTTTTGCCGCTTCAATCGCTGCAGCAATTTCTGCAAGATTGTTGCCGTCTTTAACTTCAAGTGTCTGGAAGCCGAATGCTTCAAAACGCTTTGTTACGTCTTCCGTAAATGCAATATCAGTGCTTCCTTCAATAGAAATGTTGTTGGAATCATAAAATACAATCAGCTTATGCAGTCCTAATGTTCCTGCGAGTGAAAATGCTTCTGATGAAATACCTTCCATCATACAGCCGTCACCGCCAAGTACATAAGTATAGTGGTCTACAATATCGTAACCGTCTTTGTTAAATACAGCGGCAAGATGTGCTTCTGCCATTGCCATACCGACTGCCATTGCCATACCCTGTCCAAGCGGGCCTGTCGTTGCTTCAATACCAACGGTATGACCGTATTCCGGATGTCCCGGTGTCAATGAACCCAGCTGTCTGAAATTCTTTAAGTCTTCCATAGAAAGATTTCCGTAGCCAAACAAATGTAATAAAGAATATAACAGCATCGAGCCGTGTCCTCCTGAGAGTACAAAACGATCTCTGTTTGCCCATTCCGGGTCTGCCGGATTGTGGTTCATATGGTTTGTCCATAATTCATATGCCATCGGTGCTGCGCCAAGCGGCAGTCCCGGATGTCCTGATTTTGCTTTCTGAATCGCTTCTGCTGATAACACACGGATTGTATTTACTGACAGTTCCTCTATGTTCTTCATAATGATTCATTTCCTCCATTTCTTATTGTGCTGCCTGTACCGGCATTTTTATTTTTTTTTTATCAATCTTTAAAATCTGCTTCAACAAGGATGGTAACATCTCCGTTTTCGCCGCGTTTTCTCTTTAAACCGCCAAAGAATCTTTTTGAGCCGCGTTTTTCTGCTTTTACAATTGCGTGATTGATAATTTCCTTAATATCATCCATACGGATATTATCTACATTATTACGTAATTTATCAATCTTTAAATAAAGTTCCAGCAGCGCATCATCACTGACTTCATACTGGCGTTTTCTTGCAAATTTTCTTGCCATTTCAACCAGTTCATTGACCGTGTACTGTTTTAACACGATGCGATGATTAAACTTCTGTGTCATTTCCGGGTTAAAATTCAGCAGTACATTCATTTCTGCATCCGAATCCTCCAGAATAACAATCATACGTTCCGTATCCTGTTCCAGACATTCCAGCATTTCACTCATACGCTTCGGCTGGATTGCCCCCGCACCTTCAACAATCAGTGCGGTGCCTTTTAACTTATTCATCGCCTTTGCCAGTCCACGGTTATTGATACTGTCACCGGTCGTCTTTGCAATCTTACGTGTGTGTTCCGGATACAGGTAATTCACCGCACGCACAATGGCTCTTGCAAGATCAGACTTATCTGAGCTTGAATTACCGGAAATGATAATATTGCCGACCTGCGACGTTGAAATCGCCATTTCCTGTTCAAGGCTTTCAAAATATGCTGCCAGCTGGCTTTCCAGTCCCGGCATTTCACGGTATTTTCTGAAAATCTTTGCAAGTTCTCCGCTTAACTTCTTTTCTTCATCAATTTCCGTGCCTTCGCCCATGCCGGTGTAAACTTTCTCCTGCTGTACGGCACTGGCAAGCTTTGCACTGCTGATTGCTTCCAGCGGATTCATATCGGAAAGATGGTCTTCCATCGGCGGAAGCTGCTGTGTATTTAATGAAACTTCCTCACTGACAGCCGCCCGCTGTCTTTGCGCCGCTTCCTGCTCTGCCGCACGCTGTGCCTGTTCTCTTTGTGCTGCTTCTTCCGCCAACCGCTGGGCTTCTGCCTGCTGCGCTGCTTCCTGTTCGGCTATACGCTGTGCTTCAGCTTTCTTTGCAGCTTCCCGCTTGGCTTCTTCAGCTGCACGCTGTGCTTCGGCTAACCGTCTGGCTTCTGCCTCGGCTCTTGCTTTCTGGGCTTCTTCCATGCGCCTCTGAATCTGTACTTCGGCCTCCGCTTTTCTTCTTGCTTCTTCCTCTGCCTGCTGACGACGGACATCCTGTGCTGCTGCTTCTTCTAAGTGTACGGTTGCTTTTCCGGTACGGATTGCAAGATCGGTCTTTGCTGCCTGTAACATCACCTGTGCGTGTGCATGGCGGCTTGCTTCTTTTTCATCAAAGGCTTTGCCTGCTGCCTGTGCCGCTGCTTTCTGCTCAACCATAATGCGCTCGTATGCCGCACTCTTTTCGTCCTTCTCATCTAACATCTTTTCCAGCTCTGTCTTTGAGAATTCCCTTGTATTCTGCTTTCCGTATTTTTCTTCACGGACCGCTTCTAACCAGTCTGCAAGGCTTAACTGACCTTCAATCTGTTCATCTTCCTGACTTTCACCGGTCGTTTCTTCCTGCTTCGCCGGCTGAGGACGCAGCGCCTCTGCCTCTGCTTTTTCTTCCTCCATGAATTCACTTAAATTTTTAGCGAGTGCCGCCTGTAAATTTTGTGTATCATACGGATTGTTATATGCCGGAATGTCCACTTTAATCTCTACTTCATCTGCCGGTTCTTTGACCGTATTTACAGCCTTCTGCCGGAATGAATCCTCTTTACCTGATAAATCACCGCAGCTGTCTTCCAGTTTCTTCTTTGCATCTTCTATCAGTTCACGTAAAGATGAGGATGCCTTGTCAATACTTTCAGACAAATCCACCGTTGTATCAGCTTCCTTTTTTTCTGCTTTTGGTGCGGTATCCGTCACTGTCTTTTCTTTTACAAATTCTTCCGCTGAAAATACCGGTTCTTCCGGTGTTTTTTCTGTATCCTGCGCACCGGTGTTCTCATATGTATCGGAATCATCGGATTCGTCATCATCTTCATAGCCTATTTCGCGCATATCTTCTTCTGACTGCGCCCGCGAATGAAATGCCTTCTTAAAGAAAGATTTAATGCCACGGGTACTTTCATCGTCTTCCGGCAGAATAATATCATCGTCCGCATCACTTTCTGCTTCTTCCACCGCTTCTTCAATTTCATCGCTCTGGATTGCCGCAAGCTGCTTTTGTTCCTCAAACATGATTTCTCTGGTTGCTTCTATATCCTGCTTCTGATTCTTAATATCCTTTAAGATTTTTTTCTGTGTATTGGTCAGTTCAACGCCAAATTCCTGCTTTAACTGAATCGCCTTCTCCACATACTGTCCGTCCTGAAACCACAGTACAATATCATCACAGGTCTTGATACATTCTTCTTTTCTGCCTGTTTTGGCATATAACTTTGCCAGTTCAAACATATACTTTTCATCAATTTCATGCTCTTTGTAGTCCTCTAAGATTTCTACAAGTTCATTATCCGAGGCATTCTGTGCCTTTCTTAAATCAAAATACAAAAGAAAACGATTGACATCATGCGGTGACATCTTTTCATATTCTTCATAAAGTTCCTCTGCCGTTTCAAAATCTTCCAGCTTAATGAGCAGCTCCGCCAGCTTATAAACCAGCTTTCTGCCGCCTAAATTTCTGTTGTATGCAAGAATTGCCATATCTCTTGCTTCCAGATAATCCCCTGCCGCTTCCTGTACGTTAATAACAGTTGCCAGCGTGGACCAGTCCTTCACCTTCTGCCAGTTCATTTCCTTGGCAATCGCTGCCGCCTCCTGAAATGACTTCTTGGCAGCAAGCTTTTTAATTTGATCTACTTTTATATTAAATTCATACTTATCCAAAACAAACGCCACCTTTACTGTATATATCAAATAAATGATTTAAACATATTCTATTCAAGTTTATCACAGCGCAGTATTCTTGTAAACTCTTTTAAAAAGAAATGCCAACGTTGAGGCGTTTTTTGCCTATAGCGCCTATATAAAGTCGAATACTGCCTGCTCATAATCCATGCGCGTATATTCAAGTTCCTCATTTTTTGTACGACTGTAGTAATCGACAACAACCGTCTGCTGCCGGTTATGTACAAGCTTCTGTCCTAAAATGTAATTGACATCAAATCTTCCCGTAATCGCCGGGGTTGCACCTCGTGCCGGAACAATGAGCTGCACGTGGTTAGTCTTTAACAGCTTAAAAATCGGCTCCCAGATATAAATATCCTTTGCCGCACCGAACGGATTATCAATAAAAATGGTCTTGCCCAGTACACCCGCACTGTCTGCCGGCGCATTGATACTTGAAATATAATGAATTACCGCAATTAAAAACTGAATATAAATACCCTGTGACTGTCCGGTTGAACCCACTGCTTCTTCATACCGCAGATACCGGCTCTGGTCTTTCATGCGCTCTCTTTTATAAAGACTTACGCGGATGGCGTTCATATCGGTTACAATCACGGCAAAAAGGCGTTTCCAGCTTAACCGGTTGCGGATATATTTTAACCGCTCCTGTGTATTGTCAAAGCTTTCCGCCATCAGGACCGTTTCGTCAATGTATGCCGCCATTCTTTCCTTATAATCGGATTCCTTGGCATACGGTACGGACAGCCCGATAATAGAAATAACCTCATTATCCATCGTAATGCTTGAAAGCTTTGGCAGGCGGTCAAGTTCCGTCTTGATATTACAGCAAATCTGGACACACCGGTTTTCAAAGTTATCCTTGATACGCTCCATATCGGAAATCCCTTTGGATACGCGCTCTTTTTCCAGTGCAATCAGCGTATTGGTTTCGGAAAGTCTGGACTTTAACTGCTTCACGGCTTCAATGTCCTTTGGCACATGAACCGACATTTTAATCTCCAATGCCAGTTCTTTTGCATCACATGCCGTCAGTTCTTCCGTCAGCTTATCCTTTTTCTTTAAAAATTCTTCCAGCTTGCGCACCTCAAGCGCACACAGCTTTTCAAATTCTTTCTGTACCGTTTCATAGCCCGAAAAATCTGCTACATTTATGTCTGTATCCTCCGGCTGTCCTGCCATGGTATCTGCATTTTCCGTTTCTGACGCTTCCGGCACTTCAATGCCCGCTTTGGCAACAATTCTTGACAAATCCTTTTCCATTACGAGGAAATCCTGCATTTTTTCTGTCTGGCGTTTCTGCTCTTTTTCCAGTTCTTTGATCTGTCCTGCAATGCTGTCCTTATAATTTTTATGCTGTACAATGAACTGCTCCGGGTTATCACAGTCAAACGCTTCAAAAGCACCGTACTTTTCTTCAATCTGGCTCTTTCCGTGTGCAATACTTCCCTGCAGACGGTTCATTAATGCATTCTGCGCTTCCAGTTCTTCTGCTGCCGCTTTTTCCTGCTGTACCGCCTGCTCACGTTCCTGCTCAAGCGCACGGAGCGCATCATCCGGATTTGGGACAGCTTCTCCCTGTGCCTCTTTTGCCGCAAGTTCTTCCATTGTAAAATGGCGGCGTGCAATTGCCGTACTGCATTTTCCCATTGCCGCACGGTAATGTCTTAATAATTCTTCTTTATCATGCACATCGGCATTTTTTTCATCCAATGCCTTTTTCACTCCCGCAAAGCGGTTCTCCAGCTGTTCTAATGACAGCGCATGTCCGTCAGCATCCGCTAACCCTGCTACCGCACTGCCATCCGCCGCTGACTGCAGCACATGAATTCCTGCGGACTGTCCGCCGTCGGCTTCCACGCTTATATATGCCTGATAACGCTTGTCAAGACGGCTTTGCAGACGGTCATATTCTTCTGCCAGTGCATTTTTGCGCTGTAAGGCGGTCTGTTCTGCTTTTTCCTGCGCCTGCATTTCCTGCTCTTTTAAGAGCTGTTCCTGCTTTGCATCTGCCGCCCTCTGCGTGTATTCCTGCTTTTCACGGTACTGTACAAGAAGACTCTCTGCCAGTTTTGCGCACTTTTGCACGTATGGATACCGCTCCCGGTTTTGTGCCAGCTTTTCCTGCACCTGTGCTTTCCGCTCCCGGCCTTTTTTACGCAGGGCTTCCTCCTGTTCCATTTCTTCCTGTAAACGCTGTGCTTCCTTTTGCAGTTCCTCTAAACGCACAGACAGCGCTTCAAACTCTTTCTTTGCCGGTTCTTCTTCCAGCTTTGAAAGTTCCTGTATGCGCACGTAGTCATTCCAGACAATTTCTTTTCTGTCGGTCAGTCTGACCAGTTTTTCCTGTGCCGCCGCCAGTTCTTCCTGCGCCAGCTTTTCTTCCCGCCCGCGCAGCTTTTCATCCTTTAAAAATGCCATATCCTTTCTGGCATATACAACATACTGTTCATTTTCTGCCGTAAGCTGTGCTTTTGCCGCCTGTGCAGACAATACCGGAATCACATAGGCACTTCTGCCAAAGTCCGCAAGCACCGGGTCTTCTTTGATTCTTGAAAAATCGTTTTCAACAATAAATGCATACTCGGCATATGGGAATGCGGCAAGCACCTGTTTTCTTTCATCTTCCGAAAGCCCCGAAAGCCACTCGCTGCCTTCTTTTACATCTTCTCCGTACCGTCCTGAAAGATAGCTTTTTACCTTCTCCCGGTGTCTTCCGCCCGCACTGAATATCCCGTGCTTCATATTCTCAAGGAACTGCGTAAGCTGCGTACAGTCAGCGGTAAGCTGCTCACATTCCGCTTCCAGTCTGCGGTGGTTATCCAATACAACGCGGCATGCCCGGCGGGTATCCTGTTCCCCATAGACGGCCTTTAACTGTAAAAGCTGCTGCTTTTCTTTCTGTTCCTGTTCTTTTTTGGTTTCCGCCTGTCCTAACTGTTCTGTCAGCAGTTCAATCCGCGCACGGCAGGATGCCTGCTGCTGTCTGCCCTTTGAAAGCAGTGCTTCCACCTGTGAAAGCTGTCCCTCGGTCTGTAAAAGCTGTTCTTCCTGTTCTTTAATTTTCTGTGTGCAGGCACTGTATTCTTCGCCTGCCTTTTCCATCACAAGGATTCCTGCCTTTTCCATACAGGCACCCAGTTCTTTTTCTGCCTGTTCAATCTCTTTGGCAGTATGCACTGCAATCTGTTCTGCCGCCGCAGCCCCGCCCAGTAATTCCTGATAATCTGCCTTTGCCTGTGCCGCTTCTTTCTGACACGCCCGGTACTGTGTTTCTGCATTCTGCAATTCTTCACCAGCAGCATTCTTTTTCTGTACAAGCTGTGGCACAATCACCGCTGCCAGTGCATAGAGCTGTTTTGTCAGTTCTTCATCCGTTTGTCCGTTTGCCGCAATGGCTGCCAAAAGTTCATCGTAGAGCTTCTGATACTGTAAATATTCGCGGTATTCTACCAGACTTTCCGTTTCTTCCATCTGCCTTTTTAAGTGTTCTTCCTGTTCCTTAAAATATGCCCGCTTCTTCTCATTTGCAGCAATCAGTTCTTCCATTCCCGCAAGGGAAGCCTGTTCTGTAAGCACCTCGGCAGTCTGGATCATGCGCTGTTGTTTTAATAATTCTTCCTGTAAATGAAGCAGTTCGTCCTTCTGCTTTTCTTCCTGCGCGCGGTATCCCGACAGATTTTGTCTGCACTGCATAAGCAGCTTTAACAGCTGTCCCCGCAGAT
The DNA here is from genome assembly GCF_040095895.1 of Lachnospira intestinalis. Lineage (NCBI taxonomy): Bacteria > Bacillati > Bacillota > Clostridia > Lachnospirales > Lachnospiraceae > Lachnospira > Lachnospira intestinalis. Next base: position 123,146 of record NZ_JBBMFS010000008.1, read on the forward strand.
TTCCCTTTTCTTCATATAAAGAGCGGTATCCCAGAATATACTCTGAAAAAGCATCGAGCAGCTCCATCTGTTTATCATAATTGGTAATCTGTGCATTTTTCTTTGACAGTCTTGCAAGCGTATCCTTAATATCAAGCAGTGTCTGTGCCATCTGACCTTCGTCATTGCCCACTGCCAGCTTATTGTGGAAAGATTTCTGGATGATTTCTTCTATTAATAAATCCTCTACAACTTTACGGCTTGTCTTATAATTGGTTTCAAAATATGTTCTTACATGTCCTTCGGTCTTATTGATGCCGCGGATAATTTCCCATTCGCTCTCATACAGCCCATACTTGCTGATAAAACTCTGATATTCGCCCTTTCGGTCAAATATTTTTACCGAAACGTGGAAATCATTATGTTCAAGCTCCCGCAGATACTGCTTTAAACCATTATAAGTAATGCGCTCCCCGTTTTTTGTCAGCGGCAGATTTTTAATATCGTTTTCACCAAACTCCCGGTAAAAAATACAGTAGTTAAAATATTCCACGCTGGCATTGTCACGTCCCGCCGGTGCTTCTTCTGCCGCAGAAAAACGCCCGGATATGCCGTCCGCTTCCGTGCCGTCTGCTTCCGTATCCTTTGCCTTTCTTGCGCAGAATCCCGTTGTCATATATTTATAGCCGTCGTTGTTAGCGGCATCTAACTTCCATTCAATCAATGAGTGGATCACTGTATTGCCGCCGCCCGGACGGAACAGCTTTTCAACCGGCTGTTTTTCATCAAGCGTACAGTTCGGAATCACATTTTGAAGCAGCAGCAGCATTAAAAGACTCTTTCCGCCGCCGTTTGCAAGGTCATAAATCGTGTTACGGCAGTGAAAACGCATCATAAAGTCATCGTAATACTGCGTACCGAAATTGTATTTTACATTATTTACACGGATTCTGTTAATCTGCGGCATGTTCGTCCCTCTCCTCTCCTGACTGGTCTAACAATTCCATGATTCTTCCTCTGGATTCGTCAAAATAATTTTCAACAACTGCGCGGAAACGGTCTGTCGGATAGTACCGCTCCTGATTGTCACTTAATAACTGCTGGCTGACTAAAAAGTTGCAGACCAGCTTTACAAAACCCGACTTGGAATTCTTCGCCGCCCTTAATTCCGACAATTCCACGGTTGCCGCCGGCAGGCTGTCCCAGCTTAACGCAAGGCTGCGGAAGCTGTTTTCCTCAATTTCACTTAAAACAAAGCCGTTTTTCTTATCCACAATGCCTGCCGTTGTATCGTCCACCTTGCGGACAATGTCTTCCACGCGGACAAATTCGGCATACGTTGCACTGATGGTATCCGTATAAAACTCCATAATAATATTATAGATGATAAAATACGCCAGATAGAGTTCGCCGTTGGTACGCAGTCCCAGCTCCCGGCGCAGCGCTTCATTGCTGTAGCCAAACAGGCTGCCGTGCGCTTTTGGCGCGGCAAACAGCGAATTATTATATTCATAAACCGAAAGTTCCATTTTCTTTAACGACAACAATACCATATCATACACTTCCGGGTTGGTACTGTATTCCTGATACAGGGCAGCATTTGTCCCCTGCTCGCTTACCGTTTCCCCCGCCGCCAGTTTTGCGGATATTTCCAGTGCCTTTTCTATATTTCTGCTTTCCATTACTTTGTTCCCTTCCGTTCAAACACCAGTTCAGACTGTTCCATTGGCTGTTCGTCCTGCGCTCCTGCGGATTTTGGCGTAATCGTAAAATGTACCGGTTCACGGTCTGCAAATGCGCCGCTTAAAATGTCATCGAGAAAACTCTCGTTTTCCGTCTGACCGCCGATGACATACTCCTGTTTCTGACACAGGTTGACAAAAAAGGAATAGTAATCCGCATTTTTTAAAATATCCGGCGAATACATTCTGCTCATTGCCGCGCCAAATTCCGAAAGCGTAAACGTATCTCTCTTTTCAAATGCCGCCAGCAGATTATTCATTAAAAATGTATAGTTTTTACGAATACGCTGATCTTCCATTTCATCTGCAAACTGAATTTCCTGCGGCGGTTCTTCTTCTACTTTCTCCGCCGCTTCTGCCTGCTTTGGCTTCACGGTCAGTGCCTCGTCAAGTGAATCCAGCGTAAACCGCTTCTTTATATGCGGCAGTAATACCGGTGACAAAAGCTGTTCTAACAATCCCGCATTGTCGCTGCGGATTAAATCTGTCAGAAGCGCCCCAAAATGGATATGGCTTCTTAACCGTCCGAGTTTTGCCCGCTTCACGGCTTCTTCTGTCATCTGCTGCATCTGTGTACATGCCGATAAAAGCTGTCCGTGCCTTGTCATGGCTATCTGTAACTGGCTGTCCAGCTCGTAAATCTCCTTTAAAGTACGGTAATAGCTCTCCGACTGTACCGGTTCGGCTTCCATCTTTGCAAGCGCACCCTCGATAAAATCTTTATTTTTCTTAAACAGCTTTTCTTCTTCATCAAACCAGCGCATACCCGTATGGACAAAATCTTCATACGCTTCAATCCCCGCAAAGACATCTTTGCCGAGCAATTCCATAATCTCATTTTTTCTGCGCTGTAGGCGTGCCACTTCTTCATTAATCCGCACAATCACATCTTTGCCGCCCTGAAAATTCTGTGCCTGTATCATTTTTTCTAAGAGCAGCTGCTGCACACTGATTCTGCTTTCTTCTTTAATTTCTTTCGTATCCAGATAGAATTCAATTGCATCGGAACTGATGGAATACCATACCGTATGGTCACGGATGGCACTTTCCAGTACCTTGATACGTGAAATACATTTTTTCTTTTCAATAGGATCATAATATGGAAATGTAAACGGTCTGCCTTCATTTTTAATTTTATCGAAAATGTAATCGGCAAGTTCTTTGTATTCCTGTGCTGAAAGATTCAGCCCAAAGTCCCGTTTGAGCAATGATGTAATAAAGTCCAGATATTCCGGGTAAGTGACGTCCTTTTCTTTAAAGTTATTCTCCTCAATAAAAAAGCGCAGAATCCCCATGACAATATATCCCATGTCCAGCATTTCATATCTGCCTTCCTGAAACTGGGCAAAGGATACATCCATCAGCTTAAAAAAAGGATAATATTTTTTGAGATTGAGCATACGCTCTTTGTGTTCTGTAATAATATCGTTTAACATAGTATCCTACAATTCCGTTCTGCCGTCCAATGCACGCAGCAGTGTCACTTCGTCGATATATTCCAAATCGCCGCCAACCGGCACACCGCTTGCAATGCGGGTTACTTTAATGCCTGTCGGCTTAATCAGGCGGCTGATATACATCGCTGTCGTTTCACCCTCAAGACTTGAATTGGTTGCAATGATGACTTCCTGCACATCGCCTTCGAGCCGTTTCATCAGTTCCTTTAACTTAATGTCGGACGGACCGATGCCAAGCATCGGGCTGATTGCACCGTGCAGTACATGATAGACACCCTCATACTTTCCGGTCTTTTCATATGCCGCCATATCGCGTGTCTGTTCCACCACCATAATCGTACTGTGGTCGCGCTTTTCATTGGCACAGATCGGGCAGATTTCATCATCTGTCAGCGTAAAACATTCTTTACAGTATTTAATATGCGCTTTGGCATCCGTCATGGCAGATGCCAGTCCCTCAACTTCTTCTTTTGGCATATTTATAATGTGAAATGCCAGGCGCTGGGCGCTTTTTGCCCCAACCCCTGGTAATCTCGACAGCTGTTCTATTAACTTGTTCATATGACCGCTGTAAATGTCCATTAGAACAGGCCTCCTGTCAGTCCTGAAAGTCCTCCGGTAATCTTAGACATCTGCGCCTGTGATTCTTCTTCACACTTGCGGAGTGCTTCGTTGGTTGCTGCCATAATTAAATCTTCTAACATTTCTACATCATCCGGATCTACGGCTTCCGGGTCAATCTTGACCTTTGTAACCTCTCTTTTACCGGTAACGGTTACTTCTACAACACCGCCGCCTGCTGCCGCACTGAATTCCTTTGCTTCCAGCTCTGCCTGCTGTGTTTCCATCTGCTTCTGCATTTTCTGTGCCTGCTTCATCAGATTGTTCATGTTGCCCGGCATACCTCCCGGAAATCCACCTCTTTTTGCCATTAGATATATTCCTCCTTATCATCTACTTCTATTTCCATATTAACGGATTCTCTGATATCTGTAAATCGATTTTGAAAATCTTCTCCATCCTGTAGCTTTGTAACAATCAGATTCACATGGATTCCTGTCCGCTCCTCAATGAGCGCAACCAGTTCTGCCTTGTCATCTTCCCTTGAAAACAGCTCATAGGCTGTCGGGGAAGACGTCATCAGTTCCAGACTCTGCCCATCCTCTGCAAGCGTTACATGTGAATTTAATAAATGGGTGCGCTTTAGCGGTTCTTCAATCGAATGGACAATGGAGTCCCACTGCTTTGCCAGCTGCTTAATATCCTCCGGCATTGCCTCTATTACGCGCTTTTGTACCGGCTGGGACACTGCCATGCCTGCTGCATAGCCGCTGGCATTGCCTGCATAGCTGCTGGCATTGCCTGCCGCACCCGCTATATCTGCCATACCGCTTATGCCCTGTGTACCTGCCGCAAACGGAGTACCTGCCGCCACGCCGTTTTTTAACGCTTCCATGGCTTCCTGCATTTCCTGCTCAAGCAGGGTGATGCGGCTTATCACATCGCCCATATCCTGCCGCTGTTCCATCGCCGGACGCGTCAGCTTAATGAGTGTCACTTCGACTTTAATACGCTTCTGTGTTGAGAATTTCAGCTCATTTGCCAGCTCCGACAGCACGCGGATATAGCGCATCAGTGTATCGACATCGACCTGTTTACTGTCTTTTTTTAACTGCTCTAAATTATCTGCCGAAACATCGATAATGTCTTCCGCCTTCGCTTCATCATCCGTTGTCTTTACAAGCAGCAGATTTCTTAAATACCATACAAAGTCACTGACAAACTGTCCTAAATCCCTGCCCTGCATAATAATCTGCTCTAAAAGCTGCATGCACGCATACGTATCCGCCTTTAAAATGTACGACAGCATTTCGGCAAATACCGCCGTGTCCACCGCACCAAGCACCTCTAACACATTTTCATACTTTAAATCCTGTCCGAGGTAAAAGGCGATGCACTGGTCTAACAGACTTAACGCATCTCGCATGGAACCGTCCGCCGCCTTGGCAACATACCGGATTGCCTTTTCTTCGACATTGATATGTTCCGCTTCCATCAGCTGCGATAACCGACCTGCAATCGTTTCAATAGAAATGCGGTGGAAATCATAGCGCTGGCAGCGCGACAGAATCGTAACCGGTATCTTATGTGCCTCCGTTGTCGCCAGAATAAAAATAACGTATGCAGGCGGTTCTTCCAGTGTTTTTAACAGTGCATTAAATGCCCCTATGGAAAGCATATGCACTTCATCGATGATATAAACCTTATACCTGCCCTCCGTCGGTGAATACTGGACTTCGTCACGGATTTCACGAATATTGTCAACACCGTTATTCGATGCGGCATCGATTTCAATGACATTCATGGAACGCCCTTCGGCAATCGCCTTACAGGTCGGACATTCCCCGCACGGACTGCCGTCCACCGGATGCTCGCAGTTGACCGCCTTTGCAAAAATCTTTGCCACGGTTGTCTTACCGGTTCCGCGCGTTCCGCAGAAAAGGTACGCATGCCCGATTCTGTCTGCCCGTATCTGATTTTTTAATGTTGTAACAATATGTTCCTGTCCTTTGACATCTTCAAATTCCAAAGGACGCCATTTTCTATATAATGCCTGATATGCCATATTTTCTCTCATTCTGCCGCCACGGACGGCGCTTTTCTAAAAATACCGCTGCGAACTGCTTTTACTTTATAAATGTAAAAAAAGCCACCACATACTATGTGTTACACGTAATATGTGTTACATATAATATGTGCTGACGAAAACAATTCTCATCATAAAACCGCGCACCGGACGTCGTACAGCTGTCCACAGACGTTACCGGTACAGTTAGCTCGGCCCAGGCACCCTTCCGGCACACAGGAGGTTTCACTTAATGCTGCTTCATTCCTGACCTGACATGGTTCATGAATTCCTGTTGCGAAAGACCCAGACGTCAACACCACTTATACCGGGCAGCTCTACAGAAAACTGCCCTCGGCCCGATATCACCCCTGCTATAGCGGATTGCAGGTACAAGGCGCCGCTAATGCCCCGGCTGCGCGGTTCTTTGATTATACCTTTTATGGCCCGGATTGTCAAGATTGTCAACCCTTTAACTCTTTTAAATACGCCATGAAATTTTCTTTATTTTCAAGCGCTGTTGTCGTCGGACGTCCAAGGTCCTCTCTTGCACCGATAGAACATTTCACTTCAATCAGGCTTAATTCGCCGCGGTTTTTCGCTGCCTTTAAAGCCTCATCAAGTGCTTCAAACGTATCTACGGATACTGCATTCGGATAGCCGCATGATTTTGCCACACCAATCCAGTCAATATTACCGCCGACAGTCGGCATGCCGCCAACCGTTTCGTGTGCGCCGTTATTAATCAGAACGTGCACCATATTTTTTGGCGCATTCGCTCCGAGCAGTGCCATAGCTCCCATGTGCATCAGCACGGCACCATCACCGTCGATACACCAGATTTTTGTATCCGGCATACTTTCTGCAACACCGAGTGCAATTGATGAGCTGTGTCCCATGGAACCGACTGTCAGGAAATCATATTTATGGCTCATCTTCTTTGCTTCACGGATTTCAAATAACTCACGGCTTGCCTTTCCTGTTGTGGAAATCACCGGGTCTTCTCCGGAAACGTCTGTAATATGGCGGATAATATCTTCACGCATCATCGTATTGTCATTTTTATAAACAACCTTTTCATCATAAGAGAGCGCACCCTTGCGGATTACAAAGGCAGCATCTTTTCCCTGTGCAAGCACAGTTTTAAAGTCATCCATGGCAGCCTTTAATTCTTCTTCTGTAGTTTCTTTTCCTACGATAAATGGCTTGATATCCATATCTTCAAGCAGTTTTATCGTTACTTCACCCTGATAAATGTGCTGCGGCTCGTCATGAACCCCCGGTTCTCCTCTCCAGCCCACAACAAAAATCATCGGAATTGCATACACTTTGTCGTTTAAAAGTGATGCCACCGGATTGATAATATTTCCTTCGCCGGAATTCTGCATATAGACAACCGGCACCTTTCCTGTTGCCAGATGGTATCCTGCCGCCAGCGCCGCCGCATTTCCTTCATTTGCGGCAATCACATGATGTCGGGAATCTATCCCATATGTATTTATTAAATAGTTGCACAGTGCTTTTAACTGTGAATCCGGTACACCTGCATAAAACTCTGCACCGATAATTTCAACAAACTTCTGAACCTGCATTTTTTATCTCCATTCTGATACAGACCTATTCTGCCTGCATTTTTTCCAATACCTCACGGTAGCTTTCATCAATCACTGCCAGCTCTGCCACAGAGTCAATTTCAACAATCTGCTCTTTTTCAACCGGATGAATGTCAAGGTTTAACTTATCTAACTGCCGGTCTACAATTTCATCCCAGTATAAGCCCTCATAACCCGGCTTTTCATATGCTGCATCAATGGCATCGCGGATAACTGCCGCATCTGCTTTCTTAAAATAGGAAACGCCGACCATGTTATAACGGTCTGTCCCTTCTTTTCCGACACGTGTAATACGTTCTCCATCCCAGTCAAACACCCAGTCATCGGAAAAACCCGGAACCATTTTGCCATAATAGCAGGAACGTGAAAGTTCTGCATCAAAAATAGATAAATCCGAAATATACAAATCCGCTTCACAGATAAAGCAGTCTGCCGTTCCCATAACTTTTCTTGCCGCATGAATAGACGAAATATTGTTAATCGTTTCAAATTCCGTATTTTCAATCAGTTCCACGTTGTCATATTTTTCTGCCAGATATGCAAACTGCTCTTTTTTGTATCCAACAACAACGTAAATCTTTGATACGTTTCTGCGTTCCAGCCCCTTCATAATCGTTTCAATCATTGATGTGCCGTGTACCTTTACAAGCGGCTTCGGCGTAACATCGGTCAGCGGGCGCATGCGTGTACCCATGCCCGCCGCCATTAAAATTGCGATTTCCATTTCCCTTATCCTTTCAAAAAAGCTTACAGTTCATCAATTAATGTCAGAATCTGCTTAATCGGCATTAAACGGCTGTCCACTTCTTTTGCACGATGATACTTTAAAATATCCTTGGCAGTCTGTTCCATCGCCGGGAATGCACTTCTTGTCAGCTGGTTTGCGTAAATAACGATATTAACACCGTGTTCTGCCAGTTCTGCTTCCGTAATTGTATTAAATGAAGACGGAACAACCACAATTGGTGTTTCCTTATCCTCTGCACGGAATTTATCGCAGAATTCCAGAATTTCTGCCGGATCCTTCTTACGGCTGTGAATCATAATGCCATCAGCGCCTGCATCACGGAACGCTCTGGCTCTGTTTAACGCATCCTCCATACCCTGCTCTAAAATCAGACTCTCAATACGCGCAATAATCATAAAGTCATCTGTCAGCTGTACCTTCTTGCCTGCGGCAATCTTGGCGCTGAAATTCTCAATTGTATCCTGTGTCTGTGCTACTTCCGTACCAAACAGGGAGTTTTTCTTTAAACCGGTCTTATCTTCGATAATAATGGCTGAAACACCCATACGTTCGAGTGTGCGCACAAGATATACAAAATGCTCTGTCAGTCCGCCTGTATCTCCGTCAAAAATAATCGGCTTTGTTGTAACTTCCATGACATCATCGATTGTTCTGCATCTTGAAGTCATGTCTACCAGTTCAATATCCGGCTTTCCTTTAGCAGTTGAATCGCAGAGGGAACTAATCCACATTGCATCAAACTGGTCAAATTCACCATCATTTTCCACAACTGTCTTTTCCGCAATCAGACCGGTTAAACCGCTGTGTACTTCAATCGTCTTTACAATCGGACGCATTTTAATGAGCTGTCTTAAACGTTTTCTTCTGAATTCCGGCATCGCCAGTTTTTCTTTTAAGCGGTCATCAACACGCTTTACATTTTCATTATAAGTATACGGCACTTCGATTAATTCGCCGCCGTTCTTTTCTAATACTTCAATGACATTGGCACGGATTGCCGCTTCCGGACCTTCTTTCCAGTTGTCACCGTGAATGACATAATCCGGCTTTACTTCTTCAATAATCTTATCATACATAATATCATGCTGGATTACGACTTCACTGACACCTTCCAGATTCTTAAACAATGCCACTCTTTCTTCAAAACCGATCGTCGGAAAACGGTTGTAGCGGATCATTGCCTCATCACTTAAAATACCGACAACCAGTTCGCCATATTCTTTTGCTTTGTTGATAATGTTTAAATGTCCCTCATGAATCACATCGGTACAAAAACATGCGTATACTTTTTTCATCTGTTTCTCTCTTTCTTTCTATTAATCATTATATACAACCGGAATCGCAATATTGTAATGTTCCAGTGCCTCACGGAATACCTTGAAAAATGCCGTGATGTCGTCCTCGTCAATCGCACCTAAAGCGCACAGACGGAAGGTGTTCGTTGTAGAAATCTTACCCGGATAAATCGTATATCCACGCTCATAACAGTAATCATGAACCTTCTCAAAATCCCAGTTCGGGTCGTCCGGATAAATCGGCGATACTACAAGACCTGCCTGCCATTCTCTCTTAACGGCATCTTTAAATCCCAGCTCGTCCAGTCCTTTGTGGATTGCATTAAAGACGCGGGTATGTCTTGCCCACTTGGCTTCTTCGCCTTCCGCAAAATACTCTTTTAATGCCTGTATTGTTGCATAAATTGTCTGTACCGGCGGTGTAAAATGCATTTCTCCTGTTTTTTCAAAGAAATGGTACTGTAAATACAGATTACAGTAATACGAACGCTTCGGATAGTCTTTTGAAGCTTCGATAATGTCTTTTCTTCCTATTATAAAGGAAAGACCTGTCATCGCCATCAATCCCTTTTGTGCCGATGCCATACAGAAATCGATATTGTCTTTCTGCACATCAATCGGGCGCATTGCCAGTGTGGAGGTCGTATCAACGATAAATACCGCACCGAATTCGTGTGCCAATGCACCGATTTCACGGATTGGATTTAAAATACCGGTTCCTGTTTCATTGTGTGTGGTGTATACCAGCGCAATGTCCGGATTTTCTTCCAGTGTCTTTCGTACCACATCCAAATCAGGACGTTCCAGTACCGGGAACTGCAGATTGATATGCGGCAGTCCGTAATATTCACAAATTTCCACGGCACGGGTGCTATATGCGCCGTTGTTGACTACCAGCACCTTTTTATCTGCCGGAAGCAGTGAATTCAAACACACATCAATGTTTAATGTACCTGAACCACAGAATAAAACTGATGTATACTGCTGTGGGTCTGCATGTACCGTCTTTAATAAATCTGCGCGTAAATCCTTCATCATAGAAGCAAATTCTTTTTCACGCGGACAGATATCCGGTACAACCTGTGCCATTTTTACCGTATCGGTCGTTGTAGACGGTCCGGCATTCAGCAAAATATTTCTTTTAATATTCATTGTCTTACTCCTTTTGTAAAAGCATTTTTACATAAGTAATATATAGGTGATTTTTGAATCGTACATTTTATTATACATCAGTTTTTATTAAATGTATATAAATTTTTTTTAATACGTTCTGCATAGACGGCGGCTTCCTTTTCAATATCCTTACAGGACAAAATCTCTCCGGGGTCATTTGCCGTGAGCATCCGGATTGCATGGGCAGGAAGCGCAAAGCCTTTGTTAAAATGAAGGGAGCTAATCAGCTGTTCCGCTAAGATATCCGAACCGCTGTAGCCGGATACGACAATGGAAAACAGCAGCTTGTCCTTAAAATCGACCTTCCGGTACAATGCGGTCAGACGGTTGATAAATGCCATAATATTTGCGCTGACCGAGTCGTTGTAATTTGGACTGAGTATCATGAGCGCATCACTTTCAAGCAGTGCCGGATAGACCTGTTCCACCATGACACCGCCGTAAAAACACGAACCCTTTTCACTGTAATGCAGGCAGACCTCAAACGGACAGCCAAGACAGTCTGCAACTTCCCCGTTTCTTAGATTGATTTCACGGATTACAATTTTATCTTCGGGAAGGAACTTGCGTAACAGCTTCCAGAATAAACAGGTATTGCTCTTTTGTTTATTGCCCGCATAAATGCACAGCAGGCGTGCCGGTCCGTCTGTGTGTGCCGGAGTACGCCCGTCTGCGTATTCCAGTGCATGACAAACCGCCTCTCCTGCATTGGCAAAAAAAGCTTCTTTTAATGAAAGGTTTCTGTGCATTGCATTTTTTGTCTGGTTTTTTAACGAGCCGGTTGCCTCTGCAAAGGTGTGTCCCGGCAGCTTACCTGTTCCGAACGGATTAAAAGTGCATCATATGCTTCTTCTAAACGACAGCCTGCAAGAACCGATAAAATTTCTTCCTTTGTCATCTGCACCTGATTTAAAAAATCAATTTCGGTAAGCAATTGTATGCATTTATCCTTAAATTCCAAGTAATCTGCCTTCATCTGAATTCTCCCTGTGTATTTTATGATTTTCGACGATTTCCGGTTTTTAAAAGTCTTTTTTAGAAAATACCCTCGTCAAGCATGGCTTCCGCAACTTTTAAAAATCCTGCAATATTCGCGCCTGCAATGAGGTTTCCGTCCATGCCGTATTTCTTTGCCGCACTGTCGATGTTGTTAAAAATATTCTTCATAATCTTTTTTAACTTTTCATCAACCTCTTCTTCCGTCCATGAAAGCTTCATGGCATTCTGGCTCATTTCAAGGGCAGATACGGCAACACCGCCTGCATTAACTGCCTTTGACGGTGCAATCATAAATCCTGCTTTTTGCAGTTCTTCAACGGCTTCTGCTTTGGTCGGCATGTTGGCAACTTCGATTAAAAGCTTTGATGTACCCTCCTCTATCATGCGCTTTGCATCTTCCAATCCGATTTCGTTCTGTGTTGCACAAGGCATATACACATCTGCCTTTACACGTCCCCACGGTTTCTCGCCAGCATGGAATTCCACACCGAATCTGTCGGCATAATCTTCACAACGGTCACGCAGGGAACCTCTCATTTCTACCATATAATCCACTTTTTCCCCGCTGATGCCGTCTTTATCATAAATGTATCCGTCCGGTCCTGAAATAGAAACGACTTTTGCGCCCAGTTCATTTAATTTCTTTGCAACACCCCATGACACATTGCCGAAGCCCGATAATGCAAATGTTGTACCGGCAAGCTTCTTTCCGATAGATTCAAATAATTCTTCCGTAAAATAAACAGCGCCGTAACCGGTTGCTTCATTTCTCCCAAGACTGCCGCCGTAAGGAATGCCCTTGCCGGATAACGCACCGTTTTTATAACCGCCGACAATTCTTTTATACATACCGAACATATAACCGATTTCTTTGGAACCGCAGCCGATGTCGCCTGCCGGACAGTCCGTATCCGGTCCGATGTATCTGTAAAGCTCTGTCATAAAGGACTGACAGAACCGCATAATCTCGCCGTCTGATTTCCCCTTTGGATTGAAATCACTGCCGCCCTTGCCGCCGCCGATAGGCAGTCCTGTCAGTGAATTTTTAAAAGTCTGTTCAAAACCTAAAAATTTGATAATACTCTGATTGACACTGGGATGAAGTCTGATTCCGCCCTTGTACGGACCGATTGCACTGTTAAACTGTGCGCGGAAGCCTCTGTTTACCTGAACCTTTCCTGCATCGTCCACCCACGGTACGCGGAAGGAAACGATTCGTTCCGGCTCACACATACGCTCTAAAATTGCATTTTTTTCATAACGGTCATCTGCTTCTACAACTGGTCTTAAAGATTCCAATACTTCTGTCACTGCCTGGATAAACTCCTGCTCATTACTGTTTTTTTCAGATACTTCCTTGATTACTTCATCTACATATGCCATCAGACATTACCTCCGAAACCTAAATTTTTTTAATCCTGCACGATGCCCGTCGGCAACCCCGTGTTTTTACAAAATGAAAAAGCCGTTTCCGAAAACACTGCGTATGTTAGACTTGTCAAAAAAAGAAGTCAATAACCTTTTCTTTGTTTGTTCGATAATTTTTTCTTTTTAAATTTTTCCTTAATTTGTGAAAGGTTTGGAAACTCAAATTTAATGAAAATAAATCCATGTTTGTGAACATCCGGCACATCCCCCGTATTTGGTTAAGTTTTCTAAAGTTTTTCTTCTTTGTTTTCTTTACTTTCTGCCGGTTATTGTTTAATAAAATTAAGGGAATTTATGGGCGGTTTTGCGCGTTTTTTCTGTATCAATAAGACAATCTTAAAATCCGAACCGGATTTTTGAAATTTTTGAAAAAAGGATTGCATTTTAAAAAGCGCTGATGTATTATCATTACATCGATATGTAGTATTCAATACTACATGTGATTATTTTAAATACCAGTGCATATAATATTTTATAATGTATATGTCAAAACATAAAAATATCAGGACATGCCGAACACGAAAAATCCATTAAAATAATGGAAATACAGTGTACTCGGAGATTGGAGGAAATTATGAAACATTTTAAATTAAAAGACCCCGGAAGTGCCATTACTCATTTTATCGGTATGCTGATGGCAATGTTTGCCGCAACACCGCTGATTCTGCGTGCCATGCGCGCTCCGGATACCGTTCATGTCATTTCTTTAAGTATTTTTATTGTGAGCATGATTCTGCTGTATGCGGCAAGCACAACTTATCACACTTTTGATTTGTCTGAACGCACGAATAAAATTTTAAAGAAACTCGACCACTGCATGATTTTTGTACTGATTGCCGGTTCTTATACGCCAATCTGCCTGATTGTCCTGCATGGCCGCACAGGGCTTATGCTGCTGGCACTGGTCTGGAGCATTGCGATTCTCGGCATTATTTTTAAGCTTTGCTGGGTTACATGTCCGAAATGGGTTTCTTCTGTGTTATACATTGCCATGGGCTGGGTCTGTGTCCTTGCATTTACACAGATTTTAAATTCCCTGCCTGCTGCCGCATTTAACTGGCTGCTTGCGGGCGGTATTATTTATACGGTGGGCGGTATTATTTACGCATTAAAGCTTCCCATTTTTAACGCACATCACAAATACTTCGGTTCACACGAAATTTTTCATCTATTTGTTATGGCAGGCAGCATCTGCCATTTTATTATGATGTTTGAATATGTTGCGGTTCTTCCGCTGGCTTAAAACAAAAAAGAATGATATACGTTTTTTGAGAATTCTCATAATTTCCGTATATCATTCTTTTTACTTTATTCCGCTGTTTATCTGAATTTTATTTCAGCTTTAAACCTCTACATGTCCGTTTACAACATTCCATGTTCCATACTGGTTATCTGCCGGTCCATTGTACGTCAAATCCAATGCACCGTTTCTGATATACCACCAGCCATAATCATTTAATTTTTCACCAATCATCACTGCCAGCAGGACGACTGCCATAACCACAAGCAGGACTTCCCTGTAATACAAAAAGAAATCAAACACATATCCATTGTAATTTTCAAAGACATCTGCCTGCGCATCTGTCAGTTTCCAGATTCTTAAATACGAAATCCACGGAATCACCATTGCAAATACCGCAATCATCCACGCGAATACACGCTTGTACCCCGGTACACTTTTATTTTTCATTATGCTTTCTCCTTTAAGTTTCTTATTCATTTATTATCCATGTTCCTTTTCTTTTCGTTTTATTATACCCGCCTGCAATCCCCTTTTACAAGTCCCACGCTGCATATTCCGTCTGTCTTTTTACAAATCTGCTTTCCCGTACAGGCAGCGTAACAAAAGGAGGCTTCCGACTGTTATGTCTGAAACCTCCCACAATCTATAATACAAGCGCCCGCGTACCTTTATCTACCCACTTAAATTCCATTCCTGCCATATGGCTGATTTTATTGCTTTGCTTTTTGTGTGAATTTTAAAGGCGCTTTATTTTCTTATCCTTTGCATACTAGTCTTCAAAATACGCCGCCGGGTCTACCGGTTCGCCGTCCTTTGTCAGCATAAAATACAGATTCGGGCCTTCTTCTACATAATATGCTGTCGGGTCGGATACCGTTCCCAAAAGCTGTCCTGCCACAACCGTGTCGCCTTTTTTTACCACCACATTATCTATCAGTCCATACGTTGTCACATAACCGTCACCGATTGCTACTGCCACGGTATTTCCCGTTTCTTCACTGTAAGTTACGGATTCCACAACGCCGTCTGCTGCCACACCGACATTGGTTCCCGCTTCTGCCGCAATACTGACTGCCGGATTACATTTATACATTCCAAGTGTTTTAAAATAAATGGTCGTATCCATGCTGTATTTTAAAACAATATCGCCGGTTACTGGCCACATCAGCGTATCACTTTCATCAAAAGAGTACGCCGCAGCCGGATTTGCCTTGGCAGAAGTCTTTGCCGCCTGTGATTCCTGCGATTCCTCTGCCGTGTCTGTTCCTTGTGCTTCCTTACCGGTTGTGATATTTTCCTGCGCGGCAGAAAGTCCTTCTGCCTTTGCACCGGCATTGGCAGCTTCCGCATCATCACTGCCGTCTGTCTTTTCCGGCACCTGTAAAATGTCAGAATATTCCTGTGTTACATCTTCTGTCCGAAGTGCTACATTATCCTGTCCAGATTCATTTAAGTTGACGATATTTTCCTGATTTTCTTTTCGTCCGGAATTGACCGCCACCGAATAAATTCCGTATCCAAGTGTCAGAATAATAGCAAATGATATGATTGTGCCAAAGACTTTTTCTTTATTCAGTTTGAATCCACTGTCTTTCATATGAACCTCCATTCCTTTTTCCGCCAGATATCTGACTGACCTTTGATGTTAATATGATTGCCAGTTTTCATCAAACTATACGTCTGATTACTGTGAAACAATGGTAATTCCACTGTAAAATGCCTTTAAAATCTGCTCGTAAGAACTGCCTTGTTTTGCCATAAAATCTGCGGTATAAAGGCTTACACCCATACCATCACCTAAGCCTTTTGTCGTAATTTTAATCTTGCCGTTACTGTTTTCAATCGTCATTGCCGCAGACGATAAACCCAGAATTTTTGCAAATTCCGTTCCGCTCATAATGACATTGCCTGCCTGTATTTTGGTCACATAACCGCTGTCGGTTTTCGACACAATCTGAATATCCTGAAATGGCGCTTCTTCGTGCAGCCCTGCCTGCTCATAGCCGCTTTTTATCTTTTTGACAAAGTCTTTATACGTAAATGTTTCTACCCTTAAATAATCTGTGCTTTTAATATCCTCCGGGCAGTCCACCGCCGCAAGATACGCATATTTTTCTTCTGAAATCTCACTCCCGGACAACGTCTTTCCGGCACTGACTGCTGTATATTTTGCCTCAATATATGCATTCTGATACATCAAAACACTGCTGCCGGTTGATGCCACACAGTCTGCAATCAACGCATAATTACTTTCATAATTTTCCTGCCATGATGCCTTCATCTGCTTTTCGGTGAAAAATTCCAGACCAAGGCTTGTACTGTCCGCCTGCATCGCCGCTCCCATCACCCGGTAAATATCGGTACGCACCATGACACTTTCCGCTTTTAATACTTCAATTTCCTGCGATTTGTCAAACCGTGCCGCAAGCACCATCACAATAAACTGATTCAAATCCACCGCCTGCGTGGCATTTTTATACTGTATAATGACTTTCCTGCCCTGTATTACGCTTTCCGACACATTCTGCTCAATTCTGCCTGTCACGGTGGCTGTTACGGCATACGGCACAAGCAGGTCTATGAGAATCACTGCTGTCAGTACGGCGGCTTTATTTCTTAAAAAAATTCTTGTCCGGTTCATCGCGTTTTCCATCTCTTTCCGTAAACCTTTTAAGGTCTGCTATAACAGTTTATGAAAGAAATCAAAAAAAATGTACAGACAACCGGGAAAGATTTACTTTTCCGGACTGCCTGCACAATTCCGTTTATAATCATTTTTATATCCGGTCACAGACCTGCATGATTTATCAACACTTCCATTTAGTTCATCGGAACGTGGACTTTCTTTAACTTCCAGATATCAGATACATATTCTTCAATCGTTCTGTCGGATGAGAACTTACCTGCATTGGCAACATTTAACATCACGGATTTCGCCCAGCCTGCGCTGTTCTTATAACGGGCATCAATCTGTTTCTGTGCTTCTGCATAAGAACGGAAATCTTTTAAGATAAAGTACGTATCTGCACGTCTTCCGCCCTGGTTACTCAGCAGTGAATTGTAAATATCACGGAACATCTCAGGGTCTTCCGGTGAATATTTACCGTTAATCAGCTCTGTTAAAATCTCACGGACCGCCTGATCATTGTTAAAGATTTCCATCGGGTCATAGCCGCCTTCATTCTCATAGCGGATAACTTCATCTGAACTCAGACCAAAAATCACTGCATTTTCAATGCCGACTTCCTGAACGATTTCAACATTGGCACCGTCCATTGTTCCGAGTGTCATCGCACCGTTTAACATAAACTTCATGTTACCCGTACCGGAAGCCTCCTTAGAAGCCGTTGAAATCTGCTCGCTGACATCGGCTGCCGCAAAGATGATTTCACCATTGGATACACGGTAGTTTTCAATAAATACAACCTTAATCTTTCCGTTGATGGAAGCATCGTTGTTAATCACATCTGCCACATTGTTAATCAGCTTAATCGTAAGCTTCGCAATCCTGTATCCGGCGGCTGCCTTTGCGCCGAAAATAAATGTTCTCGGTGTCATATCCATATCCGGATTTTTCTTTAATTCATTATACAGATACATTACATGCAGAATATTCAGCAGCTGGCGCTTGTATTCATGCAGACGCTTTACCTGTACGTCAAAGATGGAATCCGGGTCTACATCAATGCCGTTATGTTCTTTGATATATTTTGCCAGACGGACCTTGTTCTTTCTCTTAATCTGCATAAATTCCTGCTGTGCCTTTTCATCATCCACATACGGAAGCAGCTTCTTTAACTGCGGCAGGTCTGTTACCCATGCATCGCCAATCTTATCCGTAATCCATGCGGATAACAGCGGATTGCCGTGTAAGAGAAATCTTCTCTGTGTAATACCGTTGGTCTTATTGTTAAACTTCTGCGGCATCATTTCATAGAAATCCTTTAATTCCTGCTTTTCAAGAATCTCTGTATGGAGCTTAGCAACACCGTTTACAGAGTAGCCTGCGCAGATTGCAAGGTGTGCCATTTTGACCTGTCCGTCATAAATGATTGCCATCTTGCGGATTTTTTCCTGGTCGCCCGGATATTTTGTCTTGATTTCTTCAACAAATCTTCTGTTAATTTCTTCAACAATCTGATAAATTCTAGGAAGCAGTCTTGAGAACAGCTCTAACGGCCATTTTTCAAGCGCTTCTGACATAATCGTATGGTTGGTATATGCAACGGTCTTTGTCGTTACGTCCCATGCTTCATCCCACTCTAAGCCTTCTTCATCCATAAGGATACGCATCAGTTCCGCAACCGCAACGGTCGGGTGGGTATCATTTAACTGGAATGTAACTTTTTCATAAAGCTTTCTGCAGTCGTCGTGGTGCTTCTTATACTGGTCTACCGCTCTCTGGACGCTGGCTGACACAAAGAAATACTGCTGTTTTAAACGCAGCTCCTTACCTGCATAATGGTTATCATTCGGATAAAGCACTTCGACAATATTCTTTGCAAGGTTTTCTTCCTCAATCGCCTTCTGGTAATCACCCTTATCAAAAGAGTTCAGATTAAAGGTATTGACCGGCTCTGCATCCCAGATTCTTAATGTATTCACGGTATTGTTGCCGTAGCCAACTACCGGAAGGTCATACGGTACTGCAATGACAGAACGGTAATCTTCCTGTACAAACATATCTCTGCCGGTCTTTTCATCACGGTAAGAACGTACATAGCCGCCGAATTTTACTTCATAACGATATTCGTCACGCTTAATTTCAAACGGATTACCGTCTTTTAACCAGTTATCCGGCACTTCAATCTGATAGCCGTCCTTAATCTCCTGCTTAAACATACCGTATCTGTAACGGATGCCACAGCCGTATGCCGGATATTCCAGTGTTGCCAAAGAATCCAAAAAGCACGCTGCAAGACGTCCCAGACCGCCGTTACCAAGTGCTGCATCCGGTTCCTGATCTTCAATCACATTAATATCAATGCCAAGCTCTGCAAGCACTTCTTTAATCTCATCGTATGCCATGAGGTTAATCATGTTGTTGCCGAGCGCACGGCCCATCAGAAATTCCATAGACATATAGCAGACAATTTTAACATCCTGCTTTTCATATTCCTTGTGGGTTGCAATCCATTTATCAATGATAATATTCTTGACAGAATACGCAACTGCCTGAAACTTCTGCTGATCATCACATTCATCGATATTCTTACGATACAGAAGCTTACAATTATCCTTAATATCCTTTTTAAATTCCTCTTTGTTAAAAGTATTTGTTCTAACCATCTGCGTCCCTCCGCTCACAAAAAGTTTCTGTCTTTTCTTTAAGAAAGTAATAATATACCAATAATTATACACTGCGAACCAGATTTATGCAACATCAGTATCTTTTTTGCTTTCCTATGAATTCCATCTTATTTTCTTGTCAGTTCGTAGTATACAATACTGCCCTGCAACAGTTTTACTTCTTTACGCTCGCCGATTTCATAATACGGCGCAAGCTTTGCCAGATGCTCCTCTTCATGGACATTTATCATGTACGGGTTTACAATCAGTACCGCCTTATCCTTTCCCTTTGATACCATTTCGGAAGAAAAATATTTTACTTCATTATAGAATTCCATTTCCTGTGTATTTTCATTCTCATAAAAAACTCTTTTTTTCGTTTTTTCATCCCAGTTTAAATAATAAAACGGAAGATTGCCGCAGATAAATGAACCGTTGCTGTCCGGGATATAAATATCCGTTGTATCTGGGTGGTAATCCACATCTGCAAGCACTTTATCATATGCCTTGTCAATATACGTATACTGCGTATTATAAATGAGGTAATCCCCGTAATAAATGCTGTTGATATCGCTGACCTTTCCCGTAAAACAAAGCGTTGTATTTCCGGTATCCAGCTTTAAAAACAACCCTCTTGTCACCGGGCCAATCGTAAATACGCACTCACCGGCAAGTAAAACGCCAAATACTGCCGTCACTGCCATGCCTGCATATTTTTTCTTTAAAAATGTGCTTTCCGGCAATTCTGCCGCAAAAAGCGCCATACAATAAAAAAATATCAGATACAGCAAAACATCACCCGCTACATTATATCTTGCCACCGATGCCGTAATATACAGACATGAAAACGATAAAAATGCAACAAATGCTCCGGCGATGCCGCAGATTTTACACGATGCCTGAATTTTTTTCCTGCCTTTTACTTTTAAAATAAACCACCACGCAACCGCAATGACAATACCGGCTGTCAGTATCCAATTGAAATTTAACAAAAACTGCTGTTTTAATTTAACTGCCACAAATGCCGGCTGAAAGCCCAGACAATTCTCTCCTGTGCTGTCCCAGCGCAGTCCCGGTTCTTCATTTCCGTTTTGTGTCCACGTTGCAATACCACCGATAAACTTTGTATAATACAGCTGTAACAGTGTCACTGCAAGAATTGCATATAACTTTACATCTTTAAAAATTGCTTTTACGGCATGGCTTCTCTTTTCTGCAATATGCTGGATAAAAATGCCAAACACCAGTCCGCCGACCAGCACCAGTCCTGTTTCTTTCGTCTGAAAGCACAGAAGCGAAAAAAACGCCGCAAGAACCGCCTTGTCATACACATAGCTGTATAACAGAAATATAAAAAATACCGCCAGTGCATAGTCCGGATTAAAATACATGGTCATACCGAAAAACAGTGGTGAAAATGACAGTAAAAATGTACACACCGCTGCTTTTCCTTCTGTAACCTGCGGCAGGATTTTTAAGAATATGCGGTACACACACCACAGCGCCAGTGCCGTCAGAATCAGGCTGGTCAGTGTAACACCGATGACTTCCTGCGAAAAAGCAAGTTCTCCCGGCAGATATACAAGGCAGAATCCCAGTGTCGGATGTCCGCACAGCGCATAATTTTCCACGAACTCTTTAAAACCCGTATATTCAAAATGATGTGTTCCGAGAATCAGCCGATAATAATATTCTCCCGAATCCCAGCGCGGAAGCTGTGAAAGCAGCGGCACACGGCATAAAACTGCAATAAAAATAAGAATCAGCACCCACTTATGCGTATTGAAAAATTGTCGTATATTTTGCAGCGAAGCATTTTCCATACACAGATTTAACAGATATTCTGTGATAAAATAAGCCGCAGCGAAAAAAATCATTGCCAGATAGAAAATACTCCGGCTGTCTGCTGCCACCATATACAGCTTATAAAGTCCGGTTGCCAGACAGAATGTCATCGGAACAATACAGACAACCGCAATCTGACCTGCGTATTTTTTCAGATACCGGCACACCAGAGCAATCAGCACTGCTGTCACTGCCATTGCCGCTATCAGGATACAAAGTGGTCTTTTACCTCTCCATTCCAGTATATAGCCGCCGTAAATCAACGATGTCACCAGCATCAGCAGCACTGCCGCCACTGCATGATACACTTTTTTTAGAAACTCCATATTCATCTCCATTCTTTCTTTACGCTTAAAACACAAATTGCATCAGGCATATTTTTGAAATAACCTGATGCAATTTGTCCGTTGCAGTACTGTGCAGTGTTACACTAAATTCTCTCTACGCCCAGTGTTACCTGCTCACCATTAATATTCCATTCTTTTGTAAAGCCTTTTGCTTCTCCCTCTGTAATGTCTTCTGCCAGAACAATCTTTGTAATCTGTGCTGCATTTTTGTCAATCAGTGCAGAAATCTTGTCATTTCCGCTGACCGTTACATGAATCTTATCCATTACTTCAAATCCTGCATCCTTACGCATGGTCTGAATCTTGCTGATGACTTCACGGATAAAGCCTTCTTCTAAGAGTTCCGGTGTTAAATTCGTATCCATAACAACCGTAATGCCCTTATCGGAGCTTGCCACAAAGCCTTCCTGCTGTGTCATTTCAATTAACAGATCTGCCTTTTCAAGCTGGATATCCTGTCCGTTTACCTGTAAGGTGATAAATCCGACCTTATTTAACTCATCCATTGCAGCATTGCCGTCAAGTTCACCAAGCTGCTTTCTGATTTCACCTAAGAACTTGCCGTACTTCGGTCCGAGTGTCTTTAACTGCGGCTTAAATGTGTAAGAAGTGAAATCTCTGACATCGTCCTTGTATTCAACTTTCTTTACATTTAATTCGTCTGCGATAATATCGGTAAAGAAATCATCCAGCTTCCACGGCGCTTTAATGAACATCTGTCCGATTGGCTGTCTGTTCTTGATATTGGTTGCGTTACGGCATGCACGTCCGATAACAACGGCATTTAATACGTCTTCCATATTGTCTTCAAGCTGCTTGTCAATCCATTCCTTATGAACTTCCGGGAAGTCACACAGATGAACGCTGATTGGCGCATTTTTATCAATGCTGCATACAAGATTTCTGTAAATGCTTTCTGTCATAAACGGAATCATCGGTGCGGCTGCCTTACACAGCGTAACCAGTGTTGTATACAATGTCATGTATGCATTAATCTTATCCTGTTCCATGCCCTTTGCCCAGAAACGTTCACGGCAGCGTCTTACATACCAGTTAGAAAGCTCGTCTACAAAGTCTTCCAACACTCTGGCTGTTTCCGTAATCTTATAATTTTCAAGATTGTTGTCCACTTCTTTGACAACCGTATTTAACTTGGAAAGAATCCACTTATCCATAACCGGAAGCTTATCGTATTCCAGTGTATATTTTGTTGCATCAAAATTATCAATATTTGCATACAATACGAAGAACGCATACGTATTCCAGATGGTTCCCATGAACTTTCTCTGACCTTCCGTTACTGCCTTGTCGTGGAAACGGTTTGGCAGCCACGGAGCGGAATTTTCATAGAAATACCAGCGGATTGCATCTGCGCCGTGTGTCTGTAACGCATCAAACGGGTCTACGGCATTTCCCTTGGACTTACTCATCTTCTGTCCGTCTGCATCCTGGACGTGTCCTAAAACGATAACATTTTCATAAGGTGCTTTGTTAAACAGCAGCGTTGAAATCGCAAGCAGTGAGTAGAACCAGCCTCGTGTCTGGTCTACGGCTTCAGAAATAAATTTTGCCGGGAACTGCTGTTCAAAAATTTCCTTATTTTCAAACGGATAGTGGTGCTGTGCAAACGGCATTGAACCGGAGTCAAACCAGCAGTCGATAACTTCCGGCACACGTTTCATCGTACCCTGGCACTTCGGACACTTGCAGGTTACCGCATCAATATACGGTCTGTGTAATTCGATATCGTCCGGGCAGTTGTCGGATTTTTCTTTTAATTCCTCAATGCTTCCGATAGACATCATTTCTCCGCAGTCTTCACACTGCCAGATATTGAGCGGCGTACCCCAATATCTGTTTCTTGAAATACCCCAGTCCTGAACATTTTCAAGCCATGCACCGAAACGTCCCTTACCGATTGTTTCAGGAATCCAGTTGATGGTGTTGTTGTTGCGGATTAAGTCATCCTTTACTTCTGTCATCTTGATAAACCATGATTCTCTTGCATAGTAAATCAGCGGTGTATCACATCTCCAGCAGAACGGATAATCATGTTCAAACTTCGGCGCATCAAATAACTTGCCTTCCTTGTCTAAATCCTTTAATACTTCCGGGTCTGCCTTCTTTACAAATAATCCGGCATATGGTGTTTCTTCTGTCAATTCACCCTTACCGTCTACGAACTGTACAAACGGAAGGTCATATTTTCTGCCGACCTTGGCATCGTCTTCACCGAATGCAGGGGCGATATGAACGATACCGGTACCGTCTGACATCGTAACATACGTATCACAGGTTACAAAATGTCCCTTCTTATGCTGCTTTTCGGCAACTTCAGCCGCACATGCATATAACGGTTCGTATTCCTTGTATTCTAAATCTTTACCTGTATATTTTTCAACAACTTCGTAGTCAACACCTGCGCCGCTTCCGAGTCCCTTACCTTCTTCAGCCTGAACGCCTGCCACAGTCTGACCTGCCTTAACAGCCAGTCCGCCAAGTACCTTGTCAAGCAGGGCTTCTGCCATATAGTAGGTATAACCGTCTGCCGCTTTTACCTTGACATAAGTTTCTTCCGGATTAACACAGAGCGCAACGTTTGACGGAAGTGTCCACGGTGTTGTTGTCCATGCAAGAAAATACGCATCTTCTCCCTTTACCTTGAAACGTACGACTGCGGAACGTTCCTTGACATTTTTATAACCCTGCGCTACTTCGTGTGAAGACAGCGGAGTACCGCAGCGTGGGCAGTAAGGTACAATCTTAAAGCCCTTGTATAACAGACCCTTGTCCCAGATCTGCTTTAAAGCCCACCATTCTGATTCAATAAAGTTATTATCATAGGTAACATACGGATGTTCCATATCTGCCCAGAAACCAACGGTTGATGAGAAATCTTCCCACATACCCTTGTACTTCCAGACACTTTCCTTACAATGCTTGATAAACGGCTCCAGACCGTATTCTTCAATCTGTTCCTTGCCGTCTAAGCCTAACATCTTTTCAACTTCAAGTTCTACCGGCAGTCCGTGTGTATCCCATCCTGCCTTACGAGGAACCATATAGCCTTTCATTGTACGGTATCTTGGAATCATATCCTTAATAACACGTGTCAGCACGTGTCCGATATGCGGCTTTCCGTTTGCAGTAGGCGGTCCGTCATAAAATGTGTACACTTCACCTTTTCTGCGGTTGTCTATACTTTTCCGGAAAATGTCATTATCCTTCCAGAACTTTTCTACTTCTTTTTCTCTTTCTACGAACTTCATATCCGGT
This sequence comes from Lachnospira intestinalis, assembly GCF_040095895.1. Taxonomy (NCBI): domain Bacteria; kingdom Bacillati; phylum Bacillota; class Clostridia; order Lachnospirales; family Lachnospiraceae; genus Lachnospira; species Lachnospira intestinalis. Next base: position 148,206 of record NZ_JBBMFS010000008.1, read on the forward strand.
GATACTTTTTCGTAAACCATATTGATACTTCCTTTCCTGCCCTCCGGCAAATAACTTCTATTTATAAACTACTGATTTTTGAGGTTTTGCACATTCCCACGCCGAGTGCGGTCGTCTGCGGCAAACTGCAACTTCGCGCGAGTGCGCATCATCGGCACGTAGTGCCTTTTGTGTAATATTACACAAAAAACCTCCGCCGTAATACGGCGGAGGGTAAAATCATTCGTTCTATCCAAAATCCAAAACCAATTACGACATACCAGCATATGCGTCCCCTGTAACGGTAGGATTACCGTCCTCATTTACTTACAGGTTTCCTGCTTTCAGTTTGGATGCTTGGAAGTGATGTTCAGATAAATTCTACTTGCACCGGCTCTCACCCTCCCGGCTCGCTTTTGCGTTCAAAGATATCCTACTGTCTTCGTCATAGCATTTAGGTTCATTTTATAAGAGATTATGGTTCTTGTCAAGAATTTTACGCTAATTATTTGCTTCCAGCCTTTTACTGATTTTAGCAAAATCAATTTTAAGTTCCCCGTTATAAATTCCCACAGGAATCTTATCCTGAAATCCGAAAATACTGACCGTATCTTCCGCATCATCATTCTGTGCAAATGTATAGACAATCACTTTCATATCCTTCGGGTCAATCATCCAGTATTCACGGACGCCTGCGTTGGCATATTTATAGGTCTTAACACCAATATCCTTTCTTCTTGTGGACTTTGACAAAACCTCTGCCACAAAATCCGGTGCGCCGTAAATACACCGGTTAATATCCTTGCTTCTGTCACACAGGATAATCACATCCGGCTCCACCATCGTCTTATCATCACAGTCGAGCTGGACATCGACCGGCGCTATATAAGTCATACAACTGCCTTCTTTTCCCTCGATAAATTTCTCAATCTGATAGCACATCTGCAATGCAATAATCTGATGTAGAGTTGTCGGTGCTGTCATTTCATAAAGGACACCGTCAATCAGTTCATATCTTTTATCCTCCGGCAGTGCATAATAATCTTCAAGCGTATATTCCCCCTGCTTCTTCTGTCCGTACGGTACTACCGTTTCACAAACCCTGTCCGACTGATTTACCCCAGCATCCGCCCCAGACTGCCGAGACTCCATATACAGCCCCTTTGTGCTTTCCGCGGCTTTGGACGGATTTTCCGGCTTTAACACACGTTCCAGCGCCTGAAGTGTTTCGTATCTTGGCGACTTTGTAACACCTGTGAATATCTTCTGAATCGTGCCTTTGGGAATTCCCGTAAGCTGTGACAGCCGGTCATACGAATAACCGTACTGCTGTTTATAATACTGCATCTGTGATAAATTCATGGCAATCGTCCTTTCTATCGGTAATACAAAACGGATACAATATGATACAAATTTATTATGTATCATATTGTATCCGTTTGTCAAGAATTTACTGCCATAAATATTATTTCCCATTAATATCATTATAATAGAACTGTAACAGCCCCACCCTTGCTTTCGTCCCCGTTTTTTCATTTAAGCTGGCAATATGGCGGTAAAATGCCGCTCGCGACATGCCAATCTCATGCGCAATCTCCTGTGCAGTCTTATCCGAGGTCACAAGTGCCTGCAAAACCTCCCGTTCCCGCTGTGTCAGCCCGTACTTCCCGCAAAATGCCGCAAATGAATCGTCAGAATCCGGGCAACGCTCCGTATCAATGCCGGTATCATCAGCCGTTCCACTAATATTTTCATCGGTATTCCCCACAGATAGCGGCTGTTCTTCCTGTTCCCCGGATTTCTTTTCTTTCACCGGACTTTGATACAAGAACAGCAGAATGCTGATTACCACAAACAGCACAACGGCAGCAATCATCATATAATATCCGTTTCCCATTTCAAACCGTGTCGTAATAAATACCGTAATCAGCGCACAAAAATTATTCACCGCACGCCCCATGCCTGCCCAACAGCCGGGGTGTTTCATTTCCGGTGCTATTTCCATAAATCCCGCCGTGAAATATACGGAAAAAAAGCCCGCTGACAGGTAAAATACGACCAGTCCCACAATAAACGGCATTCCAAGCATCATACTCATCATACAGATTGTCGATAACATCATCACGCAGTACATCACCATGTGCATATACCGCGATTCTCGAATGTCATACAGCATGCCTGCCGCAAGTCCGCTCACGGCAAGCAGAAGTCGCGGCCACTGTCCGACGTCCGCACTGCCCTCTGCATGAACCAGCGTGACCGCATTATCCAGCTCCGCAAATATAAATGTCATAAAAAATACGATTGCCGCCAGTAAAAATGCCCTGACACGCTTTTCTGTGACTTGTATACGCTCTTGCGCATACACCTCTCTACCACTGTCTTTCTTTCCATTTGAATCCATGCTCAACTTTTCTTTCTCAACAGCCGGCATATTTTCATCTTCCCGCAGGTGTACCGCCCTTTCATGAAAAAAAGCAGTCCCACTGCCGCAATGACAAATACCGCCGTTTCCGTCACTTTATCTTTTAAAAACCGGTGGTCTAAAAACTGTAAGCAGATGCCAAGCGCATAAGCAATTCCCGCAGGCACCGCAAGTCCTTTTCCTGCCTGCTTTTGCAGTGCCATATCCATATGTACTGCACTGCCTGTCATGCCAAGCATAAAAAATAAAAGACAGCCGCTTAACAGCAGCACACTGTAATTTTTATGCAGACATATTATCATAATAGAAACGGTGCAAAGCACTCCCGCCGCCCCTTCTAACAGCACTCTGTATCTGCGGTGTCCTGCATTTCTTATCCGCTCCGGTAACATTCCATATGCTAGAAATCCCATGGCACTGACCCCCAGCACGTAGCTTTGCGCCCGCACAACGCCGGTGGAATCTGTCACTGCCGCCATGAGATTGTCAAATAAATACTCCAGCCCCAAAAAGACAAAAAAGAATACACCCAATCTTACAATCGCCGTCCATACCGTCTTTTCTTTTAACTGTGCAAACATTTCATTTTCCTGCTTTCTTCATATAATAAAGCACAATACGCTGTTTCTCAGCTCTTTGCTTTCTAAGAATTAAAACAAAAACAGGAGCATCGACAGCCAGTACGATTACTGCCTGAAAATACTCCTGCCGTCTGTTTTATTTTAAAAATTATCTCTGTACATCAAAGGAAGCATTGTTCATCAGACTCTTAATCTGTGCAACACTTGTAATATTCGTATCGCCGCGGATAGAATGTTTCATTACGGAAGAAGCCACTGCGAAGTTGACAACATCTTCCGGATCCATATTTTCCATCAACGCATAAATCAGACCTGATGAGAACGCATCGCCGCCGCCGACACGGTCAACGATATCGAAATTAATGGTCTTGCTTTCGTAAGTCTCCCCATTGGTATAGAAGAATGCCTTTAAGGAGTTGTTGCTTCCTGAATGGACATAGCGGACTGTTCTTGCAATCGCCTTCATATGGTACTGCTTATCAATCGCCTTAAATACCCTGTCCATATCTTTAAATGAAGGGTCCATGGTCAGACCGTCTTTTACATCTGTTCCGTCTTCATTGTATACATGAATCGGCTCAATACCGATTAATACATCTACATATGGAAGATACTTGCTTAATACATCTCTTGCCGTTCCAAAAGACCAGAGTGTACTTCTGAAATTCGGGTCAAAGCTGACTGTCAATCCCAGCTTCTTTGCAACCTTTACCGCCTTATCAATCATACGACGGCAGTTGTAAGAAAGCGCCGGTGTGATACCGCTTAAATGCAGCCAGTCATAATCCTTTAATATATCTTCAAAGTCAACATCACTATAATCATATTCTGCAAATGCGGAGTTGCCTCTGTCATAAATAACCTGGGAAGCTCTTACGGCAACACCTTCCTCAAGGTAATACAGACCCATTCTTCCGTCTGCCTTGATAATGTGCTTTGTATGTACATCATTTGCCTTTAAGTAATTAATCGTAGACTTTCCTAAATCGGTATTCGGAAGTACCGTAAAAAATGTACTGTCTACGCCAAGATTTGCCAATGATACTGCAACATTTGCTTCCGCACCGCCATAATTTACGATAAAATCATGTGTTGTAACAATTTTTTCATAATTCGGCGGAGATAATCTTAACATCAGTTCTCCAATTGCTATAAATTTCATGTTGTCTCCTTCTCTGTATTTTCACAGTCGTATAAACGCTAATACTACAAAATAATCATACTACGGATTGCACTAAAATGCAAACATAAATCTTGCCGTCTTTTATCTGCCTGCCAATCCGCCAAGCACAACCCATAACAGCGGATTTACGGACACACTGCCGTCTGTAATGCCCTCAAAAATGCAGAATCCGATAACGGCTGTCACCGCCGTGTCAGCATACCTTTTCATGCTTCCCCTCATTTTCTATTTTTGTTGCATATTATCTGCGTGTAAGCTATAATAAACTTACGAAATTTTCACACGGAACAGGATTTAAGAGGTACATAATATGGATACATTTGCAGCACTCAATTCCATTTTGGTAAAGCTTTTCAACGATATTTTAAATATTGAAGAAAAGGCATTAATTACAGAAGAATTTAAAGATATTTCCGTAACGGATATGCACATTATCGAAGCGATTGGTATTGCAGAACCTCGTACTATGTCTATGATTTCAAAATCCCTCGGTGTCACAATGGGCACACTGACAACCGGTATCAACGGTCTGGTCCGCAAAGGATACGTTGTCCGCAACCGCAGTGACCGCGACCGCCGTATCGTATACGCTTCGCTGACCGAAAAAGGAATTGCCGCATATCATCATCACATGAAATTCCATAAGAGTATGATTGACAGCATTATGCAGGATTTAAGCGAAGATGAAGCCGTTGTGTTAAATAAGACCTTTAACCGTCTGGAAACATTTTTCGGACAGTGGACAGATAAACATTAAAAAGCTGCGTCTTATAAACGCAGCTTTTTTTATTCATGAAAGAGTGTATTGCGGTACTTCTTTAATGCCACTCTGAGCAGACTGCCTAATACACCGCAGACAATCACTTCCCCAAGTCCCACGGTCAGCATAAAATACCACAGCATGCCTTCTGTACCATACGCATATTTTAATACAAACGGCACGATAACAGTGTTTGCAAGTATCGGCGGCAGTGGCGCTGCCCACGGGTGTTTGCGCAGCATATAGGTTCCGACTGCACCGATCAGTGTTGCAAGACTGCCAAAGACGATATCCCAGATAACCGCACCACCCGTAATATTGGCAATCAGACAGCCGATAAAAAGTCCCGGCACTGCCGCCGGTGTAAATACCGGAAGAATTGTAAGTGCTTCCGCAACTCTGAACTGTATCGGACCAAAGCTCCAGTAGTCAAAGACAAATACCAGCACGACATAAATTGCCGCAATGACCGCTCCCTGCGTAATAAACGTTGTTTTTTCATTTTCATCTGTATATTCCTCATTTCCTTGTATTTCAGCCGGTATACTATCCATCCTCCCCAAAGCTGTTGCAGTAAATATCCAGAAATCTAGATACCATACCACACTGTCTTCCGATTTCCTCATAATTTTCCACCGTCATCGGCGGTACAGTCTGCCAGCCTAACATTTTATACTGTTGGCAGACCTTTGGATTATCTGATATTTTTGGAAAATTCCGGTATTCCCTTAAATACTCAAATCCCAGCCCGTAATCCTTCTTTGCCTGCTTCATCGCTGCCTTTCTGTCTTTAAAAATAGGCATTCCGTCTTTATTTGCACCTATCGCATAAGCCTCTCCATACTGCTGCCAGCGCTCAACCAGTTCCTGATTGTCACATTCGCCCACAACTGTCCCATAACAAATTTCACGCCGTATTACCGGCACTGCCACTATCGCCGCAATCAAAACTACGGTCACTGCCACTGCGGCTATAATCCGTTTCTTTGCAAGTGTGTTATTTATCATAGAATCACCCCTTTACAGCATTTCAACAGCCTGTTCAAATTCCTTTTCCGTTGTAATTCTACCATTTTCATAACAATATCTCAATGCTAAAAAAGCAACAAAGAATCCGCCGGTCATTCCCACCGGCGGATTCTGATTTATTTTATTAAAATATATTTTGCACTACTTGTAACAGCCGCAAAATCAGATTACTTTGTAACGCCTTCTGTCTTGTAGATAAATGTTACAGAACCGTCCATGTCATCTGCCTTTCCTGCAAAGGACTGATAATCTTTTCCAAGGTTGATAACCTTCTTAATTGTATCAATTGCATCGTCTGCATCACTGCCTACAAGAGATGTAATCTGGCTGATTCCTTCTTCGTTGAACTGAATCATACCGTTGTTTAATTCAACCACACCGTCATTTAACTGTTCTGCACCGTCGCTTAATTCGTGTGCGCCGTCATTTAACTGGGTTACACCGCTTGCTAATGCACCTGCTCCCTGTAATAACTGTGCTGTACCAATCTTTAACTGCTTTGCACCATCATCAAGAGCATTGATGCCTGTTACAAGTGCCGGGCTGCTCTCAGAGAGCTGACCGATACCGTTCTTTAAATCAGATGTGCCGGATACGAGTGCCGGAACACCGGATGCTGCTGTAAGCTGTGATGTACCTGCATCAAGCTGCTTTGCACCGGATACAGCATTTGCAATACCGCCGTTTAACGTATCGTTGTTACTCTTTAACTGTGAAAGTCCGCTGTTTAACTGGGCGCTTCCTGAAGAAACACTGCTGCTTCCCGCTACAAGCTGTCCAAGTGCTGTTTCTAATGTATCCTTCTTTGCAACGGCACTCTGTAAACCTGCGTTAACCTGTGCTGCGCCTGCGGCAAGCTGTGCCACGCTGCTGTTTACAGTATTTTCTACCTTACCGGCACTTTCATTGGCTGCCGTATTTACAAGGATAACCATTTCATTCTTATAAATAGAAGCTAAATCGGTAATGCCTGCTGCCTGTAACTGTGCGTTTGCCGCAATACCGGCATTTAAAGCTGTTACAACCGGATTAGAAGCATTTGCTGTTACAAATGAATATGCATCCATGTATTTATTGGCAAGTGCTGTCTGAGCTGCTGTTGTCAGTCCGCTTTCTGAATACATATCCGTAGCAGGCTGGATCAGCAGGTTATCATTTCCTAATGCTGAGAGTGTACCGTTTAACTGTGTGCCTGCGGCTTCAAGTGCCTGTGCGCTTGTCTTTAACTTTGTCTTATTGCTTTCATACTCACTGATAGAAGCTGTCAGTCCGTCTGATAACTGTGCCAGTCCATTGCTGACCTGTGCTGAACCGTCTGCTAATTTTACCATACCGTCCATCAGTCCGTTTTCACCTGAAAGCTGTGCCTGTAACTGTGCCAGTCCGTCTGCAACCTGTGCGGAACCGCTTGCGAGTGCGTCAGAACCGTCTGCCGCGCTTGCAACACCTTCTGTATACTGGCTGATACCTGCCTGTAATGCCGGAAGTCCGTTTGTTTCATCTGCAAGCTGGGATGTACCTGCCTTTAACTGGTTTACACCGTCATTTAAAGTCTTAGCGCCGTCAAATAACTTACCTGAACCGTCATATAACTGTGAAATACCGGAAGTTAATGCCGGCATAGAAGATACTACTGTGCTTAAACCGTCTGAGAGCTGTCCTGCACCGTTGTCTAACTGGGATACACCGTCTGTTAATGTCGGAACCTGGTCATTTAACTGCTGTGTACCGTCTGCAAGTGCCTTGCTTCCGTCTACAAGCTGCGGAGTTGCATCTGCAAGCTGGTTCGTACCGTCTGTGAGCTGGTCAGCCGCATCCTGTAATTCATTGACCTTATCCTTTAAGTTATCAATACTTAAATCATCTGTATCAATGTCAGATAAGAAGTTGCTGGTTGCCATAGACATCATCATATCCAGTTCAAAATCTGTCACATCGGCTGTGACTTCAAAGTATTCTGGAACATCTAAATCCAGTTTTTCATTGTCAAACTTCATATCCAGACTGTCTTTTAAGCCCGGCATTGTAATACCGAATACAACATTGCTGTCGTTGACTTCTGTAATCTTTCCGTTTGTTACTTCAATATTTGAGAAGTTATCGGAAGGAAGAAGCATGCCTGTTACCATTGTAAACGGAACATAAACCGTCTTTGTCTTTCCGTTTACGGTAATGGTCTTTTTCGCATTGTTTGTATAGTCAAAACGCATTGTGACTTTACCGCTCTTTCCTGCAAGGTCACTTGCTGAAATTTCCTTGCCGTCCAGATAGTAAGTTACCTTCATGCTGACAGGTGCGGTCTGTGTTGTTGTACCCTGATACGTAATGCTGTTGCCGTCTGCTGCCCATGTCAGGCTGTTTCCGTTGGTTGTGCTTGTTTCATCACCTGTTAAATTAGTAATGTTTGATAAGCTTGAAACATCTGTAATAGAAGACTTTCCTGTTACATTCTTTAATTTTTCATTAACGATAACATGATCCTGCTGTCCGTCAGCCTTTGTAAATACAAAAACGGTTTCTTCCTTTGAATCGGTCTTTGCTTCGGTTGCAACCTTTGGTGCTGAAGAAAGCTGTGATGTCAGGACATCTGCAATCATTGTTTCTGTGTCTGTATCCTGTTCGTTTGCAGCAACTTCATTCTGAACTGCTGATGATGTATTTGTTCCGCAGGCTGCGAAAGAACACGCCATTAATGCTGCACACATAAATACTGAACCATATTTGAATAATTTCTTCTTAATCATATAATTCTCCATTTCCGCCGTAATCCGGCTTTTACAATCTAATTTCCATTTCTCATCTGCCGTCAGAACTATTTGCTGTAAGTATCTGTTGAAGCATAAGCCACATTTTTAGCTTTTTCTTTCTTATCTTTCTGTCCGAATCCGATACTTGTGTATCTGATAACCTTATCAAATACAACGAAGAATGACGGTAATACAAAGATAACGACAAACATACTGATAATCGCACCTCTTGACATTAACTTACAAAGAGAAGCAACCATATCTACGCTTGAGTAAGCACCAACACCGAATGTTGCGGCAAAGAAGCCTAAGGCACTTACGATGATAGACGGAATAGAGGTTGAAAGAGCCGTTGCAATGGCTTCCTTCTTTCCTGCACCCTCATTACGTTCCTTCTTATATCTTGTTGTCATCAAAATCGCATAATCGACCGTTGCACCTAACTGAATCGTACCGATTACAACCGATGCGATAAACGGAAGTGTCGTTCCTAAGTAATACGGAAGTCCCATGTTAATAAAAATAGCAAATTCAATTGCCGCAACCAGAATAATCGGCAATGAAACGGACTTAAATACACAGAAGATAATAATGAAGATTGCCACAATGGATACGGCACTTACGGTCTTAAAATCTTTATCTGTAATGGTAATCAAATCCTTTGTACACGGTGCTTCACCGATAACCATGGAGTTCTGGTCATATTTCTTTGCAATCGCATCAATCGTAGAAATCTGATTGTTGATTTCATCGGATGCCAGCTTGTAATCTGAACCGATTGCAATCATCTGATGCTTATTACCTTTTAACATATCCTTTAAGTCATCCGGAATAAGTTCGTCCGGAATGGTTGTTCCTGCAAGGGAATTATATCCTAATGCAAAAGAAACACCTTCAACATTTTCCAGTTCGTCTAACATCTTCGTTGCATCTTTTGCTGTCATGTTCGTATCTGCAAGAATCATGTAGACGGAATTCATATCAAAATTTTCTTCCAGAATCTTATTTGCCTGTGAGCAGGCTGTAGATTCAGGGAATGTATCTGTTAAGTTATAGTAAACATTTGTATGATTATATCCGTAAATTGCCGGGAATAATAATACAAGGAAAACGATAATCGGAAGCCATGCGTGGTTGACAACGAAATTTGCAAGCTTATCGAATTTTGCCGGCATAATTTCTTTGTGCATTGTCTTTTCCAATGCCCTGTCAAATGTCAGAATCATGGAAGGAAGAATCGTTACACAGCCGATAACACCGATTACAACACCCTTTGCCATAACAATACCGAGGTCTAAGCCCAGTGTAAATGTCATGAAGCACAGTGCGATAAATCCGGCTACTGTTGTAATGGAAGAACCGACTACGGAAGTAATGGTATTTCCGATAGCCACTGCCATTGCCTTATTATGGTCATCCGGATACTCGCTTTTCTGTTCCTTATAGCTGTGCCATAAGAAAATGGAGTAGTCCATTGTAACACCAAGCTGTAATACCGCTGCAAGTGCTTTGGTAAGGAAAGAAACCTCACCCATAATAACATTAGAGCCTAAGTTGTAAACAATCGCCATACCGATACTTAACATAAAGAATACCGGTACAAGGAAAGAATCCATAAACAGTGCCAGTACAATACTTGTAAGGACTACGGCAATCACAACGTATGCAATCGTTTCCTGCTGTGTGATGTTCTTTGTATCTGTAACAACGGCTGACATACCGCTGATGAAGCACTGTCCGTCAGCAATATTTCTTAATTCCTGAATCGCTGCCATTGTGCCGTCACTTGATGTTGTATCATCAAAGAAAATCATAAACATCGTACAGCCGCTTTCCTGATTTTCAAAATAGCTGCGGTACTTTGACGGAATGATTTCAGTCGGTACTTCTGCACCTACCATACTGTTATAAGAAATAATATCTGTTACATGTTCTACATTTTCAATTTTATCTTCTATCTTTTCAATTCCTTTAGCGTCCATTCCTTTAACAACGACCGTGGCATACGCACCCTTGTTAAATTCATCCATCAGAATGTCCTGCCCTTTCATTGTGTCAATGTCACCGGGCAGATAATACAAAATATCATAATTGACTTTTGTCTTGACATATCCGATGCCTGCCGGAATGAGCAGCAATACGCTTAAAATCAAAATTGGAATTCTAAGCTTAACTATCGCTTTTCCTACCTTTTCCATTATTATTCCTCCTTTTAATACTCAAAATTGTTACTGACCGTTGGTCATTCTCATTTGCGATTGTCATTATAGCACAAAATGACCAGTAGTCAATATAGTTTATAAAAATTTATGACTTTTAGTCATTTTTTATTGACAAACGGATTAAAAACCTCTATTATGCATGGAAGACAAACGTAATTTATAAAAAATTGCAGATAAGGAGACGTTATGGGAAAGTTAGAATCAAATAAATTGCAAAAACGGACCTCTCTGCTCAATACCGCATTTAACCTTTTTACGACCAAAGGTGTCAGCAAGACCTCTATTGCAGAGATTTCTAAAAATGCAGGCATTGCCAAGGGTACATTCTATCTGTATTTTAAAGATAAATATGATATCCGCAATAAACTGGTTTCGCATGAATCCAGCAAGCTGTTTAAACATGCAGCCGCCAATCTTACGCAGTATTGTTTAAAGAATAATCTGACACTGGGATTTGAAGACAAAATTATTTTTATTGCGGACCACATTATCAATGCTTTAAATGAAGATAAGACCCTGCTCACCTTTATTTCCAAAAATTTAAGCTGGGGAATTTTCAGGGAAGCCCTGACAAGTAACATTGCGGAAGACGATGTAAATTTCAAAGATGTATTTTATTCCATGATTGACTGTGCCGAATACGAAATCGAAGAACCGGAAATTATGCTGTTTTTAATTACCGAGCTTGTCAGCTCCACCTGCTACAGCGCAATTCTCTACGAAGAACCGGCAAATATCGAAACGATTAAGCCGTATTTATTTACCACAATCCGCGGCATTATCCGTCAGCATGAAACAGCACCAAAGGCGCAGGCCGAAATGCAGTAACACTACCCGCTTAAAAAAGCACCGGCAGAAAATGACATGTCATTTTCTGCCGGTGCTTCTTTCTTTTAATTTTGCAGTTTTTACTCCCTGCGCAGGGATTTTAACAGCGCGATTTCTTTTGCATAACCGTCCAATTCATTCGGTGTTTCCAGAAAGAACGGCTTATCCGCTAACATCGGGTGGTTGATAATCCGTTCAAAGGCTTCCGTTCCGATTGAACCCTCACCAATCTTTTCATGGCGGTCTTTATGGCTTTCAAACGGATTCTTTGAATCGTTGATATGAATGGCATACAGTCTGTCAATGCCAATAATCTCATCAAACTGCTTTAACACGCCATCAAGGTCATTTACAATGTCATATCCCGCATCGTAGACATGGCACGTATCAAGGCATACCCCCAGATGGTCATTTAATTCCACGCGGTCAATAATCGCGCGCAGTTCTTCAAAAGACCTGCCGATTTCCGAACCCTTGCCCGCCATGGTTTCAAGCAGTACCTTTGTCGTCTGCTCCGGCTTTAACACCTCGTTTAACATCTGTGTAATATAGTCAATTCCGATTTCAACGCCCTGTTTTACATGGCTTCCCGGATGAAAGTTATAAAGATTTCCCGGTACATATTCCATTCTTTTTAAATCATCTGCAAACGTATTTTTTGCAAATTCTCTCGTGCTTTCATCTGCGGAGCATGCATTTAACGTATACGGCGCGTGTGCTAAAATCACATGGATACCGTTTTCTTTTGCAAATGCTTTAAAACTTTCCACGTCCTTTTCATCTATTGCCTTTGCAGCACCGCCGCGCGGGTTTCTTGTAAAAAACTGAAATGTATTTCCTCCGAGTGCAACAGCTTCCTTTCCCATGTGAAGAAAGCCCTTAGATGCCGAAAGATGACAGCCTATCTGAAACATACTTTTTCCTCCCGTTTTTATTCTTCTTTTTCACTGCCGGTACGCTGCAATCGTTGCGTACCGCGTACGTCCACTTTTACAGCAGCGCCTGATAAATCTCTCTTTTCGATACACCGCGGTCTTTTGCCGCCGCTTTCATCGCTTCTTTTTTATCCATGCCCTGGCTGATATACAGGTCAACATGGTCTGCAATACTCATCTGTGCCCACTGTGCCTGTTCTTCCGCTTCAATCGCTTTCCGGCTCTTGCCCTCCACGACCAGCACATATTCACCGCGCGGCTCCTGTTCCTCATAAAAGTCAACCGCCTCTTTAAAGGTCGTAAGCATCGCCTTTTCATGCCGCTTGGTCAGTTCCTTGCAAATCGTGAGCGGGCGGTCTTTGCCAAACACCTCACACAGCTCCTTTAATGTCCGGAGCAGACGGTGTGGCGCTTCATATAAAATAACCGTTCTTGTTTCTTCCTTTAATTCGGAAAGTACTGCCTTGCGCTCCTGCTTGTCAGGCGGCAGAAATGCTTCAAATGCAAACCGTCTGGTCGGTCTTCCAGACATCGTCAGTGCCGTAATACATGCCGCCGGTCCCGGAAGGGAAGTCACGGTTACGCCTGCTTCATGGCACTGGCGCACCAGTTCCTCACCGGGGTCTGAAATGCCCGGCGTTCCCGCATCGGTAATCAGGGCAACCATTGTGCCTGCCAGCATTTTCTCTACCAATACTTTTGCCTTTTCGACCTTGTTATATTCATGATAACTGGTCATCGGGGTCTTGATTTCAAAATGATTGAGCAGCTTAATACTGTTTCTGGTATCCTCTGCCGCAATTAAATCCACTTCTTTTAAGGTCCGAAGCACACGGTAGGTAATATCTTCTAAATTTCCAATCGGTGTTGCGCACAAATACAACATTCCCGTATGTTCCATAACTTCACTCTTTCTGCCGCCAAACGGCCTTTTAGTACATTTTGAGCAGCTCCTGTGTATACGTGCCGTCTTCTTTGTATACAACCAGCGGCGGCTCTACTTTTAAGAGTGCTTTACCGCCTTTGACTGCTTCGATTAACACCATATTGGCATCCTTATTTTCATGCGGATATACCATACGGATTCTTTTGGGTTCTAAATGATGCCGTGTCATCACTTCAAAAATTTCCACAAGCCGCTGTGGGCGGTGCACCATATAAAATCTGCCGCACATTTTCAGACACCGCGAGGCTTCCCGCACCACATCTTCGAGTGTGCAGAGCAGTTCATGGCGCGCAATCGCTTTTGCGGAATGCGGATTGGTCAGTCCATGATTCTCATTCATATACGGCGGATTGGTCGTTACAACATTAAAAGAAGCTCCCCCGAATATCGTGGAAGCCTCTTTAATATCACCCTGTACAATTTTTACAGCTTCTCCGATTTCGTTTAGTTCCACGCTTCTTCTGGCAAGGTCCGCACTGACCGCCTGAATTTCCAGTCCGGTAAATCCGGCGGCATCGGGATTTTTTGCCTGCATTAAAATGGGAATGACCCCATTTCCCGTACCTAAATCAAGAACCTGCTCATTTTTCTGCGCTTTTGCAAAGGAAGACAAAAGCACGGCATCCATTCCAAAACAAAAGCAGTCTTTATTCTGGATAATCCGGTACCCGTTGCGCTGTAAGTCATCAATTCTCTCATTATCATTCGTCATTGATATGGGATTTTCCTTCCTTTTTTTCTAATTCTTCAAGCTGCTTTAACTCTTTATCATCAATATGCATCTTATCGTTGCGGCGCTTCGGCTTAAAGCGGATTTCCGCAACCGGATACTCCCGCACCTCTTTTTCGTCATTGCCGGTTGTCACAACCACCTTGACGCGCTGGCGCAGTACGCTCACGCTTAATACCTCGCCCTTTAACTTATCCGGTGTCGTCACATAATCGCCGATGCCTGGCAGATGACTGTTCAATTCTTCGTAGGTTTCTTCTTCATTTTTCAGACAGCACATCAGTCTTCCGCATACGCCCGATATTTTGGTCGGATTTAACGAAAGATTCTGCTCTTTTGCCATTTTAATCGAAACCGGCACAAATTCCGGCATATAAGTCGCACAGCACAGCGGTCTTCCGCACACGCCGATTCCACCCATAATCTTTGCTTCATCGCGCACCCCAATCTGGCGCAGTTCGATTCGGGTCTTAAATACCGATGCCAGATCCTTTACCAGCTCCCTGAAATCAATTCGTCCGTCCGCCGTAAAATAAAACAGCACCTTATTGTTATCGAATGTATATTCGACTTTGATCAGTTTCATTTCCAGCTTGTGCTTTGCAATCTTTTCCAGACAAATCTGAAAGGCTTCTTTTTCCTTCCGGCGGTTTCTTGCTTCCCGCTCATCATCCTCCGGCGTTGCAATCCGGATGACTGCCTTTAACGGCTGAATTACCTTTTTATCTTCAACTTCCCGGATTCCTAAAACAACATGTCCGTACTCCACGCCACGCGCGGTTTCCACGATAACATGCTGTCCGGTTTCAATGTCTTCATACTTTCCCGGTGCAAAAAAATAAATTTTTCCTGCCTGACGGAACCGGACTCCAATAACCTTTGTCACGAGTTTTCCTCCATTTTATTCCTTTTCATTCTGTTCTAACTCCACTGCCGCCTGCAAATGCAGGACTGCCGTTTTTACCTACATCGCCTCTTTAATTGCCATAATCAGCAGTTCAATAACAAGGTCAAAATTAACATTTGCCTTTAACCGCAGCTTCACCTTGTCAATGGATTTTAAAATGTCTTCCAGCCCCTCATAAGAACAGTTCTTTGCCTGCTCTGCAAGCAATGACATTTCATCTTTAAAAATCAGGGCATTGGAATCCTTTGTGCTTTTAAAGACTAAAACATCCCGGTACCACATTGCCATTAAATCTAAATAATCGTCAATCGTGAGTTTATAATTGGCGATATTTTTGACTTCCGCCATAATTTCCGCTGTTGTCATCTCTTTGGCATAGCGGATAACGTGCATCACTTCTTCTTTTAACTGTGCAAATTCTTTTGATGTTGCAATCGTTACGGCACGGCCGATTTTTCCCTGTGCAAATGCAGTTGCAAAACGGCACTCATAGTCCGTTAAATCATACTTTTCCTGTAAATACTGTGTTACCAGTGTATCCCGCAGCGGTCTGAAATCCAGTCTGACACATCTTGATAAAATGGTCTGTAAAAATGTATCCGCATTGGTTGTCAGCAAAATAATAATGCCGTATGCCGGCGGTTCTTCAATCGTCTTTAACAGGGCATTCTGCGCCTGCTGTGTCAGCTTCTCCGCCTCGTCAATAATATAAATCTTATACCGGCTGCTGTATGGCTTAATCTGCATATCGCCGATAACCTGTTCTCTTACATCATCGACACCGATACTGCCCGGTTTTTCATGATGCACCCAGATAATATCCGGCTGATTGCCCGATTCACTCTGGATACAGGAATGACACGTACCGCAGGGTTCCTGTCCGTGCCGTTCACATTGCAGTGTTTCGGCAAAAATGCCCGCCGTCATCTTTTTTCCCGAACCCATCGGTCCGTTAAAAATATAGGCATGTGAAACCTTATTGAGTCTTATTGCATTCTGTAAATGTTCCTTTATCTGTTCGTGTCCGTAAATATCTGCAAACTTACTCATGATTTGTCCTTTCTGTTTTCCGTTCCAATTTCCGGATTGTATCACGTTGAAATATCCAAAAGCAGACCACGGATATCATCAATCTTACTGATAATGGCAAGGTGGTCTTTTTCGTCCTTGACCAGCTCGCCCGCAAGGTCATCGAGATTCTTATCCACCAGTCTTACAATACCGTAAACTCTGTGGCGCCCGCGTCTGTCGAGGAAATTCTCACGCGAAAATTCATGGGAACGGCTCACCACTTCATTTAAAAATCCCTTAACCAGTTCCCTGTACTTTTTCATATCTTTAATATCCATGTGTTTGGAAATCTTATCACCCTGCACCGTGATTTGCTCCATCATGGAATTTAATTTTTCCTGAAGATCCTTTTCTTCGATATTGCGGATCAGCGTAAATTTAAAGCTGTCATCTCCACTGTCCACGCTCTTTGTCGGTTCTTCTACCTGTTGTATCTTTGATACGTCATTTACCTTAATATCCACAAAAATACCCCCATTTTGGCACTATATAAGCATTATAGCATACTTTACCGCATAAACCAATAAATCTTTACCTAAGTTTCCACAGTTTCATCCATATATCATTTACATATACAGTAAACATTTTTAATCGCGGCTTTTTTGTTCACCAATATTCCTTAAAATCTCCTGCTTAATTGCCGCCACACTGTCTTCTAACCCGTCATTGTTTGAAAAATGCTTTGTAATCCCGGATTTTTTTAAATTTTCTTCGGAAAAATCCTGCTCATCTGCCAAAAACCTACGGCACAGTTCCGCATACTTTGGCTTTTCCTGTTCTTCTTCCCTGTGAATAGCACGCAGAAGCCGGATTTTATCCTCTACTTCTATATATATCGGCAAAAGATGTTCTTTTCCGTAATATTTGCAAAATCCGTCATACGCTTCAAGCGTTCCGATAACAATATAGCGGTTCTTTCCGCCTAACTGTATCTGCCCGTCATTGACCGTAAAATATTTCCACACGCCGATAACCGTATCATAACAGCGCATTTCGATGATTTTTCCTTCTTTTTCAAGCCGCGCAGCTTCATCATCATTTACAAAATGATACTCAACGCCCTCCGCTTCTCCCGCCCGCATTGGCCTTGTCGTATACATGGTAATTCTCTTTAAATGAAGCTGCTCATCGTGTGCAAGCTGTTCGTAAATGTGGTCTTTTCCCGTTGCACTTTTTCCCATTAAAAATATGATTTCAGGCATGAAACATATACTCCTTTTTCACTTTTTTCAATACCGATAACTTCCAAATTTTTCTGGATTCCTTCACGGATAATCTCTGCAATTTCTCCTGTATAAACCTCTCCCGCCTGAATAAGCGGTATACCCGGCGGATAAAAGCACACGCCTGCCGCCGCAGTTCTTCCCACGCATAAATCCAGTTCTACCGGCTCGGCGTCCCCATTCTGCGCATCATACGGATTACATTTCACCTCCGGAAAACATTCCATAAAAGCAGTTATTTTTTCTACGTTTTCAAGTTCTGTTGGCAATTCATTCCTTTGTTTTATGTCCTGTTCCGTCTGTAGTTGTGATTTCTGTCCTCTTCTGATTTTCGTCTGCATTTCATCATCTATCTGTCTGAGCGCTTCAAAAAAACGCTCATAATATTCATCGGTATCCCCGATACTGGTCATCGCAATGACATATTGCAAAGAAGCCATTTCAAGCTGGATATGATATTTATTTAACAATTCCTGATACAATTTTTTTCCGTCCCGTACAAGCAGTACAATCTTTGAAATGTCATCGGTCGGAAACAGTCGGATATTCGTAAGTGTTTCTAACTTTTTCCGCAATGCCAGAAGCCGTGTCACATACGCATTAAAAAGAGGTTTTCCTTTCGTTTCAAGCACTGTCATACAACGGTCAATGCCACCCATTAACACATAGGACGGACTGGTGGTCTGATACATATCCCAATACCGCCGCACCCGCTCTTTATCAATATTTCCCTGCAAATGCAGTAACGCCGTCTGTGTCAGGGACGGCAGTGTTTTATGAATACTCTGGATTACCGCATCGGCACCGCAGAATACCGCCGATTCCGGAAAAGCTTCATGAAATGCAAAATGCGCGCCGTGCGCTTCATCTACAATCAATATCTTACCATACCGGTGTACGATTTCCGCAATTTTTTTTACATCCGATACAATTCCCTCATACGTCGGCGAAGTAATAATAACCGCACGGATATTTTCATGCTGTTTGAATGCCTGTTCAACCTGACTTGGTGATACCGCACCGTAAATGCCGCTTGTGACTTCCTTGGGATACAGATACACCGGATTTAATTCATTTAAGTAAATGGCATTATACACGGCACGGTGACAGTTTCTTGCGACCAGCACCGTATCATTTTTTTTTGTTGCACCGCAGATTGCCGCCAACAGCCCCGCACTGCTTCCGTTTATCAGCCACAGACTTTCCTCTGCACCGAATAATTTTGCCGTCCGCTCAAAGGCTTCTTTTAAAATATCCTCTGCATGATGCATATTGTCAAATCCATCAATTTCCGTAATGTCAATCGCATAGGGGTTTGGCATGACAAACTCCTGTGTATTTCTTTTTGCTCCCGGCATATGTAACGGCACATAATCTGCACCGCAGTATTCCTCCAGCCGCTCTAATAAATCTTTTTTCATTCTTTCTCCGTTTCATGCAAAAAAGCTGCTTAAACCTGCAAAAAGCCAGATTTCTATTTTTTCTGACCTTGTCCGGTTTAGACAGCTCCTTTGCTTTTATATTCTGACCCGACATTTCTGTCAAAGTCTGCTTTTAAATCTGTTATTTTGTCACAATTAATTTCATTTCAGCCGTTGCTGTGCTTCCGATTGCATCTGTTACCTGATACTTCATCGTATATTCGCCTACCGCATCGGTTGTATATCGTCCGCTAACTGCGATTTTATCTGTAATATCATTGCCACAGGTATCTTTTGCCGTCACACCTTTTAAGAAATCAACGGTATCTCCCACCTTTACGGTAATATCCTGTACTCCTGAAAGTGTCGCACTCTCCTTATGCCATGGATTTGTTTCATCCGGGTCTGTCGGGTCCCAGCCTGCATTTGGGCTGTCTAACGGAATTTTAATAGATTCCGGCTTGCCAAGCGGTCCCGGATTCGCAGCATCATCATAAATATCAACCGTTGTTCCCTGCGGACAGTTTTCATACAGCCATAATACATCACGGACGCACATTCTGACACAGCCCAGTGATGCAAATGTACCCAGCTTATTATATTCTTCTGTTTCAAGTGTATTATTGGCTGCCTTTAAATACGGTACGGAATGGAACAGATATCCGCCGCTGATACGGTACGCATAATGTCCATAGGTATTGTCCACCATTAAACGCCATACATACATATCCGATGTTTTATAATTTTCACCGGTAATCGTTTCTTCTCCTGCTCTGCCGCAGGATGCCGCAAATGCTTTTACCGGAATTGAATACGAACCGCTCTCATCAATCCCGTAGACCGTTACACAGTTTGCCGCTCTGTTGACTTTAATGTGATACGGATATGCCACTCCGGCTGGTACGGTATAAGAAACTTCCTTCTGCTGTTCCGGCTCTTTTAAATCTATCCATGTCACTTCTTTGGTCTGCTGTTCGCCGTTATTCTTATTGCTGCCGTCACCCTGTGCATTATTATCCGCACCCGGTGAAGCCTTATTTTCTTTACTTTCATTACCCTGCGTAATGCCTAACTTACTGCCAAGCGGTGTGAACCGGATACATACAAATGCACCGGCGCCCAGCACTGCAAGAATCAGTATGATATAGATTATCAGTGCTTTCCAATTGCGCTGAAACCAGTTTTTCCGTCTTCTTAAATATTTATAATTAATGTTTCCTTTACTCATTTTATCCTCCGTTTCGGACAGTCCCCGAAAATTCTTCTAAAAACATTTCTGCTCAAAATGCTTCAACTCACGCTGTTTTTGCAAATTGCACATTTTTCTTATAAATTTAAAATGTTTTTGTATCCATTCCTGTGCATGTTCTCAAAATACTTTATTTTTTCAATCCATTTCAGCACATACATTTACTATGATAACACATCGGTATAATAATTCAACCTGTATTTATATTTTCCGGGACTTTTACCTTCTATTCCCGACAAAACACCATTTTTTTCCCCCTTTTGACAAAGGTCCAAAATTATACAGTGTCTTTCTTCTCCCATTATATTTAGGATTATCTCTTTTTATGTTCTATAAATCTGCAATCAAAAAAAACTCAACCTTTCAAAAAGATTGAGTTTCCTAACTTAGTGCCTAGAACCGGAATCGAACCAGTGACACGAGGATTTTCAGTCCTCTGCTCTACCGACTGAGCTATCTAGGCATAGTAGCGGGGACAGGATTTGAACCTGTGACCTTCGGGTTATGAGCCCGACGAGCTTCCGAACTGCTCTACCCCGCGTTATTCATTTAATTTATTATATGCAAAACATATAACAAATATGCAAAATTATAAAAGAATATAATGGACGGAGAAGGATTCGAACCTTCGAAGGCATCGCCAGCAGATTTACAGTCTGTCCCCTTTGGCCACTCGGGAATCCGTCCATATTCAATTAAAACGCAATAACCCATCTTCATATCCGTAGATAAGCCACCGCGAAAGCCGACAGTCGGAGTCGAACCAACAACCTGCTGATTACAAATCAGCTGCTCTGCCATTGAGCCATGTCGGCAAAGTGGGACCAATAGGGCTCGAACCTATGACCCTCTGCTTGTAAGGCAGATGCTCTCCCAGCTGAGCTATGATCCCATTAAACATGCTATATACAATTATAAATTGTAAACGACCCGGATGGGGTTCGAACCCACGACCTCCGCCGTGACAGGGCGGCGCTCTAACCAGCTGAGCCACCAGGCC